>DVOE01000087.1 GCA_018713795.1 Candidatus Limadaptatus stercoripullorum
TCGCCCCGCGGCTTTTTGCGGGACACGCATATAATACCTCATTTCGCCCGCCGGCGCAAGGCGGCGCGCGCATTTCGCGTGCGCGTGAAAACGGCGGCGGCCCGGGCGTTTGCGTATTGACAGCGCGCAAAGCGGAATGATATATTTTTCTTGCCGCTTCCGCGGCGCAGGGGGAAACCTATGAGCACGGATTATGTCCTTTCGATCGACTTCGGCACGCAGAGCGTCCGCACCATCATCTACGACGACCGCGGCAACGAGATCGACAAGGCGAAAGTGCCCTTCGAGCCCTATTTTTCTTTAAGCAGCGGCTGGGCGGAGCAGCACCCCGAGGTCTATTGGAACAGTCTCGTCAAAGCCATCTCCATCCTCAAAGAGGACTACCCCCTCGGATTTGACCGCATAGTCGCCGTCGGCGTCACCACCATCCGCGACACCATCACTTTCATGGACAAGGACAGGAACATCCTGCGTCCTTTCATCGTGTGGCTGGACGAGCGCGAATGCTCACGCGTCGAGGAGGCGATCCCCCTCCCCTACCGCGCCGAACTCCGCCTCGCGGGAATGTACGAGCCCTTCTGCAACATCCGCCGCGCCACCAAGATAAATTGGGTGCACGAGAACGAGCCGGATATCTGGGCGAAGACGGACAAGATCGTTCAGCTCTCGGGTTATATCAACTACAAGCTCACCGGCGAGCTCCGCGACAGCGTGGCTTCGCAGATCGGGCATCTCCCCTTCGACTACAAAAAACAGTGCTGGCAGACCAAGAAGACGGTCAACCGCTTCCTCTTCGACTGCGACGCTTCAAAGATGGTGGACATCGTGGATTCCACCAAGCTCATCGGCAGGATAAGCGCCGCGGCAGCCGCCGAGACCGGGCTCAAAGAGGGGCTCCCCGTCATCGCCTGCGGCTCGGATAAGGGCTGCGAGACCTTCGGCACCGGCACCCTCGACAACGGCAGGGCGTCCGTGTCCATGGGCACCACCGCGACCGTGCAGATCACCACCCGCAACTATGTCGAGCCCGAACAGTTCATGCCCGCCTACCCCGCGGTCATCAAGGGGATGTATAACCCCGAGGTCGAGATCTTCCGCGGCTGCTGGATGGTCACCTGGTTCAAGGAACAGTTCGGCGGACCCGAGGTGGCGGCGGCAAAAGAGAAGGGCTGCGCCCCCGAACAGCTCCTCGACGACCTGCTCGATAAGGTCCCGATCGGCTGCGAAGGGCTGGTGCTGCAACCCTATTGGTCTCCCAAGATAAAACAGCCCTGCGCCAAGGGCACCATCATCGGCTTCTCGGATGTCCACACCCGCGCGCATATCTACCGCGCCATCATCGAGGGCATCGGCTTCGGACTGTACGAGGGTCTGACCTCCATCTGCGCCCGCGCCCGCACCACCCCGAGCAGCGTCATGATCTCGGGCGGCGGTTCCAACTCGGACAGGGTGTGTAAAATACTCGCCGACATACTCGGACTGCCCGTGCGCAAGACCCAGACCTACGAGAACAGCGCGCTCGGCTGCGCCATGCTCACCTACATGGGGCTCGGCGTCTACAAGACCCCCGAAGAGGCGATCAAACATATGGTGAGAGAGGGCGCGTGCTACGAGCCCGACATGAAAAATCACGAGCAGTACAAGGTCCTCTTCTCCACCGTCTACGAGCGCATCTACCGCAAAAACCGCAAGACTTTCGCCAACATCCGCGCCTACAACCGCCGCTTCCCCGTGCCCAGATCATAAGCAGGCGGCAAGGTACATATCGCACAAAAACGCGCGTTAATCGCGCGTTTTGGTTTTGCTAAACCTCATTTTCGCAACAAGTTCAGGTCGCGTAAAGGCGCATGACGAGCACGGTGCAGTCGTCCGAGGCTCCTTCAGCGGCGGCGCGCTCGAGCAGTTTGTCCGCGAGCACCTGCGGGTTTGAGGTCGCGGCGTCTTCGGCGGCGGCTGCGACTCCCCTCTCGCCGAGAGCGTCGAACACCCCGTCGGACATCATTATCACCGTGTCGCCGTCGTAGAGCTGGCGGCGGAGGGTGAGCGGGCGGGCGCTCTCGAGTATGCCCGCGGGCGGGGCTTCGCACGCCACGGACTCTAAGCTGCCGACCCTGCCGACGAAGGTGCTCGCCGCGCCCATCTTTATTATGTCGAGTTCGCCCGTCACCGTATCCACCACCGAGATGTCTATGGACGAAAATGTGCCCGCCGCCGTCAGACAAAGGAGCTTGTTGACAAGCGTCAGCACCACGGCGGGATCTATGCCCGCGCGGTAGAAGTTCTCCACCATGGCGACCGCGTCCGCGCTGGCTCTCGCCGCCGCCTCGCCGCTGCCCATGCCGTCGGACAGCGCGAACAGCCGTCTTCTCCTCGAGGGACAGAGCACGCTGTGGCTGTCGCCCGACACCTTCTCGCCCTCGCGTTTCTTTTCCGCCACGCCGTACGCCACTTCGTAGAGAGGTTTGGGGGCGAGATGCACGACGCACCCCTCCCCGCTGCGGGTGACCGAGACGGTCTCGAGCGCCGTCCCCACCGCCGCGGACACAATGCGCGGCAACACGAGTTTGTCGGCGTCCTCCTCGCGCACGCTGAGCGAGACGCGGGTGCTCTCGCCCTCGCCGCCGACGAGTATCTCGCCCGCCACTATGTTGTGCCTGAGCAGTTCGTCGCCTATCGCCCTGCCCGTCCTGCCGCCGAATTCCGTCCCTTCGGAGCACTCCTCCGCAAGCCCGTCCAGCACCAGCGCCACGCCCGCGAACTGTTCGGACATCAGCCTGCCCGTCTCCGCCGCTTCGCCCTCGGCTTTTATCCGCCGCCTGAACGCCTCGCCCGCGCTGTTCATGACGGCGACGAGATTGTGCATGGCGGAGCATCTCCCCGTCACGAATGGCGGCATATCGAGTATGGTCACCCGCCCGCGAGCGAGGACGGCGTTCGCCATGGGGAGCAGCACCGAAGTCGTGTCACCGCCGAGCGCGGGAAAACAGCCTTCCCTGTTCTTGCACCTGCCGCAGTAGTTCTTCGCGACCTCGGACGCCAGGCGTTCGGGAGTGTACAACTCCGCCCCGCCCACGGCTCCCGCCAGCGAATCCGCCATGTCGAGGAACACCTTGCCGACCGAAGACAGTCTCGCCGCGGTCTCGCGGCGACTGCGGTTGATGACGGCGGTGACGGCGGTCTCCCTGCCTCCCCTTCCGCCCGTCAGTCCGATGAGCGCGCTCTGCGGGAGCGCGAGGAAGACCGCGAGCCCCGCTCCCGCCGCGATCGCGTTCTCCCAGCCGAACCCGTAGTCGCCCGCCCAGGCGGCGAACACTCCGTAGACGGCGAGCGCGCCCGCCGCAGAGCTCCATCTCGTGAGCGGCAGCAGCCAGCCGCCCACGCTCACCGCGAGCACGAGAAAGGCGGCGATATGCGGCTGCCCCGTGCACAGCGCGGAGCCCACCCCCGCCATGACCGCGAACACCTGACCCGCGGGAAGACCCACGGCGAAGGATATGACGAGTCCCGCCGCGGGGAGCAGCGCGAACGCGAGCGAGAATCCTCCCGCCTCGCAGGAACAGGCGGCGTAGCCGAGAGCCGCCGCCGCTATGCCGGCGGCTATCTTCTCGTCGGGAGCGAGACGGGTGATCGTGCCGCGCACGAATACGGCATAACAAAACGAGGAACAGGCGAGCGAGACCGCGCCCGCGAGCAGGAAGGACAGCGCCGCGGAGGGATAGTCCCCGTGGAGCACCGCGCGTATGACGGCGTAAGGGAGAGCGCAGATCAGCCCCGCTCCCGCCGACGCCCACACTCCCACATTCCTGCGCGCCCTGCGGTGGGCAAAATAGAAGATCCAGAGCACGAGCACGGGGATGCCCGCATAGAGAGGGGTCCACACGGCAAGGTCGAAACATACCGACGCCGCAAGATACGCTCCGCCCACGACGAGCAGATTGCGGCGGGCGTAGACCAGCCCGACAAGCAGCCCGAGGGCGAGCGCCTGCCCGAACGCGTCCGCGGCAGCGAACACGAATATGAGGGCGACGGACAGAGCGTATCCCGCCGCTTTCGAGGGTGAGAGGAGATAGCGCCTGCGCGCGCGGCGCCTGCGCGGGCGGACTTTTTGAGATGACATACCCCGACTATGCGCCGCGGGGCGCGCGGTTTTGTTCCGCTCCCCCGAAAAGGGACGACCTTTTTGTCAAAAAGAAAAGCCGGGCGGCATATGCGCCCGGCGGGATATGTCTCAGTCCGCGTCAGTCGGCGGCGTAGTTGGAGAAGTAGTTCTGGATATAGACGATGGGCGTGCCCTTGTCGCCCGAGCCCGAAGTGAGGTCGGCGAGCGACCCGAGCAGGTCGGTTATGCGGCGGGGCGTGGTGCCCTGCGACGCCTGCGAGGCGAAGAGATCGGCGGGCTTTGCCTTGATCATCTTCTTGATGGCTTCGCGCGCCGCTTCGCCCGAGAGCTCGGGCACGGCGTTGTCGGCGAGATATTTGAGCTTGAGCTCGTTGGGGGTGCCGACCAGTCCGCTCGTGTAGCCGGGGGAAACGACGGGATCGGCGAGCTCCCATATCTTGCCCACGGGATCCCTGAACGCGCCGTCGCCGTACACCATGACTTCCACCCTCCTGCCCGTGCGCTCGAGCAGCATTTCCTGCACGCGGGTGACGAACGCCCCGCAGTCGCGCGGGAAAAGTTTGACGGAATCGTCGGTGGCGAGGTTGGAGCCCAAAAGACCGAAGTCGGGATTGTATCCGCTGCCGTCCACGGGAGCGCTCAGGATCTCGTGCAGCGAGACCACCTTCTTGGCGCCCGCCTCGAGCAGCAGCCTGCGCGTGCGGAAACGGGTGTGGATATCCGCATTGATGACGACATCCGTATACTTTAGGATCTCCTGCGGACGGTTTGCGAGGATGATCTCGGTGCCCTCGCCCGCGAACTCCTTGTAGAGCGCGATATAGTCTATGCCCGTGAAGGGGTGCTTGACTTCGCCGAAGGTCTCGTAGACCTGCTTCTCGGTGAAGACATCGGTGTAGGGATTGACGCCCTTGCTGTCCAGCGCGTCGATATCCATGAGATGGTTGCCCACCTCGTCGGAGGGATCGGACAGCATGATGACGAGCTTGTCCACGCCCGCCGCTATGCCGCGCAGCAGCATGGAGAACCTGTTCCTCGAAAGGATGGGGAAGATGAGTCCCACCGTGCCGCCGCCAGTCTTGGCGCGGACATCCTTCGCGATCTGCTCCACGGTGGCGTAATTGCCCTGCGCGCGGGCGACCACCGCTTCGGTAACGGCGAGCACATCGCCATCCTGAATGTCAAATCCGGTCGCGGCGTCTCCCGCCGCGGCGAGCAGACTCTCCACCGCGATGGCGGCGAGATCGTCTCCCTTCCTTATGATAGGCGCCTTGATGCCTCTTGATATGACTCCGACAGTGGACATATGACCTCCCGTGCCGCCCTTCGGCGGCTCATGCGGGCGCGCGTTCCGCGCCCCAAAAAACTATACTACACATCCCCGCGTATGTAAACACAATTTCGCGCCGCGGTTTCGCGGCGCGCGGGACCCCGTGCGTCTACCCTTCCGCTCTCAGTCTGCCGACCAGCTCGCGCAGCGGCTCAGGGTCGAAGTCCGGGACATACTCCTCCGTCGCCGACGAGAGCTCCTGCGCGAACCCGTTCGCGAGCCCCGCGCGGAAAAATTCCTCCGTCGCCTCGTCGTACTCTTCCTCGGTCAGCCTGCGCGAAAGCACGGGGTGATCCGCCACGGCGGGAGTGGGGAAATACTGCCCCATGAGACTGACATACATCTCCCTGTCTATGTCCGCTATCGCGCGGAGCACCCCCTTCGTGTTCTCTATGGCGCCCGGCAGCACGAGATGACGGACGATGACCCCTTCCCTCATCATGCCGCGCTCGTCAAAGACATCCCTGCCCCGCAGCGCGCGCATGGCGCTTATCGCCGCGACGCTCCTCGAAAAACAGTTCTCCGCGCCGCTGTACTCCCGCCCGAGAGCGTCGTCCGAATACTTGAGATCGGGCAGCCATATATCCACCGCGTCCCCCGCCGCGCGGACGACGGCGGGATCGTCGCAGCCGTTGCTGTTCCACACAACGGGCAGTTTACTTCGCGTTTTGAACTCTTTAAGCACGGGAATGAGCCGTTTCGCCCACGGAGTCGGAGTGACGAGGTTGATGTTCTCGGCGCCCTGTTTTTCGAGGTGGAGCATGAGCTGAAGAAGGTCGTCTCCCGTCACCGTGACGCCCGCGCCGCCCCTCGATATCACTTTGTTCTGGCAGAAGATACAACGCATATCGCAGCCCGAAAAGAAGACCGTGCCGCTCCCGCCGCTGCCCGAGATGCAGGGTTCCTCGAAAAAGTGAAGTCCGACGCGCGCCACTCTGAAAGTTCCCACACGGCAAGTATGCACCGCGGGGCGGCGGCTGTCAACCGCTTGCCCGCGCGGGCGTGCGCGCGCTTTTCAAAAATATGTTGCCTCGGCGGGCGGGCGGTGCTATAATGAGAAAAATGCAAAAGAGCGTGAGCTCGGGGAGGAGGAATATGCCTGTCGTGAACATCATCGTCTGCCTCGCGGTCCTTCCCTTCTCCGCTCTCGGATGAGCCGCTTGTGACGCACCCCTCGGGGAGCGTCTTTTTTTGCGGGAAGACAAGGGAAATTCTTACAAGGGAGAATACAAATGAAACTCGTCTACGACATCAACGACAAGCCGCCGGTCGGGAAACTCATCGTGCTTGCCATCCAGCAGCTCCTTGCGATCCTCGCCGCGACCATCGCCGTGCCGACCATCATAGGTCTGCCCGCGCAGATCCCCGCCGCCATCCTCGGCGCGGGCGTCGGCACCATCGTCTACCTGCTGTTCACCCGCTTCAAGAGCCCGGTGTTCCTCGGCAGCTCCTTCGCCTTCATCAACTCCCTCGCGGGAGCCATGGCGTTCGGTTATCTCGGCATAATCGTCGGCGCGATCTTCGCGGGTCTTGTTTATGTCATCATCGCGGTGGTCATCCACTTCGCGGGCACCAAGTGGGTGTCCAAGCTCATGCCGCCCGTCATCATCGGACCCACCGTCGCGCTCATAGGTCTGTCCCTCGCGGGCAGCGCCATGACCGATATCGTGAAAGCGGACGCGGACGCCGTCAACGGCGCGTATAACCTCGTCGGTCTCCTCTGCGGTCTGGTCGCCTTCTTCACGGTGGTCATCTGCTCGGGTCAGAAGAGATACAAGACCCTGAAGCTCATCCCCTTCATCCTTGGCATAGGCGCGGGCTACGCCGTGGCGGGCATCTTCTCCGCGTTCGGCTACGGCTTTGAGGTCGACTATCTCAAGATAATCAACTTCGATCCCCTCATTAACAACTTCGTGGACGCGGCGGGCAACTTCAGAGGCGTGGTCGCCTTCCTCAACTACCCCGACTTCGCGCTCATCGAAGCCATAAAGGAGATCGCAAGCGGCACTTCGTCCATCGAGGACGCCGTCATCCTGAACGGCCACGGCGTGGCGGAAGTCGCGCTGGCGTTCATCCCCGTCGCGTTCGTCGTGTTCGCCGAGCATATCGCCGACCACAAGAACCTCGGCTCCATCATCGACCGCGACCTCGTCGAAGGCGAGCCCGGACTCAAGCGCACCCTGCTCGGCGACGGCGTCGGTTCCATCGCGGGCACCGTGCTCGGCATCTGCCCCAACACCACCTACGGCGAGTCCGTCGGCTGCGTGGCGATCACCGGCAACGCGTCCGTGCGCACCATCCTGGTCACCGCGATCATGTGCATAGTGCTCTCCTTCGTCACCCCCGTCATGACCCTGCTCCAGACCATCCCCAAGGCGGTCATGGGCGGCATCTGCCTCACCCTCTACGGCTTCATCGCGGTCAGCGGTCTCAAGATGTTCAAGGACATCGACCTCGGCGAGAACAAGAACCTCTTCGTCGTCAGCGCCATCCTCATCGCGGGCATAGGCGGACTGTCCATCCAGATCCCCTATCACATCTCCGCGGCGAATGTCGTGACCGAAGTGTATGTGAACGGTGTGCTTGACACGAGCGCGAGCGCCACCGCGTACGCCGGGCTCGTCGACAAGAGCATCACCGTGACGAGCATCGCCACCGCGCTCATACTCGGCATAATCACCTACGCCATCATGAACAAGATCGACCGCAGCAAGTTCGGCGACGGAGCGGAAGCGGAAGAGACGAGCGGCGACAGCCTGCCCGCCGCGGCGGTCAGCGCCACCGTCCCCCTCGGCGCCGAAGAACAGGCGGAAAAGGCCGACTACGAATGCAACGACGAAGAGCCTGCCTGCGACGCGTGCGCGGCGGAGGAAGAGCCCGCGACGGCGGACCAAACGCAGGAGTCTCCCGCCGAAGACTGAACCGGAAAAACGGAGGAACCATGAAAAACTACGAAAATGTCACCATCCTCGATCATCCTCTCATCCGCCACAAGATCGCCATTCTCCGCGACGCCTCCACGGGCATGAAGGAGTTCCGTGAGCTGGTGGAGGAGATCACCACCCTCATGGTGTACGAGAGTTTCAAGACCGTCCCCACCAAAAAGGTGATGGTGCAGACCCCCCTCGAAGCCACCGAGCAGACCATGGTCGCCGACAACGCGGTGACGGTGGTGCCCATCCTGCGCGCGGGGCTGGGCATGGTCAACGGCGTGCACACCCTCTTCCCCACCGCCAAGGTCGGGCATATAGGGCTGTACCGCGACGAGACCACCCTCGAGCCTCACGAGTACTACTGCAAGCTCCCCGACGGCATCGAGAACAGCGTCGCCATACTGCTCGATCCCATGCTCGCGACCGGCGGTTCGGCGTCCGCGGCGATAGGCTTTTTGAAAGCCCGCGGCTGCCGCAATATCATGCTCATGAGCATAATCGCCGCCCCCGTAGGTGTGGAGACCGTGGCGGAGGCTCACCCCGATGTCAAGGTGTTCGTCTCCACCCTCGACCGCTGCCTCAACGAGCACGGTTATATCCTCCCGGGACTGGGCGACGCGGGCGACCGCCTGTTCGGCACCAAGTAACTTCCCGAAAAAATTTTTTGGGAGAAAACCGCCGCTCCCGCGGCGGTTTTTGCTTGCCGCGGCAGCCCCGCCGCGCCACATCCGTGTTGCCACGGGCGCCGCTTTGTAATATAATCTTTGCATGGCAAGATCTCGTTACGCAAAGAGCAGATCCGCGCGGGCGGTACTCGTGGCGCTCGTCGCCGTCGTCCTCATCGCGGCGATTGCGCTCGCCGTTTGGTTCTTCACCGCTCCCGACTCATTCAAAGCGACCTTCCCCTTCTTCTTCGCGGCGGAAGACGCAGGCACGGAAGCCCCTCCTCCCGAATCGGGCATAGATGTGCCTTCCGAAGATGATACCAATCCACCCGATGAAGACAATACCAACCCACCCTCCGGAAATGACACCGAACCTCCGTTGGCACACGGCGAAGGCGAATTGCAAGTCCACTTCCTGGATGTCGGGCAGGGCGACAGCATACTCATCCTCTTCCCCGACGGCAAGGATATGCTCATCGACTGCGGCACCACCAGAGGTGGAAGCTGGGAAGCTGTGGACGAGTACATGGACGATTATGTCACGGACGGTCAGTTGGATTATCTCATGCTCACCCACACCGACAAAGACCATGTGGGCTACTTGCCTGATGTGCTGGAAAAATACGATGTTGACACCGTCTTCATGCCCAATGTACTCTCGGAGCCTTCCGGCACACAATCCAGCGAAAGACTACAGGCTGAGATAGATGCCCTCGACCAAAACAAGGTGGGAATGTTCACGGACGACGACACGGTGAGCAGCGATATTTATGCGGAGTTCTTTATCGCTGCACTCTCGGAACCCGACTGTAATATATACATTAACGTAGATTCGAACGAAAACACAAATTCCGTTGTAATAACAGACAACGGATTGCAAGAGCCGACCAATCCCGACACAGACGCAACGTATCGTTTAACCTTCTACTGCCCGACTCAGGAATATTACGATACTACAGACTTTAGCGATGCGAAAGACATAAACGCAGTCTCGCCCGTCGGGATACTCGAATACAACGATTTCCGTCTGGTGTTTACTGGCGACAGCAATGAAATCAACGAACCGATAATTGCCGAACGGATAGGCAAGATTGACTGCGACGTCCTGAAAGTTGCCCACCACGGCAGCGAGTCATCCTCTCTCGACGTGTTCCTCAACGCCGTCGATTGCGAATATGCGGTAATCTCCTGCGGAGAAGGCAACTCTCATCATCACCCCCGCCAAGTGGCTCTCGACAGACTGATTGCGCAGGATATGACAATATACCGCACGGACAACAACGGCAACATAGTGCTCACCGTGACCGACGGCGACAATTTCACGTTCAACACCGAAAAGGAAGCGTCACAGGAGCAGAACCGCGACGGCTGGACGGACGAAGAAATAAAAGCCGAGAAAGAAAAGGATTGACGATTCCGCTATTTAATATGGAAAAAACGGCGTTTGAAACGCCGTTTTTTTTGTTGTAATTGTTTGTGCCGTCGCTCAGTAACTCTTGGCGAAATAGACGGTTTTGGTGGCGGGCTTGCCGCAGTAAACGCACTTGTCTCCGACGGGCTCGGCGTCGAAGGGGAGCACGCGCGCGCTCGCCGCGGTCTCGGCTTTGATCGCGTCCTCGCATTCGCGGCAGCCGCACCACATAGCCTTTACGAAGTTGCCCGCCTCAAGGGCGTCCCTGAACTCGGTCATGTCGCGGCAGACCTTTATGCGGGAGTGCAGGAAGTCGTGCGACTGGCGGAACATGGTCTCGTGAATGTCGTCGAGCAGACGCGGGACTTCTTCGGAGAGCGCGCCGAGGGGGATGCTGCCCTTCTCGTGCGTATCGCGGCGGGAGTAAGCCGCCACGCCCGCCTCTATGTCGCGCGGACCTATCTCGAGGCGCAGAGGCGCGCCTTTCATCTCCCATTCGTTGAACTTCCAGCCCACCGACTGTTCCCTGAGGTCGAGTTCCACCCTGAGACCCGCGGCACGGAGTTCGGCTGCGATCTCGGAAGCCTTTTCGGTCACGCCGGGTTTATGCGCGGCGATGGGGATGACCACCACCTGCACGGGCGCGACGCGGGGCGGGAGTTTGAGTCCGCGTTGATCGCCGTGCGCCATGATGAGCGCGCCGATGAGGCGGGTGCTGACTCCCCAGCTGGTCTGATAAGGATTCTTGATCTGCCCGTCGCGGTCGAGATATTTGATCTCGAAGGCGGCGGCGAAGTTTTTGCCGAGATAGTGGCTGGTGCCCGCCTGGAGCGACTTGCCGTCCAGCATCATGGCTTCCATGGAATAGGTCTCCACGGCGCCCGCGAACTTCTCCTTTTCGGTCTTGAGCCCGGTGAGCACATCTATCGCCAGCACATTCTGCATGAACTCGCGGTAGACCTCGAGCATCCTGAGCGCCTCTTCGCGCGCCTCCTGTTCGGTGGTGTGGAGAGTGTGCCCTTCCTGCCAAAGGAATTCGCTGGTGCGGAGGAAGGGACGGGTGGTCTTCTCCCAGCGCACGACATTCGCCCATTGGTTGATGAGCAGCGGCAGGTCGCGGTAGCTCTGCACCCAACGGGAGTACATCTCGCAGATTATGGTCTCGGAGGTCGGACGAACGACGAGTTTCTCTTCGAGCTCGGTGTTGCCGACATGGGTGACGAGCGCGACTTCGGGCGCGAATCCTTCCACATGCTCCGCCTCCTTCATGAGATAGCTGAGCGGGATGAACATGGGGAAATAGGCGTTCTTATGCCCCGTGGCTTTGAAGCGCTTGTTGAGCGCGTCCTGGATATGCTCCCAGATCTCGTAGCCGTAAGGTCTGATGACCATGGTGCCTTTGACGGGACCGTAGTCCACGAGCTCGGTCTTGAGGATGACATCGGTGTACCACCGGGGGAAGTCCTCCTTCATGTCGGCGATATCCTGCACGAATTTGTTGTCTTTATCCATAGTTCTCCCTCTGAGGTTCAGTCCTCGTCGTCCTCTTCCTCTTCCTCGTCCTCGTCGTAGTCGCCCTCGTCGAAATCGGGGATGGACTCGTCGAAGTCGTCGGGCTCGCCCGCGCTCTCCTCTTCGTCCTCGTCCTCGGCGTTCTCCTCCTCTTCCTGGAGAAGGGAGAGGGATATCTCGTTGCTGTCGTCATCGTCGACCGCTTCGTCGGCGTCGTCGACATACTGCTCCCAATCGTCGTCCTCTTCCGCCTTGTCAGCCTTCTTGCCGAGCTGCGCGGCGCGGCAGGCGGAGCAGACATCTTCGCCCTCGGACAGATAGTTGACCTTGCACACGGGACAGACGCGCTCCTCGTCGTAGAGAGCTTCCTCTTCCTCGTCTTCTATGAGGCTGATGGAGCTTGCCTTGCCGAGCTCCGCCTTGCACACTTCGCAAAGGTCGGCATCCCCGGCGATCCAGTTGAGCTCGCAGCGCGGACACTTCTTGTATTTTGCCATCGGCAACCTACCTCGCAATACGGAATTTTCATATATTATATTTGCACCGCGTGCACTTGTAAACTCTTTTTCCCAAAAACTCCGCCTTTTGTCCCAAACGCCCCGCGCGAGCGTGCGCGCGTCTGTCCTTAAAAACGCGCGCGGAGCGCGTGCGTACGCCCCGCTTTCCTCCGAATTTTCTCGCGATTTTTTTGCGCTTTGCAATTTTCATACGATATATTGTTGCCTCTTTCCGCGATGGGGCAAAATGTACGATCCCGAAATATTTCTTATTTTTGTTGTTGAACATTTTCGCGCTCTGCGCTATAAAGGCGGCGCCGATCCTCCCGGGATAGACAGATTGCGCGGCAAAACGACAAAACACGCCGCTTTGCCCCTTCCTGCGACAGATAACGGGCGGAAGACGCGTGCTAAACTTGAAATACAACATATTCGGAGGAAAAAATGAAAAGATCAGTGGTCATCGCCGACGACAACACCGCTCTCACCTGCAACCTCAAAGAGTTCTTTGCCGCCAGGCAGGATTACGAAGTGGTCGGCATCGCCGCAAACGGCGCGGAAGCGCTCGCGCTCGTCGAACAGTTCTCGCCCGACTTCCTGCTCCTCGACATCGTCATGCCCGAGATAGACGGCTTCGGTGTGCTTTCCGCCCTGAATTCGCCGTCCACCACCGTCATAATGATGTCGCAGCTCGGCACGGACGCCTTCGTCCAAAAGGCGCTCAGGTACGGCGCGTCCTACTTCTTCGCCAAACCCTTCGCCTTCGACGCCCTCGTCAAGACCATGGACGACTTCTGCGCCGAGCCCGCCGCTCTCCCCGAACCCATACACAGAGCGCCCGCTCCCGCCCCACAGCGTACCCGCCGCGTCCGCTCCCTCGACGAGAAGATCGCGAACCTCTTCATCTCGGTGGGCATCCCCGCGCATATCAAAGGCTATCAGTTCCTGCGCGAGGCGATCAAGATCACCGTCGACGACCCCGAGATCATCAATTCCATCACCAAACGCCTCTACCCCTCCATCGCCGAGGTGTTCAACACCACGCCCTCAAAGGTCGAACGCGCCATCCGCCACGCCATCGAGGTCGCCTGGAACCGCGGCAAGATAGAGAACATCAACCAGATCTTCGGGATGCGCATCTACTCCGCAAACGAGAAACCCACCAACGGCGAATTCATCGCCCTCATCGCGGACAAGATGCTGCTCGAAGGAGCGTAAACCGCCCCTCGCCGTACGATCCGCCCGAGGCAATGCTTCCCCTGCCCGACCGGGCAGGGACGGCTGCGCTCACGCCTCTTTTTCCGAAAATTACGCCCATCGGGTCTGAAACCGCTCCGAATAAGGGGCGGCGGTTGTCAAACGCGCTCCGAAGGAGTGTGTTTTGCCGCTTGAACCTCGGAGTAGCATCCCCATCAGCCAAGGAGGGGCGGGGGTATGACTGGTAGCGCGTAGCGGTATCGGGGCAGCCCCGTCCCTAATTGGCGGCGGAGCAGGAACGCTTCGAATAAGTGCGTGCGGGGTCAAGCACTCTCGATTATGCGAAGTGCCCCGAGCGTGGTAATACAGCCCCCCTCCTTCCCTTCGGGCTTTCCTCCCCCACGCGGAATAGGGGACATTCCTCGTATCATGCACGACATACGCGGGTGCGATACTC
>DVOE01000088.1 GCA_018713795.1 Candidatus Limadaptatus stercoripullorum
GTCGGTCTCGATGAACTGCACGCGGGCGCACGCCTTCGCGAATTCCTCGTACTTGGTGCCTGCGGGGGCAAAGATGAGCATACGCTTGGACTTTTCGCCGAAGCTGACGCTCTGATCGGAGCCCGACCACAAGCCTTTGAGCCCGTCGAAGTCCACCATTTCGGAGGGATACCCCGCGCAGGCTGCGCGGTCGCCGAGCTCGTGCGCGTCGTTGTCGGTGATGAGGATGATGACCTGACGGTCCTTTCTGCCGTTCAACGAGTTGAAGTCGGACTTCATTGCGTAGTACATGGCTTCCAGCCCGTTCTCGGGGCCGTCGCCGCCGCCGTAGGCGTCCACGGCATTGATGTACGCCTGCATGAGTTTGTCGTCGTCCGGGCGCTCGAAGAAGGGACTTTCTGTGATCGCGGCGCTGCCTTCGGACTTGTAGTCGCGGAAGATGACGAACTTGACCCTGAGAAGGTCTATCTGCGAATTGCCCGCGTCGTCGGTGAGCTGGTTGTAGATCTCTGCGTTGATCTTGTTGAGGTTGTTCTTGACATTAGCCATGCAGCCGCCCATGCTACCCGTGGCGTCAAGTGCGTAAACGATGTCGATGTTTCTGCCCATAATGTTTTCCTTTTTTGTAGTTGTTGTGTGTTCGGTTTGTCGGAGGGTTGATCGCTGCCTTGCGGCGCCGGTTTTTTAGGTTTTGCCTGTCGTTCACCTCGCTTTGTTTTACACGAGAAGCATACCCCGCCGGGCGAAGCGCCCGCAACGGCGATCCGCCTCGCTTACTGCGATAAAGGCGCAAAAATTGCGACGAAAAGCGGCGCACCCACGGGGGAGCGCGCCGCACCTTCAAAAGGCATAAAAAAACCGCCCCGTGGGGGCGGGAGAGACAGCCTCTCAGAACAAGAGCTTTTCGAGATCTATGCCCGTGATCCTGCTGTACATGATGAGATATTCGAGATCGGGCGAAGTCCTGCCCTGCTCCCAGTTGCCGACCATGGTCTTGGTGACGCCGAGCACGCGGGCGAGCTCGCTCTGAGACACCTCGCGTTCGACGGGACGGAGGCAGTCCTCGCAGGCGCCGTCTCTCGTACAATGCTCGGGGGCGGCGTCCCACTTCGCGGGATCCTCCTTCATCTCCTGATAGCGGCAGAAACAGACATAGCGGAGCATCCGGGGATGGGACTGCCTGAGGTCGCAAAGTCTCCTGCCCAGCTGATCGTAGTCGATATACGGGATCTCCACTTTTTTCATAGCTGCTCCTTGTCTGCCGCGAAAACGCGCCGTCCCCCGCGGCAAAATGCCGCAGGGGAACGGACTGATAACGGTCGCTTGTAGGAAAGACGCTTACGCCTCCTTCTCGACGATACCGTAACGGTAGAACTCGGTGACGCCGTTCTCGGTGACTCTGATGAGGCGGTAGTCACCGTTCGAGCTAACATAAAGGCTCGCGGTATCGGATATGCCGGAGATGATGACATTCCCGGTGTTCATGTCGATGACATCGACGGCAGAGCCGTTCACAACGGGCAGATAGTTGAAATTGCCGCTCAGGCTCTCGTAGACACTGTACGCCACGGTATAAGAGGTCGTGCTGTTATTTGCGAGGTTTATCGCCTTGACCGTCATGCTCGAGGCGGAGGAATTGTCTCTGACCCAAAGCACACCGTTCTCACTTATACTGTCGTCAATCGAGTTATGGAGCAATTCCTCATCTGGGCCGAGGGTGTAGACATGCCCGCCCGCGTAGTTGTAGAAATTGTTGCCGTAGCGATACGCCTGTCCGTCGTTCGCGGACGTGAGGCTGTCCGCGGGGATGAACGAAGCGATCTCGTCCTTGCCGTCGAACACGGCGGTCTCGCCGGTGTCAGACTTGAGGATGACATTGTCGCCGTAGAGAGATATCCCCGTCGCGCCCGGCATGAGCGTCTGCAGATTGACATATATGCCGAGGTTCTTCTTGAAGGTCTGGACGACGGGCATGCTCACCTGCTTCTCCTTGTTGATCTCGGAGACCGTGAGGACGGCGTAATCGGCGGGACGCATCCTGTCGCCGGTCGCGAGGTCGGTCAGAGACGAGAAGGCATTGGTGACGACATAATCGAAGTTCTTGAACTCCTTGACCTTGTCCTTCTTGATGTCGTAGCGCATGGTGACGATGCCGAGCTTGCCTTCGCTCGCGACATAGCAGTCGTACTTCTTGGCGTCGTCGGGCAGAGAATAGGTGTACTGCACATAGACATAGTCCTCGATCGTCCAATAAGTAACGTCGGCCACGGTGACGGGTATCTCAAACAGCGAGTAGATGTTCACCGAACGGACGAAGCTGCCGCTCTTGTCGTAGATGAGACTGAGGTCGACTATGCGGTAGTTGGAAGTGACGATGTCGGCGGTGCCGGCTTCCTCGTAGGAAACGGAGAAGGGATCGTTGTCGGCGATCGCCACGCCTTTCACGACATTATAGACGGTGCCGTCAGAGAAGGTCAGCTTCCCGTCGTTGTAGGCGTCGGAGGTGTCGCTGTCCCTGAGATAGCCGTTCGCGTCGTAATAGCTGTAGCCGTCCGTCGGATTGCCGGTGCGGTAGATGCCGCCGCCGACGGAGTAGAACGAGGTTCTGCTGGTGATAGGCGAAGACGAGCCCAGCGGGAGATAGTAGTAGGTGTAGCCGGCGGAGGTGTCGTAGTCCTGCCACATCACCACCCCGTAGCCATTGATTTGCGCGCTTGTGATATCACCGCTTATGGCGGAGAGGCGGTCGTTCACGACGGTGCGCGTGACATCCGCTTCCAGCCCTTCGGTGAGCTTGGCGGTGTTCTTGACGCCGTTGCAGGCGGTGAGCACCACGGCGAGAGTCAGCACCACGACGAGCACGAGCGCGAGTATTGCTGCTTTGCGTTTCATAATATCCTCCTTGCGCGGCGCGCGCCGCGATATTGTATCTCTACTATATGATACCCGGGCGCAAATGTCAATACCGCACCGCAAGGAGCGGTGCGGCAAAGCGCGGAGTCATCGTTCTTCTCGGAAGTATGTCAGCCCCAGCGACGCGGGCGGCTGAGTCTCCCTGCGGCTCACTATGCTGGTCACGACGAGCACCGCCACCGTCACGAGATACGGCACCATGTCGACTATCTCACGGTTCGCGAACGAAACTTTGAGGTAATTGGACGCGATGGACAACATGCTGAACAATATCGCGCCGAGTATGCCCCAGTTGGGTCTCCACACGGTGAAGATGACAAGAGCGACGGCGAGCCAGCCGAGCGGTTCGACCGAATTGTACTCTATCATGCCGCCACGGTAGTCCATGGTGTAGAACAATCCGCCAAGCCCCGTTATCATGCTGCCGATGAGGGTCGCGGTGTACTTATACTTGGTGACCGAGATACCGGCGGCGTCCGCGGTGGCGGGATTCTCGCCGACGGCGCGGAGATTGAGACCCGTGCGCGTCTTTTTAAGAACTATCGCGACGATTATCGCTATCGCTATGGCGAGATAGACGAACACACCGTAAGAAAAGAACACCGTCCCGAACCAGCCGAGATCGGCAGCAAACGGGAAGGAACGGGTGATAAAACGCGAAGCAGTCGCGAAGTTCGTCGCGTCGACGCGCTGACCGAAGAACACCAGGCAGCCCACGCCGAAAGTTGTGAGCGCAAGCCCGGTGACATTCTGGTTGCAGCGCAGAGTTATGGTGATGAAGCTGTAGATCAATCCGCCGATCCCCGCGAACAGCATGGCAAACAACATCGGGACGATGACCACGCCGAACCAAGTCATATCGGCAATGTCCGCGAGCGACTTGATATAAGCCGCGGTGCCCATGACGCCGCCCACCGCTCCGAGGCACATGATGCCCGGGGTGCCGAGGTTGAGATTGCCGGATTTCTCGGTGAGCGTCTCACCGGTCGAACCGTAAATGAAGACGGCGCTCATCCTAAGTGCGCTTTGAAGAAAAGTCAGAAACATTACGCCGTCACCTCCTCATTTGTCGCGGCTGTCGCCGCCTCCGCCACGGGAAGAGCCTCTTCCTCTTCCGTCTCCGCCGCGGGAAGGGACTCCTCCCCTTCCTCCGCGCTCTCCGTCTCGGGCGCGGCGGGAGAGCCGTCCTTCTTCCTGCTCTTCAGGAAACGGAATCTCACGCGGTAGTTCACGAAGAACTCGCACGCGATGACCAGGAAGAAGAATATGCCGGTGATTATGTCCGCAAAAGAGTCACTCATCTGGAATGCGACCGCGGTATATGCCGTGCCTTGGTCTATGAACACATAAAGCAGCGAAGTGCCGACCATTATGAGCGGGTTGAATTTGCCCAGCCACGCCACGAGTATGGCGGTGAAACCTCTGCCGCCCACGGCGTCCACGGAAAGCGAGTGGTTGGTGCCCGCGACGAGCACGAGCCCCGCCACGCCGCAGAGCACGCCCGAAAGTATCATCGTCCTGATGATGACCTTCTTGACATTTATGCCGACATACTTCGCCGTGTTAGTGCTCTCGCCGACGACCGCCAGCTCATAGCCGTGTTTGCTGAACCTCATATAGATGAAGAGCACCACTACGCCTATGACGGCGATCAGCACATTGAGCAGATAATTGTAGCCGCCGAGCGTCGGGAAATGACCGTACGGGAGCCTGCCGAGTACGCCGGAGCCGTTAGGCACCCAAATGCAGATGCAGTAAGAGACGAGCTGCATCGCGATATAGTTCATCATGAGGGTGAACAGGGTCTCGTTGGTGTTCCACTGCGCCTTGAATATGGCGGGGATTACCGCCCACGCGGCGCCGAAAGCTATGCTCATCGCCGCCATGATGAGCAGCAGAACGGGCTCGTTCACCTTGTCGCCGAAGTACTTTATGCACACTACGCACGCAAGGCCGCCCATCAGCACCTGCCCTTCCGCGCCGATGTTCCAGAAGCGCATCCTGAACGCGGGCGCGAGGGCGAGGGCGATGATCAGCATGACCGCGCCGTTTTGCAGCAGGTTCCATATCCTGCGCTCGGTGCCGAACACGCCTTCGAATATATTTTTGAAAAACAGTCCGAAGCTCTGCCCATCGACTAGGATCGCTGCGACCACCGCGCCGATGAATAATGCCGCGATCACCGCGCCGCCGCGGATGAGCCACGCCTGCCACTTGGGCATATCCGTGCGCTTGGATATCTGAACGAGGGGCTCTCTTTCTTTCTTTTTGATGTCAGTCATGAATGTCCTCCTCGTCTTCGCCTGCGGGTGCGGCGGTGGGAAGTTCCCCTTCGGGAAGAGGCTCCGCGGCGGGGATATCCTCCTCGTCGTCCGCGCGCTCTTTGTCCGCCTCCTCGGCGTCGTGCCCCGCGGTCATGAGCAGACCCACCTGCTCCTTGGTCGCGGTCCTGCCGTCGAGCACGCCCGTGATCTTGCCGTCGCATATGACGAGCAGACGGTCGCACAGCTCGAGCAGCACATCCAGGTCTTCGCCGACATAGATGACCGCGACGCCCGCCTTCTTCTGCTCGTTGAGCAGGCGATAGATGGTGTAGGAACTGTTGATGTCGAGCCCTCTCACGGGATACGCCGCCATAAGCACGGTGGGAGCGGCAGCGATCTCGCGGCCGACCAGCACCTTCTGCACATTGCCGCCCGAAAGTCTCCTCACGGGGGTGTGCGAAGAGGGAGTCACGACCTCGAGTTCCTTGATTATGCGCTCGGCGAGCTGCTTGGGGCGCTTGCGGTCGAGGATGAGCGGGATGCCGCGGCGATAGCTGCGCAGCATCATGTTGTCGATGATGTCCATGTTGCCGACCAGCCCCATGCCCAGCCTGTCTTCGGGCACGAAGGACAGCCTGACGCCGAGTTCGCGTATCTGCTCGGGCGTCTTGCGCATGAGGTTCTCGGGCTTGCCGCCCCCGGGAGGCAGATAAGTTATGCTGCCTGCGGCGGGCTTGATGAGCCCCGCAATGGTCTCCAGAAGTTCGCGCTGACCGCTGCCCGCTATGCCCGCTATGCCGAGGATCTCGCCGCTGCGCGCCGTGAACGACACGCCGTCCAGCTTCTTGACGCCCTCGCGGTCGGTGAAGGACAGCCCCTCGACAGTCAGCCTGTCTTCGGGCTGCTCGGGCGCGTCGCGCTCGATGTCGAGCTCGGTCTTGTGCCCGACCATGAGTTCGGTGAGCAGCGGGATGTCGGCGTCCGCCGTGTTCACGGTCGCCACATGCTCGCCCTTGCGGAGCACCGCCACGCGGTCGCTGATCTCCATGACCTCGTTGAGTTTGTGGGTGATGATGATTATGCTCTTGCCGTCTGCGCGCATTGCGCGGAGCACCGCGAACAGCTTCTCGGTCTCCTGCGGAGTGAGCACCGCGGTGGGCTCGTCGAGAATGAGTATGTTCGCGCCCCTGTAGAGCACCTTTATGATCTCGACAGTCTGCTTTTCGCTGACAGACATGTCGTATATCTTCTGCTTGAGATCGATGTCGAACCCGTATCTGTCCGCCACCGCCTGCACGGCGGAGACGCGGTTTCTCGCGAGCCAATTAAATTTGAGCTTTTTCCCGAGTTTTTTGAGCGGGAGCGCGAGTTTGCGTGCCACGAGCAGCGCCCTCCCCTTCCGGGTGTCGGTGCCGCGCACGGTCTTGACGGGTTCGTGCGGATCGTCGTTGTCGATGAGATACCTAGGCGTCGACGCCTCGGTGCTCAGGGCTTTCGCCTCCTTGCGCACCGAAAACTCAGGTGCCTCCTCGCCGAGGATGATGTTGTCCGCCGCGGTGAACAGGTCCACCAGCTTGAAATGCTGATGCACCATGCCTATGCCGTGATGATAGGCGTCGCGCGGCGAACGGATGACCGCGGGCTTGCCGTAGGCGAAGATCTCCCCTTCGTCGGGGAAATAGATGCCCGCGAGCATGTTCATGAGCGTGGTCTTGCCGCTGCCGTTTTCGCCGAGCAGGGACAGGATCTCACCTTCGTACACGGTGAGGTCGACATCCCTGTTGGCGACGACTTCCCCGAAGCGCTTTGTGATGCCGTGCATCCTTATGGCGACGGGTCTTGAAGAAGCGGGACGGTCGTTTGCCATCCTAACCTCCGTAAACTTAAAACGAATGCAAGGCGGGGCAAGCGCCCCGCCTCACATGATCTCGGAACTTATTATTCCTTTATCTCGGTGATGCCGTCGATACGCACATCGAAGTAAGGCGCGCTGCGGTAGACGGACTCGGCGAAATAGGTGATGCCGTTCTCGGTGATGATGACCTGAGTGTCGGGGGTGTTGTTCGCGTCGGTGTCAACATCGGCGAGGTAGCTGGTGAGAGCCTTGCCGCCCACGGTGAAGGTGGAGCAGTCAAAGACCTGACGGGTGCCGGCGATGAGTTCTGCTTTCACTGCCGCGAGCTTCTCGGCGGTGCCGGCGGCTGCCGCTTTGCCGAGCTCGAGGGTCATGGCGGAACCGTTCTCGAGGTCACCGCAGTAATCGAATCCGACCGCGGTCACACCGTTGATGGCGCAGGTGAGGAGATACTCGAAGTAGGGCTCCCAGTTGACTTTGGAACCGGCGATGTAGGTCTCATTGTACTCGGAACCGCCGCCCTGAACATTGCTGTCGGTGGTCGCGACATTGTAAGTCACATTGGGGATGTGGGCATCCTTGCAGGCAAGGGGCGCGCCCATGCTGTCGGCATGCTGGCTGATGAGTTTGCAACCGCTGTCGATGAGCGCCTTCGCGGTGTTCTCTTCCGCGTCCGCGTCATACCAGCTGTTGGTGTAACGGACTTCCATGGTGGCGGCGGGCACTATGGAGCGGACGCCGAGGAAGAAGGAGGTGTAGCCGGAGACGACTTCCGCATAGGGGAACGCGCCGACATAACCTATCTTGGCGTTCTCGGCAGAGACCGCTTTGCCGTCGCCGTTACCATACATCTCGGCGAGCTTCATACCGGCAGCGACACCGGCGAGATAACGCGCCTGATAAACGGAGGCAAACGCATTGTAGAAGTTGCCCTGGAGCTCGATGTGCGCGGTGGTGCCGGTGGCGTGCGCGAAACGAACATTCGGGAACTCTTTGGCAGCCTGGAGGATATAGGACTCATGACCGAAGCTGTCCGCGAAGATGACATTGCAGCCCTGGTCGACGAGGTCGGCGGCGGCTTCGTAGCAAGCGGCATCCTCGGGGATGTTTGTCTTTATGACGAGCTGGGTGTTGACATCGAGCCCAAGCGCGGCGACGGCCTGCCTTGCCGCGTCGATGAAGTTCTTGTCATAGGTAGACTCTTCGCCATGCAGGCAGATGAGACCGAACTTGATCTTGCTCTTCTCGATGGGCGAGAAAGAGATGGTGGTTTCACCCGTTCCGCCTTCGTCCTTGGGATCGCACGCCGCAAGCGCGACCGCGAGCGACACCACAAGTGCCAGCACGAGCACGAGTGCCAAGAGTTTCTTCTTCATAAATACCTCCGTATTTTGTGCCTTTCGGCTTTGTTGCGTGTGTTATGAGGCGGACCCGTCTTCGCTTCGGAACACGATCTCGTCGTCGGTCATGGAATCGATGATCGCGAGGGAGTACACCCGCACGCCCTTGGCGCGCAGCTCGTCTCCGCCGCCCTGGAACCCTTTCTCCACCGCGACGGCGCAGCCTACGAGCTCCGCCCCCGCCTGCCTCACAAGCTCGATCAGCCCGCGCAGCGCCTCTCCGTGCGCGAGAAAATCGTCGATGATGAGCACGCGGTCGCCCGCGCGCAGATATTCCTTCTCGACGAAAACCGTGCTCTTCCCGCCGTGGGTGTAGCTCACCACTTCGGTGGTGTAGCAGTCGGAAGATATGTTCGCGGTCTTGGATTTCTTAGCAAAAAGCACCGGGGCGTGAAAGTGCCGTGCCGCGTAGCAGGCGATGGCAATGCCCGATGCTTCTATGGTCATGAGTTTGGTGACGCCGTCCCCCGAAAAGTGCGCGTGGATATCCTTGCCTATCTCCTCGAGAAGCCCGTCATCTATGAGATGATTGAGAAAGCCTCCTACTTTGAGCACCTCTCCGGGATAGACCTTGCCGTCCCTGAGGATGCGCTCCTCAAGCAGTTTCATCCGTACTCCTCCGCGGCTGTCCGCCGCACCCTCCGGTGACGGAGAACTCGCCCCGTCCGCCGTTCGCCGGGATGGCTCCCGACGCGCGCACCGCGCCGCGCGCCTTACGCGCGCCCGCGCTCGATCAATGAAGTAATTATAGTCGCGCGCGCGGGGCGACGGCACCGATAGCCCCTTGGGAGTACAATTATGCGCGATCTTTCTCCCGCCCTCTTCCCCGCCCTCTTCCCCGCCCTCCCGCACACGCGTGAGGGCCTCTCCCCGCGGGCGCGAATACGGCGTCCCGGCGTCCCGCCGGGCAGTCCCCTTCTCTTCGGATACGAAAAAATTTTTACAAAAAGAAAAACCGCGCAAAACGCGGTTTTTCATCGTGTTTGTGATGTTAAAGCGCCTTTTCGTGCAAAACGGCAGCTACAGCCGCGTTTTGCTCATTCTTCTGCGGTGTCCTTCCCCTCTGCCTCGATCGCGGCAGGCTCCTCGGCGGGCGCGGCGGCCCCTGCGGGGGCGGCGCTCTCTGCGGTAGCGGCGGCGTCGTCGTCCGAGGTCAGGTAGTCGCGGCAGGCGTCTTCGAGCGCGCGGCAGATGACGAACGCGTCGTCGAGATCCTTGCCTCTCACGATGACGCCGTGATGGGCGAGGAAGCAGCAGGGCGCGTCGCCGATGGCTTCGGTGGCGTTCTTGACCAGCCACGGAGTTCCGGGAGGCGCGAACTTGCTGACCGGCACCACATCGCCGAGTATGTCACGGTATTTCTCGGGCACGGCAAGCGGGGTCGCCATCGCGGCGAGCATACTGCCGTAGAAAGGATGGGTGTGCACGGTGGCGTTGCTCTCGGGGTGCGCGAGCAGGAGTTTGGCGTGTATGCCCTTCTCGCTGGTGGGCTTGTTGGAACCCTTCCACTCGAGGGTCTGCATGTCCACGATCGCCATCTGCTCGGGCTTCAGCATCTCGTAGTCGAGCGCGGAAGGCGTGGCGAGCATCTCCTTGTCGTTGAGACGCACGGCGATGTTGCCCCAGGTGCCCTGCACGAGGTTCTCCTTGACCAACCTCACGCCGGCGGCTTTGATCTCCTCGGCGACCTTCATGAGCTCGTCGGTGACTATCGCGGAAGGCTGCTCGGCGAGCTCGACTTCCTTGCCCTCTTCCGCCGCCTTCTGGCTCGCCTGGTTCTTCTTGGAGTACTTGAGCGAGTAGCCGATATGCTCGATATATGCGCTGACGACGCCGAGCTTCTTGGTGCCGCCCTTCTTCTCGGTGAGAAGATAGCAGGTCACCGCCTTGTCGAGCACCAGCGTCGCGGTGTAGACCTCGGCGAGCGTCCTTCCGGTGACCAACGCGCCGGCGTCCGGGAGGAAGCAGGCGTTGCGGAGCCCGGAGAGCGCCGCGACCACTTCGACCGCGGTGTTCTTGAGCGCGGCGCGCACGCTGACGCCCACCACCTGCGACATGTCGTCGAGCACGGGAGGCAGGGTCTTACGGCGCTTGGAGAAGGCAAGGATGCTCTCGCTGTCCACGATGGCTGCCGCGCTCGCCTTTTTCTTGGATTTGAGCGCGCACAGGAGCAACACCGCGGCGGCACGGAAGTTGCCGTCGATCTCCTCGATGCCCTTCTCGGTCACGAACGCGACCTGTTCCTCTTTGAGGTCGGCAAATTCCGCGTCGGGCGTGGTGATGTAAAGCCCCTCGTCCGCGGACACGCCGATGTAGCCGCTGTCGATGTAGCCCGCTTCGCTGAGCTCGGCGGCGTACTTTTTGATGTTCTCGTAGATCTGCTGATTTTTCATCATTCCTCCCCCTCGAATCTTTTTGCGTTTGCTTTGATGTAAGGTCTTCTGAGCGCGGCGTACAAAGTCTTGTAGTCGCTGAAGAGTTTGTCGTAGATCGCCTTGTTGGCGGGATCGGGCTTGTAGGTCGCCTCTATCTGCACGAAGTTCTTGGCGTCCGCGAAGCTCTTGAGTTCGCCGAGCCCTATGAGCGCGACGATGGCGCATCCGAGCGCGCCGGCGTTGCGCGGGTTCTTGACCACCGAGAAGGTGCTGCCCGTGACATCGGCGATGATCTGCATCCAACCCTTATCCAGCGCGCCGCCGCCTATGATGCGGAAATTGTTGCCGTCGAACCCGTAGTCCTTCTTGTAGTTCTCGAGGATCCAGCGCAGGTTGTACGCCACGCCCTCGTAGACGGCACGCATGAGGTGCGCCCTGGTGTGGGTGGGGTTGATGTTGAACAGCGTAGAGCGCGTGGTGGTGCTGGACACCGGGCAGCGCTCGCCTTGCATCCACGGGGTGCAGATGAGGTGATCGGAGCCCGGGGGCACATCGTCGATGACGCTGTCCATATAGGCGTAGATGCCGTCGCCGAGTTCGGCTTTTTCGTGCTTGAAGAACTGATCGCATATCCACTGGATATTGCTGCCCGCGGCTTCGGTTATGCCCGCGACGAGGTTCATCTCGGGATCGGCGGACTGGATCGCCGCCGCGCCGTGCATGAACTTGGTCGCCGTCCTCGAAGGCGCCGCGACCCACGCCGAAGTGCCGAGATAGATATGCACCTCGCCGTCGCCGCACATGCCGCTGCCGACCACCGCGGACTGCACATCGTCGCAGCCGCCGAACACCGGAGTGCCCACAGGGAGCCCGAGCTCCGCCGCCGCTTTCTCGGTCAGACCGTCGCCGATCTTGTCGGTGCTTTTGCAAAGAGGAGGCAGCCTCTTCATGTCCACGCCGATGAGCGGGAACGCGCTCATCCACTGCTTCTTCTTGAGGTCGAGACCATACGAGGACGCGCCCGAAAGCTCGGCGTACATCTTGCCGGTGCACTTGAATTTGAGCCAGCCGTTGACATCCAGGAAATATTTGGTCTTGGCGTATATCTCGGGGCGCATCTCGCGAACCCACGCCATCTTGGCGACGCAGTCCTTGCCCATGATGGGCGTGCCGACGATCATGGTGAACAGCTTGGTGCCGCCGAGCTTGTTCATGATCTTCTGCGCCTGCTGCCCCGCTCTGCCGTCCACCCAGGTGATGTTGTTCATGAGGTTGTTGCCCGCCTCGTCGACGGGGATGACCCCCTGCGCCTGCGTGGAGAACACGATGCCCTTGACATCCGAAGGCGCTATGCCCGCCTTCTCGACTATCGCGTTGGTGGTGACGCAGACCGCCTTCCAGTAGTCGGCGGGATCCTGCTCCACATGGGCGGGAGCGGGATAATAGGTGGGATACGGCTCCGCGACGGTGGTGACGATGTTGCCGTCGAAATCGACGAGCACCGCCTTATCCGAACTTGTGCCGATGTCGTGCGAAATGATGTACTTCATATGCTTCCCCTCGATTTATGGTCTTTCTGTCTCGCCGTCCGCGCCGCCCGTGGGATCCCCGGGCGCCGCTTTCCGGCATCTCCCCCGCGTAAACTCGGCTTTGGGTCTTATATATTTTATACAAAAAAAGTGCCTTGGTCAATACACGCGCGCACATTGCGCGCGCAAAATCGCAATTTATCCCCGCTCCGCCGCCGGTTTCCCCGTTTTTGCGAAAAAACAAAAATATCCCCGCCCTGTGCGGGCGGGGATGACTGCCTTAGAAATTACTTGGCGTTATTCGCCGCGGCGGCGTCTGCCGCAGCCTGCTCCTTCTTCGCCTTCTCCATGAGTTTGGCTGCCTTCTTCATCTTCTTGTCGCGCTTCTTGCCTTCGGGATACTGGAGCGCCTTCTTGGCTTTGTACTCCGCGACCTGCAGGCTGTCGACCTTGGTGCGCTTCTTGACGAGAGCGAACACTTCGTCGAACCTGTTGAGCGCCTCATCGATGATCTCGTCGGTGTCAGCCATAGAGGTGTAGAGCCTGCTGCCCGCGAGGGTGACGATGCCGTGAGACATATACGCCGCGCCCATGTGCTCCATGGCTTCCTTGCGGACCATGATGGCGTCCTGCTTCTTGAGGACCTTGAGCAGGTTGAGGATGTTCTTGGACGAGAAGTCGTAGCTCATCGCGCCCGTGCACTCGAGGTGGACGATGGAGCCCTGGTTGTAAGCTACATAGGGGAGATCGTGCTTGGCGATGAGGTCGACGAGACCGTCGGTCAGCCTGTCGCCCGCATGACCCGCCTTGACGCAGGCGTTGGTCCTCTTGATCTCCTTGATCGCGACATAGCCCGCCATCGCGGAGAGGGGGTTGGCAGCGAGAGTGCCGCCGACATACGCCTTCTTGGCGCCGCCCGCAACGCCCGCCGCGAGCAGGTCGACCACTTCCGCCCTGCCGCCGATGCCGCCCGCCGCGGGATAACCGCCGGCGACGATCTTGCCGAAGATGGTGAGGTCGGGCTTGACGCCGAACAGACCCTGCGCACCGCCCACGCCAACGCGGAAACCGGTGACGACTTCGTCAAAGATGAGCAAAGTGCCGTACTTGTCGCAAAGGGCGCGAACGCCGGCATTGTAATCGAAATCGACGGGACGGGTGCCGCTCTCGGGCCCCACGGGCTCGACGATGACCGCCGCCGTGCCGCCGCGGCACGCCGCGTTGTACTTCAGGTAATCCTCAAGCATGTTGAGGTCGTTGGGACGCACTTCGTCGATGACCGAGAAGGTGCCGTTCGGGATGCCGTAGGACTCCAGGAACTGCCTGGTGCCGGGCACCTTGGTGCCGTAGACCATCTGATCGGACCAGCCGTGATAGGCGCCGCCCATCTTGATGATCCTCTTCTTCTTGGTGTAGCAGCGCGCCACGCGGATGGCGCCCATGACAGACTCGGTGCCGCTGCCCAGCATACGGAACTTCTCCACATTGGGCATACACTCGTGTATCTCGCGGGCGATGAGCAGCTCCGCCTCATGGAACAGACCCGTGACGGGGCCGCAGTCCTTGATGAGCTTGATCGCCTCTTCCTGAATGACGGGATAGTTGCTGCCGAGGATGGTCGGACCGCCCGCCTGCAGGAAGTCGATGTACTTGTTGCCGTCTATGTCGTAGAGATAGGCGCCCTCCGCCTTGACCATGCACATGGGGAAAGGCTTGTTGAACGCCAGGTTGTGCTGAACGCCGCCGGGGATGTACTTCTTCGCCTCCGCGGTGATGGCTTTGGACTTTGCGCACTTGACATCGTAGAAATTCTCGCAAATGTCCTTGTACGCTTCCTCGGTCACGCTGTAGATGGGAGCCTCGGTCAGCTGATAAAGACTGTCCTTGATGTCCTGAGCATTCGCCCAGCGGGTCACGCCGTAGCCCTGCTCCGCCATGCCTTTGAGCGGTGTGTAAGAAACTTTCATATTCCCCTCCTTAAAACGGAATTTCGTTTTTACGCGAACATTTTAGCAAACACGCGCGCATTTGTAAATACGCGCGCGCAGGAAGAAAACGGTACAAACGCCGCATTTTGTCGCAAAAATCACACAAAAACCCCATCTGCCCTCCACTTTTTCGCAAAAAGCGGAAAAATACACTCCTCCGGAGAGTGCCCTATACTTGCACCACAGTTTTTTGAAGACGGAACAACGCGCCGCTCAGCCAAACTTTCACAGGCGGCGAAGCCGCCGCTTGAAAGTCGCGGCGCGCTCTTTGAGCGTCGAGCGCCGACGAAACACTAAGTAGACACGGACATAGTGCGCGAGACCGAATTCCTCGCCCCACGCGGGGATCTCAGCTGGTAGTGCCCGCCGCTCGAAATAAGCGGGTGCGCCACGATAAGTACGAGTAGAAAACTAACGCTTATCGTGCATGATACGAGGACTGTCCCCCATTCCGCGTGGGGGAGGAAAGCCCGAAGGGAAGGAGGGGGGCTGTATTCCCACGCTCGGGGCAGTTTGCTTGTTCGAGGAGATTTGCACGGCGGGGGCGCAGGCAATAGTTTACATATTGGCAAGCCTCCGCCGCGCAAAGCTTGCGAAAGAACCCGCCACAAATCACATATGCATAACAATCGCGCCGTCACAAAACGGCGGCGCGGCGGAAGACGGGGGCGAGGCTGCGGACGAGAGATTTTCGAGGAGATTTGCACGGCGGGGGCGCAGGCAATAGTTTACATATTGGCAAGCCTCCGCCGCGCAAAGCTTGCGAAAGGATCCGTCCGCAGCCCGCACCCGGCGCACCGCCGCGCCGCCCAAAAAAAAGGAGCGCCCTTCGGCGCCCCTCCCTTCCCTTAAGCAATCTGTTGATCCTTAGTTGAAGATTTCCTTGTACGCTTTCCCGAACTTGAGGACGGGGGCGTTGCTCGCCGCGATGACGATGGACTGACCGGTGGCAGGATTGAAACCGCTTCTTTCGGGCTTCTTGTTGAGGGTGTAGGTGCCGAAACCGGCGACCGCGACCTTATCGCCGCTCTTGAGCGCGTCGGCGATGACAACGGCGTACGCATCGACGACCGCCGCAACATCCTTGGCAGAGATCTCCACCTTCTCCGCGATTGCTTTGACGAGTTCAGTTTTGTTCATAATTACCTCCTAAGTGAAGCGCCGGACAGGAATGACCGAACGCCCTTACACGGTCATTATAACCAAATGCGAAAAAAATTGCAATACCGAATTTTCAATGGCGCGGAAAGCGCAAAAAACATGACGAAACTCGCCGTTTAGCGGCATATATCGACGGGTGAGCCCGATTTTTGGCACGGGCGCAAAACGGGGCTATTTCACTTGATGGTAATAAATCAATGCCTCCCGCGGCACGCTGCCAAGCGCGCGCCGCGGGAGGCGGCGTATCAGCGTTTGGAGACGACTTCGCCCGTCGCGGGATCGAGGAGCACCGCCCAGTAGTCCACGCCTTCGCCGATGAAGGAGACATAGTAGTAATAAGCGGTGCGGTCGCCGGTGATGAGCTTGACGAATATCTCCCGGGTCTGTTCGCCCTCCTGCCCTTCGGCGTCCGAGCGGGAGGCGAACTCGCGACGGGCGATCTCGACGGCGTCGTAGCCGCTGAGGCAGCCCGAAAGGATATCGCCGAGGTCTATCTCGCGGGTAAGTTCGCCGGCGGTGAGGGTGACTTTGACGGGAGCGAACTCCGCCGCGACTTCTGCGCGGAATTCTCCGAATGTGCCCGCAGTGAGTTTGCCCGAGACGCTCTCTCCCGCCGCTCCCGCGAGGGTGAATGATATCTCGGAGACCTCGGTCGCGCGGAGGGGTATGACGCGGAGGGAGGAGAAATCGACGACGCTCGTCGTTTTGCCGTCGGCTATGAAGGGCTCCTCCTTTGAGCCGCGCTCGAAAGTGACGGCAAAATCTTCGCATTCGCCCGCATAGAACGCGGAAACCATGCGCGAAATGTCCTTCGGACGGTCGTCTTCCGAGGAGCCGCGGTCGCAAGCCGCAAGGCAGAGGGCGGAGAGCGCGAGCGCGGATAGCAACAATATGACGATGACGGTCTTTCTTCTCATATCACGATATTATGCCGCCGATCTCCCCCATATGCCGGGCGCACCATGGGCGGCGCAAAAAAAGTGCGAAATTGCGGGCGCGCGCGGCAAAATTGCCCTTGCCCGCGCACGCGCGTCGTGATAATATTGTTTTATTGAAGTTCTCGGGGGTCAGGATGGACGAAAGGGAAGTGCGTACAAGCGAAGCGGCGAAAGCCGACGAAACGCGGGAGACGACGCCCGCGGGACTGAGTTCCGCAGAGGTCGCGGAGCGCGTCGCGCGCGGCGAGGTCAACGGCGAACAGACCGTCCGCACCAAGAGCGTGCTGCAGATCCTGCGCTCCAACATAGTCACTTACTTCAACTTCGTTTTCGTGGTGCTCGCCACCGTGCTCGCCTTTTTCGTGGAAGACGGTGTGGCGGGGATCGGCAACTTCGGTTTTCTCATCCTCATCTTTTTCAACGCCGCGATAGGCATCTTCCAGGAGCTGCGCGCCAAGCGCACGATAGACAAGCTCTCCCTGCTCTCCGCGCCAAAAGCCGTGGTGCTGCGCGACGGGGAAGAGCGCGAGATCGCGGTGGAAGAGATAGTCCTCGACGATGTCATGCTGCTCACCGCGGGCAGACAGATATGCGCGGACAGCGTAGTCATAGACGGCGAATGCGAAGTCAACGAGTCGCTGGTCACGGGCGAACCCGACGCCATACACAAGACCGCGGGCGACAAGCTGGTGTCCGGCTCCTTCGTGGTGTCGGGGCGGGCGCTCTGCCGCGCGGAGCACATAGGCGCGGACAACTTCGTCATGAAGATGTCGGCGGGCGCCAAATATTTCAAGAAACCCTCCTCCGAGATATGGCGGTCGCTCATGATGTTCGTCAAGATCATGTCTTTCGTCATCGTACCCGTCGGGATAGCGCTCTTCCTCAGCAAATATTTCACCGGCGGCTCGGAGGACATAAACGACACCGTCGTCACCACCATAGGCTCGGTGGTGGGCATGATCCCCTCGGGGCTCATCGCTCTGACCTCCACGGTGTTCTGCGTCAGCGTCATACGCCTGTCGCGCCACAAGACCCTCGCGCAGGATCTCTATTGCGTGGAGACGCTCGCGCGCGTGGATGTGCTCTGCCTGGACAAGACGGGCACCATAACTGCGGGCAGCATGGAAGTGACGGGCATCCTGCCCAAAGACGGCGGCAACGAAGAGGAACTTCGCGATATGCTCCGCGCGGTGGTCTTCTCGACAGGCGACGAAAACTCCACCGCGGTCGCGCTCAAAGACGCCCTCGGAGAGAGCGGCGAGCTCCCCGAAGCCGAACAGGTCGTCCCCTTCTCCTCCGCGAGAAAGTGGAGCGGCGCGCGCGTCGGCGGAGTGAGCTACGCCCTCGGCGCGGCGGAATTCCTGCTCGGCGAGAAGGACGCGGAACTCATGCGGCAAGCCGAGGAAAAGGCGGCGGAGGGCTACCGCGTGCTGGCGCTCGTCTCCTCGGAGCTGCCCTTCGGCGACAAGGAACTCCCCGAAAACACCAAGTTTGAAGGATTCGTGTTCATCACGGACAAGATAAGGAAGGAAGCCCCCGACACCCTCGCCTTCTTCCGCAAGCAGGGGGTGGATGTCAAGATAATCTCGGGCGACAATCCCGCGACGGTCAGCGCGGTGGCGCGGCGGGCGGGGCTGGAAGGCTGGGACAACAGCGTGGACATGTCCGCCCTGACCACCGAGGAAGAGGTGCGAGAAGCAGCGGTGAAGTACACCGTGTTCGGCAGGGTGCTCCCCGATCAGAAGCTGCTCATAGTCAAGGCGCTGAAAGCGGCTGGGCACACGGTGGCGATGACGGGCGACGGGGTCAACGATGTGCTCGCGCTCAAGGAATCCGACTGTTCGGTGGCGATGGCGTCGGGCTCGGACGCGGCGAAGAATGTGAGTTCGCTGGTGCTGCTCGACTCCAATTTCGCTTCCATGCCGCGAGTGGTCGCCGAGGGGCGCCGCTCCATCAACAACCTCGAACGCAGCGCGTCGCTGTATCTTGCCAAGACCATCTATAATCTGCTCATTGCGCTGATATTCATGTGCGTGCCGACGGGGCTCCCCTTCGAGCCCAAGCAGCTCACGCTCATCGGCGGCATCACCATAGGGCTCCCCTCCTGCGTCATCGCGCTCGAGCCCAACTCCGAGCTTGTCAAGGGCAGATCGCTGACAAAGATGCTCTGCAAAGCCATCCCGGGCGGCATAGCGGTGGCGCTTGCGGTGTCGGGCGCGACGATAGCGCAGGAGTGCTTCCTGCACCTGAACGAAGCGCAGCTTTCAAACCTCTATGTCATGATCACGACCATCACGGGACTCATCTTCCTCTTCCGCGTCTGCCTGCCCTTCAACTGGCTGCACGGGCTGACATATCTCGTGATGGTAGGTCTGTTCGCGGCGGCGTATGCGGCGAATATCCCATTCGTCAACGACTTCTTCGGGATAAGCCGCGATGTCACGGCGAAGATGGGAGAGGCGATCGCGGCGATAGTCGCGGTCATAGCGGTGATCTATGTCGGGGTGAGCTGGCTGACGCGCGACCTCGACAAGAAGATAGATCTCAAACTCAACGAGAAATTCAAAAAGAAAGTCGCGGTATGATAGCGGCGTCCGTACGGGGGAAGACATGGACAGGGAGAAAGATATGGTTTTGACGGACGGCGCCGGAGAAAGGGCAACCGCCCGTCCCGCGGCGCCCGCGAGAGCCGGATATGTGCGCACGGACGCGTCCCTCTTCGTCTGCGACGACGCGCCCAAGGGACCGCCGCGCACCATCGAGATATCCAAGCGCGCGGTGCTCATATCCGTGGTCATAGTGCTGGTGCTGGTCATCGCGGCGATAGTGCTGACCCAGGTGCTGCCGCGCGGCGAATACGAGCGAGTGCCGGATGAGAGCGGCAATATGCAGATCGTCCCCGGCACCTACGCCGAAGACGACAGCCTGCCCTCCCTCAAATGGTGGCAGGCGGTGTTCTCTCCCTTCCTGGTGCTCGATCCCACGATGGACGGTTCGCTCATGGTGTGGGCGCTCATCGCGCTGCTGCTCGTCATAGGCGCGGTGTTCACCGCCCTCGACCACACGGGCGTGCTCATCTACATGGTGGAAGCGCTCAGGAACAAGTTCCGCACGCGGCGCTACGCCCTGCTGTTCATCCTGCCGCTCGCGTTCATGTTCCTGGGGTCGTCGGCGGGGATGTTCGAGGAACTCATCCCTCTCGTGCCGGTGGTGGTGCTGCTTTGCTATGCCTTCGGCTGGGACGCGCTCGTGGGGCTCGCCATATCCGTGCTCGCGGCGTGCTTCGGGTTCACGGCGGGCGTGGTCAACCCGTTCACGGTGGGCGTCTCGCAAAATCTCATGGGCATACCCATGTTCTCGGGCATAGAGATGCGCCTACTCACATTCGTCGTCGCCTACGGCATACTCATGGCGTTCGTCTACCCCTACGCGCGAAAGATAGAGAAAAAACCGCAACGCTCGCTCGTCTACCTCGAAGACACCCGCAAAAAACACGGCTTCGACTTCTCGAGCGCCGAATTCGTCCGCGACGAAGGCAAGTCCCGCGCTCTCAAATGGTTCGCGTGCTGGATGCTGGTCGTGGTGTTCTTCGCGGTGCTGTCCATCTTCATCCAGCCGCACTATATCCCCGCGCTCGGCGACTTCTCGCTGGCGGACTATGTGCTCTACATAACCGTGGCGATATATGTCGTGGCGGGCATAGGCGCCTGCGTGATGTGCGGTTTGAGGGGCAAGGAACTCTTCAAAAAACTCGGCAAAGGACTGGTCACCCTGCTGCCCGCGGTCGCAATGATACTCATCGCCAGCGGCGTGCGCTATATCATGGAAAAGGGCTATGTCATGGACACCATCCTCTACAAGGTGACCTCCGCCTGCGCGGGACAGTCCCCCGCCGTCATAATCCTGCTCGTCTACCTCGCCATCTTCATCTTCGAGATGTTCATCCCGTCGGGCTCGGCGAAAGCGTTCCTGCTCATGCCCATGATAGGCGCCATGTGCACCCAGCTCGGCATAGACGGACAGGTGGCGGTGCTCGCCTTCGCGTACGGCGACGGCTTTGCCAATGTGCTCTTGCCCACCAACGCGGGCTTGCTGCTCATCCTCGGCATGACCACGGTCAACTACCCGAAATGGATACGCTGGAGCGGCAAGATACAGTTCACCCTGCTCGCCGCGACGGTAGGCATACTCATGCTCGCGCAATATGTGATCTACGCTTAGCCCCGGGCAGTTGACCCGGACGCGCTTTCGGGGCATAATATCAAATGGCGGCAGCCGCCGCCGCGGAGGAGATATGGAACTCGCTCTCAAAGCCAAAAAGAAAAATCTCGGGCTCGCCATCGCGCTCACGGTGGGGCTCATAGTCGGCATACCATGCATAGTCGTGGGCGCGGTCAAGATGGGCGATGTCAAGGCGTTCGCCGCCCTGCTCGCCGTGGGCATAGTGCTCACCGTGCTCGGCTTCTACGGCTCGCCCGTCGCCTGGTCGAGGATGTCCTCCGTCAACCAGGAACTCACCCTCGTGCAGGCGGTCACCACCGAACACCTCTACACCGTCGCCGACCTCTCGCAGCGCCTCAACCTCAAAGGCAAGCTCACTTCGGATGTGCTCAACAACTGCATAAGGAAGGGCTATCTCGTGGGCTATATCCGCGAGGGCGACACCCTGGTGCTCAACGAAAACCGCGCCTTGGGTCCCACCGTCCACGACTTCGAATGCCCGCGCTGCGGCGCGCCCATCTCCGTCACGGCAGGCGAAAAGACCCGCTGCCCCTATTGCGGCTCTCCCGTCACCCCGCCCGAAGCCAAATGACAAAACACGGTCTTTAACATAACAAAACGCGGAGCAAAACTCCGCGTTTTTGTTTTTAGTCCTGCTTGGGCGGCGGCGTTACTGTTTGCCTTTGGACTGCAGTTTCAGCCGTTCGCTGCCCGAGAGGATGACCTTGCGGATGCGGATGTTCTTGGGGGTGACTTCGAGCATCTCGTCGTCGTTCAGGAACTCTATGGCTTCCTCAAGGCTGAACTTGCGCGGGGTGGTCAGGCGGAGAGCCTCGTCCGAGCCTGCGGCGCGCATGTTGGTGACATGTTTCTTCTTGCACACATTGACGCGGATGTCCTCGGACTTCGGAGACATGCCGACCACCATGCCCTCGTAGACGGGGGTCTGCGGCTCGATGAACAGCGTGCCGCGATCCTGGGCGTTGAACAGCCCGTAGGAGGACGCCTCGCCCGTCTCGAAGGCGACGAGCGAGCCGGTGAAGCGGCGCTGGATCTGTCCCTTGTACGGCGCGTAGCCCGCGAACAGTTGGTTCATCACGCCCTCGCCCTTGGTGTCCGTCAAAAACTCGTTCTTGAACCCGAACATGCCTCTTGCGGGCACGAGGAATTCCATCCTTATCCTGCTGCCGCGCGGTTCCATGGTGACCAGCTCGCCTTTGCGCACGCCCATGCGTTCCATGACCGCGCCCACCGCCTCGGAGGGCACATCCACGAAAAGCCGCTCCATGGGCTCGCACTTCACGCCGTTCTCCTCGCGGAGGATGACCTGCGGGGTGCCAACGCCGAACTCGTAGCCTTCGCGGCGCATGGTCTCGATGAGTATGCTAAGGTGCATCTCGCCTCTGCCGCACACCTTGAATTTGTCCGGGCTGTCCGTGTGGTAGACGCGAAGGGACACATCCTTCAACAGCTCGCGGAACAGCCTGTCCCTGAGCTGACGGGAGGTGACGAACTTGCCTTCCCTGCCCGCGAACGGGCTGTCGTTGACGGCGAAGGTCATCTCGATGGTCGGCTCGCCTATCTTGACGAAGGGGACGGGATCTATCTTTTCGGGTGCGCAGAGCGTGTTGCCGATGGTGACGGATTCTATGCCGCTGAAGCAGACGATATCCCCCACCTCCGCCCGCTCGACGGAAGCGCGCTTGAGTCCTTCGATCTGGAATATGTTCGCGATCTTCCCCTTGTACGGCGACAGTCCGTCCGTCGCGCATACCACGACTTCTTCGCCCGCGCGCACGCTGCCGCGCTCTATCCTGCCTATGCCTATCCGCCCGACATAGTCGTTGTAGTCTATTGCCGAGACCAAAAGTTGCAGGTGGCCGTCGGGATCGCCCTCGGGCGGGTCGATGTAGCTCGTTATGGTGTCGAAGAGGGGCTGGAGATCTTTGCCGGGCTGGGTGGGACTGAGACTCGCCGTGGCGTTCTTGCCCGAGCAGTACACTATGGGGCTCAAAAGTTTGTCGTCGTCGGCTCCGAGGTCGAGCAGCAGCTCGAGCACCTCGTCTCCCACCTCGGCGGTGCGGGCGTCGGGACGGTCGATCTTGTTGACGACGATGATCATCTTGAGCCCGAGCTCGAGGGCTTTTTCGACCACGAACCGCGTCTGCGGCATGGGTCCCTCGGCGGCGTCGACAAGCAGCAGCACGCCGCTCGCCATCTTGAGCACGCGCTCTACCTCGCCCGAAAAATCGGCGTGCCCCGGGGTGTCGATGACATTTATCTTGACGCCTTTCCAATGCACGGCGGTGTTCTTGGCGAGTATGGTTATGCCGCGCTCGCGCTCGAGGTCGCCCGAGTCCATGACGCAGGTCTGCACCTGCTGGTTGTCGCGGAATATCCCCGCCTGACGAAGCATACCGTCCACCAGCGTGGTCTTGCCGTGGTCGACATGCGCTATGATCGCAACATTCCTCAGATCTTCACGAACCATTTTTCCTCTCGTTCTCCCGCGCCTTCCGGCGCGCCGAAGTGATGTATTTGTCGCCCGCGCGCACGGAGCATCGCCCCGCGCGCTTCCGGGTGGTCATTTTCTGTCTATGTTCACCGAAAGCTCCGCCCCGCCGAGCGCCTCGCCCGCGGCTTCTTCCACGCTCTTTCGCGTGACATCGCTCTCGTAAGGCACCGCCGCGTCGAAGGACGCGCGCCTGACGCCGTCCGCGCCCGTGTACAATCTGAAATCGTGGATGGTGATGCCGGGATCGAGAGCTGCGAGCGCCGCCCCGACGCGCGCTTTTGCCTCGTCGAGTTCGTCGTTCCCGAGCTCCACGGGATCGGTGTGCAGCGTCAGCCTGACGCCGAGCTTTTCAAGCACCGCCCGCTCTATGCCGTCCGCCAGCTCGTGCGCTTCGCGGAGCGACATTTCCGAGGGCACTTCGAGGTGCGCCACGGCAAAGAATCTGTCCTCGCCGTATCCGTGCATCTCGAGGTCGTGCATCCCCACCGCTCCCGGCGCCGAGAGCACCTCGGAACGGAGTTTTTCTTCAAGACCCGCGGGCGGACGCGCGCCGAGCAGCGGGCTGACCGCCCCCGCGGCGCTCTTGCCCGCCATTATCATGACGAACAGCGACACCGCTATGCCCGTCCAGCCGTCTATGTTGACTCCCGCCTTGTCCGCGACCACCGTGGACGCGAGTGCCGCGCCCGTCGCGAGTATGTCGGTCAGGCTGTCGAGAGCCGCCGCGCGGAGAGTCCCCGAATTTATGCGCTTTGCAAGCATCAGGTACACCGCCGCCTGCACCGCCTTGACACCCATCGCGACGCCGAGGACCGCGTAGGAAAACGCGCTCGCCGTCAGCGGCTCGGGGTCTATCACCGCCGACACCGAAGTGTAGCACAGCACCGCGCCCACCGCGAACACCAAGAGCGAGAGCACGAGCGTTGTTATGTACTCGTACCGCGCGTGCCCGAAGGGATGTTCCCTGTCCGCGGGACGCGCCGCCAATCTGAACCCCGCGAGCGTGAGCGCGCTGCCGCCCGCGTCCGAGAGGTTGTTCACCGCGTCCGCGACCACTGTTATGCTGCCGCTGAGCACGCCCGCCGCCGTCTTGAGCGCGAAAAGAACGGCGTTCGAGCAAAGCCCGAATACCCCCGCGCCCACGCCGCTGTTCAGCCGCGCGTCCTTTTTCTCATCCGCGGTCTTGCTCACCAGTCCTCCCTGTGAGATATCTTCACATCGTCGTAAAAGTCGAAGTAGCGCCTCTTGTACTCCGCCGTCCGCGCCCTCTCGCGCCTGAGCTCCTCGCGGGCGAGTTTCTCGGCGTCGGTGGCGGGCGGAGCCTTGGGCTCCGCGACGGGAGTGAGCTTGGTCTTGTCCTCTCTCATAGCTCTATATGCGCCGCGCCCTCGCGGGTGCTCCTCCTGTAAAGCACGATCTTGCTGCCGATGGCGGCGACCTGCTCGGCTCCGAGCGCCGAGGCGAGCTCCGCCATGAGCTCCTTCGCGCTGCCGTCCGCAGTCCTCAGCACACTTATCTTGACGAGCTCGTGCGCCTCGAGCGCGGCGGAAATGTCGGCGATCATGTTGTCGTTGATGCCGCCTTTGCCTATCTGGAACCACGGCTCCAGCCCGGACGCCATAGCCCTGAGCTTAGCCCTCTGTTTGCTGTCAAGCATTGTCCCTCCGTTGCCGCCTTGTGCGGCTTGCCGCGCAACGCGGCGTTTATCTGTCGTTATCCGACCTTAAAGGTGCGAATATGCGCTCTTCCGCTATCTCGGCGGCGAGAGCGACCAGCTCGGGGCAGCTCATGCCCCTCACGCCTTCCGCCCTGTTCGCGCGCGCCGCGAGCAGTTCTCTGCAAACTATCGAACCCGCGCGGGAGCGGAACTCCTCCGCGAGCTCGCGCTCCTCGGCGTAGAGGGCGGCTTTGGCGCGGGGATCCGAGGTGTCGACGCGGCGCACGAATGAGAGCACGAGCATGAGCCCGCTCACCGTGCCGCACACTTCGCCCAGCCTGCCTATCCCGCCGCCGAAGGGCGCGCCCGCCGTCAGCAACACGCGCTCGTCCTCGCCGAGCTCGTCCGCAAACGCCATGAGCACCGCCTGCGCGCAGTTGCGTCTGCCTTCCGTGTAGAACTTCGCGGCATATTCGCCGCGCTCTTTGGCGGTCATCATTCCTCCTCCTTGCCCCCGGCGTCCTCCGTCGCGGGCGAGGAGCTCTTCGCCGCTTTGCTCTTCTTGGTGAGCATGAGCGCGGCGGGCTTTGCGCCCTCGTAAACATCCACCTTGAGATTGGGAGTGAGCACGCCCTGCTCGGCGAGCGCGGTGTACACATTCTCGGTGAGGTTGTCCTTAGCCGTCCAGTAGTCGGCGATGGCGGCGTAGCACTTGAGCTTGAAGCGTATGCAGCCTGCGTCCTGACCCGACATGCGCACGGACACGGAATGCTCGGAAGACACGAGCGGTTCCGCCTCGGCGACGGCGAGCACGGTCTGTTTGATGGGGTCGAGAGCGGCGCCCTTCTCGGCAGCCACCTCGATGACTATCCTTCTCACGCCGCAGGCGTCGTAGTTGATGATGGGATTGTTGACCGCCTCGGAATTGGGCACGATGATCTCGGTGTTGTCGTCGGTGCGGAGGGTGGTGTTGAAGAGATTTATGGCGGTGATCCTGCCCTCTTCGCCCGCTATCTCGACATAGTCGTCCTTTTTGAAGGGCTTGTTGAAGATGATCATTATGCCGCTCGCGATGTTGCCCAGGCTGTCTTTGAGGGCGAGACCTATGGCGACGCCGCAGGTGCCTATCACGGCGATGATGGACGCGGTGTTGATGCCCATGGTCGCGAGCGCGGTGATGAGCACGATTATCTTGAGCACGATGTCCACCAGCGCGGCGACGAAGTTGACCATCGCCTCGTCGTGTTTGCCGCGGCGGAGAAGTATCTTTTTGAGCACCGCTTTGATGAGCGCGCAGAGCAGCAGCCCGACCACGAGTATGATGATCCCGTAGAGGATGTCCAGCCCCGCGTTTTTGAAGAAGTCAACTATCTTATTCCCGAATTCTTTCATATGCGTTCCGTCCGGTTTTATTTGAAGATTATAGCACAAAATCCGCGATATGCAAACGACGCGCACGCATATACGGACGCGCCCGCAGGTTTTTTTGCGCGCGCGGACGGCGGCGCGCGGGTTGCGGGCGGGGGCGCGGCGTGGTATAATCGTATGCGGCGCGGACGCGGCGACAGCCGCCGCGCGGGAGGAAGAACATGAAGATAATCATCCCGAAAGGATTTTTGGTGGGCGAAGCGCAGGACGACTTCACGGGCGTCACAGCCTTTCTCTGCCCGCGCGGAGCGGTGGGCGGCGCGGATTGCCGAGGCGGCGCGCCCGGCACCCGGGAGACCGACCTCCTCCGCCCCGAAAAGATGATGGACAAAGTGAACGCCGTCTTCCTCGCGGGCGGCAGCGCCTACGGGCTCGCGGCGGCGGACGGGATCATGCGCTGGATGAGAGAGCGCGGCTACGGCTACCGCACGGCGGGCAAGATCGTGCCCATAGTTTCGGGGGCGGTCATCTTCGACCTCAATCACAAGGAATATCACACGCCGACGGCGGAAACGGGGTTTGAAGCCTGCGAAAACGCTTCGAGAACTCCCACTTTCGGTCAAAACGGCGTGGGGCGCGGCGCGACCGCCGGCAAGATACGCGGGCTGAGATACGCCTCCAAGACGGGGGTGGGAGCGTGCACGGTCAAGACGGCGGGAGTCACCCTCACCGCCGTAGTCGCGGTCAACGCTCTCGGCGATGTCTTCGATCCCGAGACGGGGAAGATCGTCGCCGGTGCCAAGGCAAACGACGGCTCTTTCATAGACACCGAAAAGCATATCGTGAGCGGCGGGCTCCTTAAGCTGTTTGCGGGAGCGAACACCACCGTCGGCTGCATACTCACCGACGCGCGCTTAGACAAGGTGCAGGCGAACAAACTCGCCTCGGCGGGGCACGGCGGACTTTCGCGCGCAATTCGTCCCGTGCACACCGACTTTGACGGCGACACGCTGTTCTGTCTCGCCTCGGGGAAAAAGCCGGTGCTCAATCTGCTGCTGCTTCAGACGGCGGCGGCGTACGCCGTGGAGAGAGCCGTCGTCGCGGCGGCGACGGAGGGCGCGGCTTACGATGTGAGTTACGACGAGAGCGAGGAGGACAGCGAGGAGTGAAAGCGGCGATATATCTCAACTGCGGACTGCCCTTCGCCCCGCCCGAACCTGCGGACTTCGTCATCTGCTGCGACGGGGCTTATTCCTCCTGCCCCGTGCGCCCCGACCTGTTCGTGGGCGACGGCGACTCGGCGGGCGGGTTCCCCTCGGATGTCCCCGTGCTGTCCCACGACTCGCACAAAAATTTCACGGACGGCGAATCCGCCGTCCATTTCGCCCGCGAAAAGAGGGCGGACGAGATCGTCTTTTACGGCGTGACCGGCGGGAGATACGACCACACCCTCGGCAATCTCGCCGTCATGCACCTGGCGCTCGATCTCGGGATGCGCTGCAAGGCGGTGGAGGGAGACTGCGTCATCCACGGACTTTCCGCCGCGCTCACTCCCCTTTTCGAACTCCGAACGGGGCGCGGCGTGACCTTCTCGGTCGTCCCGCACGGCGGCAGCGCGGTGATAACCGACGCGAAGGGGACGGAATATCCCCTCGACGATCTCACCCTCACCCCCGCCGACACCCGCGGGATATCCAATGTCTCCGCGGCGGAGAGCGTGTCGCTCCGCGTGGTGCGGGGGACGGCTTTCCTTATTGTGGACGCGCACGCATGACGCGCACACGCAGGCATAAAAAGCCCGCTCCCTCACGGGGGCGGGCTTCTTTTTATGGGGGGGGGCCCCTCCGCCGGAGCGGAGGGGCGACAAGGAAACGAGGAGCGCGGGGACCAGCCCCGCGTCACCGTTCTTGCGGACTTATTCGGCGTCGCGGACGGCGTCCTCCGCGGGAGCGTTCTCGCTCTTTTCTTCGATCTCCTCGATCTCGTCCGTTTCGGGCGCGTCGTCGATGTAGATCTCGCCGTTCTCAACGACCGCGCGGGTCTGCATGGAGATGTCCATCTGCCTCCTGAAGGAGGGGGACAGCAGCAGGAATATGCCCGCGACGAGGTCGATGGCGAGGTCGACCATGGTGAAGGAGTTGTACGCCACCGAGTAAAGCAGCAGCTTGCCCGCGTAGCCGTACTCCACCGCGTCCGCGCCGAAGGCGAACACGCCGGAGAGCACATGGCAGGCGTAGCGCAGCAGGACGGCGATGATCGCGCCCACCACGAAGGCGGCTATCTTGTTCTTTTTGAGCGGGGTGCGCTCGAAGAATATGCCCGTCGCCGAGATGAGACCGAAGGCGAGCGGATAGTCGAGCAGGAACTGCAGCGGGTGCACGATCCAGGTGTCCTGGAGCGCCTGCAGGAAACCGTAGATCACGCAGACGGTGACGCCGCGGCGGGTGCCGAACATGGCGCAGTAGATCATGAGCGGCAAGAGGCTGGCAAAAGTGACCGAGCCGCCCTGCGGCAGTTTGAACAGTCGGGCGTAAGAGAGCGCGAAGGACATGGCGATGGCGATCGCGCCGTAGACCACCGACTTGGTGTCGTTGACCTGTCTCTTTTTGCCGAGGGCGTAGATGCCTATGATGAGGACGAGCATGACCACCACGCCGATGATGAGCCCGTTCTGTTCGAGATACTCGGAGTAGTACCCGTCGGCGGCGTAGATCTCATTGTAGCTCTTGGTGAGCAGCACCATGAGGGCAATGAATCCGCCGAGCATCCCGAGCCCCGTCACGACGGCAGCCACCTTGACGAGGAACTTGTTGAACAGCGAAGCCAGACCCATGAGGCAGGCGCCGATGAGCGCTATGAGCACGAGCGCGAGTATGGCGGGGAAATAGGACATGGTGCCGCCGCTGTAATTTATCTCGTAGAATTCCGCCGCAAAGAACAGCGCGGTCGCGATGAGCGCGACGCCGAGCACGGTGCCTATGCCGATCTTGGCAAGATCGCGCAGTCTGTCCCGCCTGAACTTGTAAAGCAGGACGCCCACGAGCGCGAAGCCGAGGATGAGAGCGATGGCGGTGTAAAGCAGCGCGTTGCCCATCTCCCCGACGAGCGCGTCGAAGAAACGGCCGAGTTTCTCATCCGCGGCGTCCGTCGCCCCGAGACTGTCGAGATAATCGCCGAGCTGACCGTCGGTGAGGTCGCCGACATCCACTTCGGCGGAAAGTTTGGTCGTGAAGAGCATTGTTACCTCCCGTTTTACGGGGCAAAAGAAAACCCCGGAATAACAGCCGGGGCACATAAAAACAGTCGATCTCATTGCTTCCTTACGCGAGGATTAACTCACAAGTTTGGAGGGTATGATCTCAGCCTTTCGGCACCCCTAGCGAGCAAATGCTATCACCGCCGCGCCGCGCTGTCAAGCGGTGACTTGAAATTTTCGCGCAAAAAACTCACCCGGCAAAGGGTTTTCCGCCGCCGCGACGGGAGCCGAGAGCGGCAAAGAAAAAATTGCATGTCAAAACGCTTTATTTTTTCGCGCGGGCGCGCTACAATGCCCGAGCAAACGAGAAAGCCAAAGGCGCGGGCGTCGCCCGCGAGAAATACGACTCGGGAGGATATCATGAAAAAACCCAAGATCTTCAGCGAATTCAAGGAATTCATCACCCGTGGCAATGTCATGGGGCTGGCAGTCGGTATGATCATCGGCGCCGCGTTCACCGCCATCGTGAACGCGCTCGTCAACAGCATACTCAAGCCGCTCATCAACTGGATCCCCATAGGCGACATGTCCGGGCTCATCACCATGCTCGTCCCGCGCGACGCCAACGGGCTGAAATGCGCGGAAGCCGCCGCCGATCTCACCAAGTCCGTCTACATCGACTGGGGCGCGGTGATCATGGCGATCATCACCTTCCTGCTCACCGCACTCGTGCTCTTCTTCATCCTGAAGGCGATCACCTCCGTCCGGAAGGGCTTCGGCGCCATGAAGAGCGAAGCGGAACTGCTCTCCTCCGAGGAGTATGAAGAGCTCAAGAAGCAGGGCAAGAGCCGCAAGGAGATCAAGGCGATCCTCGCCGAGCGCGCCGCCGCCAAGAAGGCGGAAGAGGAAGCCAAAGCCGCCGCGGAAGCCGCTGCCGTCGAGACCACCGACGACATCCTGAAGGACATCCGCGCCCTGCTCAAAGCCCAGGCTGCCGCCGCCGAAAAGACGGAGACCGCAAAGGCTAAGACCGAGGCGAACGCCGACGCCGAATAATATAACGGACAGCGATCATATCCCCGCGCTCTCTCGCATCGCGAACGGTGCGGGGATTTTGTTGGGCTGATTTTGTTGTGCCGGCGAAAAACATATGATAGACTGTACCCATGCGGCGAAGCGTCGCCGCTGAACGGAATATGACAGAAAGTCGACCTACTCTCTCGCCCCGGGAAGCGGGGCAAAGCCGCCCACAGGACGGCAGATCGCCGAGCGGACGCAAGCCCCGCAAACTTTCCACGGCGCAGATACTTGCGATCGGCTATTTCGGCATTATCCTTTTCGGCACCTTCCTGCTCGCGCTCCCCATCTCCTCGAGAAGCGGAGAATGGACGGATTTCTTCGACGCGCTGCTCACCGCCACTTCCGCCACCTGCGTGACCGGACTCATCGCGGTGCCCACCGCCGTGCATTGGAACGCCTTCGGCATAATCGTCATCATCCTGCTCATCCAGATAGGCGGCTTGGGGTTCATGACCTTCGTCACGCTGTTCTCCTTCGCGCTCGGACGCAGGATAGGACTTTACGAACGCACTCTGCTCGAGCAGTCCGCGGGCGCATTCTCAAAGGGCGGCATCGTCCGACTCGTCAAGCGCATACTCATCTTCACTTTCTCGGTGGAACTCATAGGCGCGGCGTTGCTCGCCATACCCTTCTGCCGTGACTACGGCGCGGGCATGGGCATAGGCATGGCGCTCTTCCATTCGGTGTCCGCGTTCTGCAACGCCGGTTTCGACATCCTCGGCACCGCTCAGAACCCCTTCGCCTCCCTCACCGCTTACAGCGGCAACGCCATAGTCAACTTCACCATCTGCGGGCTCATCCTGGTCGGCGGCATGGGCTATGTCGTGTGGAGCGACATCTGGGATAAGCGCTTCCGCTACCGCAGGTTCCGCCTGCACACCCGCATAGTGCTGTGCGCGAGCGTCATCATCGTCTTCCTGCCCACCCTGCTCCTCTTCCTGTTCGAGCACAACACCGAGATCCTCGCGGGCAAGAGCGCGTGGGAGCGCTTCCTCATCTGCTTCTTCCAGGCGGTCACCCCGAGGACGGCGGGATTCAACACCGTGGACATCGCCGCGCTCACCGACAGCAGCAAGCTGCTCATCATGATCCTCATGTTCATAGGCGGCAACAGCGGTTCGACGGCGGGCGGCATCAAGGTCACCACCCTCGTGGTCATCCTCTTCTCGCTCTACTCGTCCATGCGCAACCAAAAGGAGATCGTCATCGGCAAACGCTCGCTCGACCTCTCCCTCGCAAAACAGGCGATGGCGCTGTTCACCATCTATCTGTTCATAGTGCTCGCCGCCACCATGATCATCTGCGCGATAGAGCCTTTCGGAGTGCTGGATGTCGCCTTCGAATGCGTGTCTGCGATAGGCACGGTCGGACTTACCACGGGCATAACTCCCCTGCTCTCCAAGGGCTCGGAGTTCATCATATCGCTGCTCATGTACGCGGGCAGGCTCGGGGTGCTCACCCTCGCCACCGCCATGATGGAGAGCAAAGTCAAACCTCTCACAAAACGGCCGACCGAAAAGATACTCATCGGCTGACGGCGCTCGCCGCCTCATAAAGGAGAACCATGAAATCCATACTCGTCATCGGAATGGGAAGATTCGGCACCTATCTTGCCAAAAAACTGTCCGACCTCGGCAATCAGGTCATGATCGTCGACAAGGACGAAGAGCTCATCAACCGCCTCTCCCCGCACTTCGTGGACGCCATGATCGGTGATTGCAGCCGCGAAGAAGTGCTCGAAGAGATAGGCGTGGACAACTTCGACATCTGCTTCGTGACCATGGGCAAGAGCTTCCAGCCCTCCCTCGAGGTCACCGCGCTCCTAAAAGACATGGGCGCAAAACATGTCGTCTCCGTGTCGGGCAGCGAGATCCAGAGCAAGTTCCTGCTCCGCAACGGCGCGGACGAGGTCATCTATCCGCAGATGGACATGGCGATCAAGGCGGCGGTCAAATATAACGCCGACAACATCTTCGACTTCATCAAACTCGGCGCCGACTACGGCGTGTTCGAGGTCAAGGTCCCCGGCGAATGGGTGGGCAAGGATGTGGTCTCCGCCGACATCAGGCGCGCCTACAATCTCAATGTCCTCGCCGTCAAGAAGGGGGACTCCAGCGCCGTCTTCGCTCCCACCGACTACATCTTCGAGAGCGGCGACCATGTCATAGTCGCGGGCGCCTTCAAAGCCGTCGAAAGGCTGAAAGGCTGAGCGGCATCCGGGCAAACAAAAAACGCGGCGACGCCGCGTTTTTTTTGTTCCCGCGCTTGCGCTCAGAGGAAGGAGCGCGTCTCGGTGTCGTAAAGCCCGGTGTCCAAAAGGCGCAGTCTCGGGATGACGGGAAGCGCCACGAAAGAGAGCGTGGTGAACGGGTCTATGCCCCGCCCGACTCCGAGAGCGTGCGCGCTCTCCGCCGTGCGTGCGATCGCCGCCGCCGTCTCCTCCGCCCCTCCGAGAGCCATGAGTCCGTAGGCGGGAAGCGGCAGTTCGTCCACCACCCTGCCGCCCTCCGCGATGACATATCCGCCGCCGATCTGCGACAGCCTCCTGCAGGCGACGATCATATCGCGGGCGTCCTTCCCCGCGCACACGACATTGTGCGAATCGTGCGAAACGCTGGTCGCGACCGCGCCTCTCTCGAGCCCGTAATTTTTGAGCAGACACACCGCATGACCACCGTTTTTCCCGTGGCGCTCTATGGTCGCGAGCAGGCACAGGGCTCCCCGGTCGTCCGCCTTTTCGAGGGTGGTGAGAAGCTCGCCGTCGGTGAGTCCCATCGCCACTCCGCGCAGTCTTTCGGGCACCTCGAACATCTCCTCGGAGAGCTCGGGCAGCTTGACGGTATTTTCAAAAACAGGCAGTTTATATGCCCGTTTTGCGCCGTTCATCACCGCTTTTCCGTCTTTTGCGACTATCTCGCCGCCCTTCATCACGAGGCGCACTTCGGAGGCGTCCTGCGTAAGCACGACAAGGTCGGCGTCGTAGCCGACCGCGGGTCTGCCTTTGCCGCCGAGCTTGTAAAACCGCGCGGCGTTCGCCGACGCCATCGCCGCCGTGTCTCCCCAGCCGAAACCTTCGCGAAGCGCCATGCGCACGATGGTGTCGATGTGCCCTTCGGCGGCTATGGACGAGAGGTGTTTGTCGTCCGTGCAGAAGGCGAACCTGCCCGTGTCCAGCCCGTGTTTTTTTACGGCGCGGAGCAGCACCCCCGCGTTATGCGCGGCGCTCCCCTCGCGGATATATATGTTCATGCCTGCGCGGTACAGCCTGAGGAGCTCCTCTTCGCTCGTGCATTCGTGGTTGTTCTGCACGCCCGCCGCGACATAGGCGTCCGTAAGCTCTGCGGGCATTCCCGCCGTATGTCCGTCCACGGCTTTCCCCGCGGCTCTCGCGAGCGCGATCTTGTCCGCGATCTCCTTTTCGCCCGCCGCCGCGTCGTAGAAGCACATGACTTCCCCGAGCCCCACCACATCGGGGCGGGACATGAACGGACGCATGTCCTCCGCGAGGAACTTCCCCGCTCCGTTGGTGTCGAGAGGGGTAGCGGGGACGCTCGACGGCAGCGCCGTATAGACATCCGCGGGCGAAGCGGCGGCGAGGTCGAGGTATTCCCCGAGCCCTTTCGCGCCCGCCACATTCACGACTTCGTGCGGGTCGGTGACGAGCACGGTGGTGCCGTGCGGCAGCACCGCTTCCCCGAAGGCGGGCGGAAGGATCATGCCCGACTCTATATGCACATGCGCGTCCGCGAACCCCGCCGTGACTATCAGCCCGCGGACATCGATCTCCGCGTCGCCGAGCAGCCCTTCGCCCACCGCGACGATCTTGCCGTCCGCGACCAGGACATCGGCGGCGTACACGCTGCGCGTGCCGCCGTCGGCGACAAGTCCGCCCTTCAGACATATCCGCGCCATATCCTTCCTCCTATCTCAGGTTCTCGGCGATGAGCGCGTCCAGCTTTTCGCCGAGCATGGGGTCCGCGAGCGCGGACGGCGTGTCCAGCAGCCATATGAGCAGGCTGACCATCGCTCCCGCATAGCACATCGCGGTCATCTGCGCGGGCACTTCGGAGGGATACCTGTCGCGCACCTTCCCGAGCTGATATTTGATGGACTGCGCCAGCGACTCGGTGAGGGTGTGCACCACCCGCTCGTTGCGGTTGAACTTGACCACGCGCGCGATATCGCTCTGCTTGTCCGCAAGGTAAGAGACCGCCATGAAAGTGACGCTGCGGATGACATCGCGCGGCGACTCGGCGTAAAATTCCTTTGTGAACTTGGCGTAGATCTTGTCCTTGAGCTCCTCGAGCGCAAAGGACAGCAGATGATATTTGTCCTCGAAATGCGCGTAGAATGTCGCGCGGTTGACCATCGCGCGCGTGCACAGGTCGATGACGCTGATCTTCTCGATGGACTGCTCCTCCATCATCTCGAGCAGCGTCGCGCTGAGTAGCTTGCGCGTGCGGACTATCCTGAGATCCTCTTTCTGCTGCATCCTGCCTCCCCGCCGCGCGGCGCGCGGCACTTGCTTTTTTGCGGGCGTGACGCCGCCCGCGTCGCCATGTCCGTCGTTATCGGAACACATGTCAATAATAATACGCTTCAGCGTTTTCGTCAATTAAGCCACAAGTGTAGCATTAAAATTAAGTTCCGCGCCTTAAAAAAGCCGCTTTGAGCGTGTAAACAAAACAGCTGTCGCGTTTAATACACACGGGTCAGGCGCTCAAGCGCGCACGCGCGGGCGCGCGTAATTTTGTTGTCTTTTGCGGGCGGGTGTGTTACGATTGATTCTGCTCCGCCGGAAGCGGCGGATAACTGCGCCCCTGCCTCACGCACCGGACGGCGCGGTATACGGAGAGATATGAAAAAGATACTAGCGATAGCACTCACCTGTCTGCTCGTGGCGGCGTTCGCCGTCGCGCTCGTCGCCTGCGATCCCGTGGAGAAGTCCGAAAAGATCTCGGCGACCGTCGAGGACCTCAACAAAATCATCGCCAATGAGCCTTTCGAGGATTTCCTGCACTACCGCGTGACCCGCACGAGCGAGAGCGGCACTTACTCCGCCGAAGTCTACATGATCGACCGCGGCGCAGACGGTCGCGATGTCTACGCCGACGAGACGCGCGAGGACGGCAGCCGCCGCATAAGGGCGGCGGCAGGCAGCGGCATTACCGCGATGCTCGGCTCCACCCTCGTCAGCGCCGGCGGCGAGCTCGTGTACAACTACGCTTTCTCCGAAAGCAACTCTTGGGCGAACGAGCTCCGCACGAAATACGATATGGTCGGCGTGGACGCCACCGACATATTCAACGCCATTAAGCCCGGCGAGGCGATGACCGAATTCCGCGCGGCGCTCGGCAGCGGCAACCCCAGGATCACCTCCGCTCTGCGCTACATCCGCGGCAAGGAAGTCACCAAGTACGAGTACACCATCGAATTCAACATCCAAAGCACGGACGGCTCCGCACGCGGCACCGCCATGCTGGTCACCGACGGAAGCGGCAAGGTCACCGAAGTCTCCTGCACCGATGAGAGCGGCACCATCACCGTGCAGTACATCTACGACTTCTCGGGCGAGCAGGGTTTCGACTGGCTGGCGGGACTTGCTCTCAACGACGAGATCGCCATGCGCGCGGCATATTGCGCCCGCACCGGTTTTGCCGAAAAAGATCTCTGATTGATATCCGACACGAGAATGCGAAGACCGCGCCGAACGGCGCGGTCTTTTTTTATCCTTTGTCTTCGGGACCGCTCTCTCCTCGGAGCGATCCTTTTCCGCGCTTTTGCGCGGACGAAACTTGCGGGAATGTTATTCGCCGCGGAAGAGATATCTTTGAAGGTCGACGGCGTTCCCTTCGACCTCGACGCCCTCCGCGCGGAGAAGCGACGCCTGCGCGTCTATGCCGCCGAAGGCGAACGCGGGAGCCAGCCGCCCTTCCCTGTTCACGATGCGGTGGCAGGGTATGACGCCGGGACGGGGGTTCATGTGCAGGGCGTACCCCACCGCGCGGGAAGCGCGCGGCGAGCCGCACATAGCGGCGATCTGCCCGTAAGTCGCGACTTTGCCCGCAGGCACGCGGCAGACGGCTTCATAAACTTTATCGTAAAAACTCATCTCTTTATCCCGAGCACCCTCTCGGCGTTCGCGTGGAAGATCATCTCCTTCTCCTCGGCGGTGAAGGAATAGGTCTCGAGGCGCGCCTTCTCTTCCGCCGCGTCGCTCCATGGCGAATCCGAGGCGAACAGCACTCTGTCCGCGCCGTGTTTTTCGACGATGGCTTCAAAGAGGCCCTGGGGGCAGTACTTGGACGCCATGGAGGTGTCCAGCATTATCTCCCTGCCCGCGAGGGTGTCGTAGACATCCTCCCACTGCGACTGCCCGCCGAGGTGCGCCGCGACGAGCCGGTCCCCGCAGCCGGGGAAGGCGCCCGCTATGCGCGCGAACATGAACGGGTCGCTCCTGTACGGCGGAGTGCCGATGGGATCGTAGCCCGCGTGCCACACGATGATAAGCCCCTTGTCCAGGGCGTATTCGTAGACGGGGAACAGCTCCTTCTCGTCGGCGACGAACTCCTGATATTCGGGGTGCAGCTTTATGCCTTTGAGCCCGAGCGAGACCACGAGATCGATGTCGCGTTTGTAGTCGTCCGTATGCGGGAAGATGCCGCCGAAAGCGACTATCTTCTCACCGTCGTTTATGCTCGCCGCCCACTTGTTGATGGTCTCGGTCTGGCGCTGTTTGGTGACGATGGGGAGCACGACGGACTTGTCCACGCCGTGCGCGTCCATATAGGCGGTGAGGCCGCCGAGGGTCATGTCCGTGCAGTGGGTGTAGGCGCCGTGCGAGTTTTCCATGAGCACGGCGCGGGCGCGCGGAGCCAGCGCGTCGGCGAATATGTGTGCGTGAAAATCTATGAGCATAACGCTCTCCTTCTTTCCCCCTAAACGGTTTTACAGCAGCCCTCCCCGTTTGTCAAGCGCGGGAGCGCCCCATTAAAGCAGGTCTTTGACCGCCTTGTAGACATAGTTCTTTTTGAGCACGCGGTAGAAGGTGGGCAGGCTGTTGAAACCGCTCTCCGAAGCCGCCTCCGAGACCGTGCAGCCCGTGCGGCGCATGAGATCCAGCGCGCGCATCATCCTCACCGCCGACACATAGTCGGTGAGCGAAGTGCCGAGAGCGGCGTTGAACATCCGCGAGAAATAGTATTTGCTGTAACCGAAGTGCTCCGCCATGGACGAAAGGGTGATATCTTCGGCGTAGTTCTCGTTGATGTAGGCGAGCAGCTCGTCCACAAAACTCTGCCTCTCCTTGACGCCGTCCGTGTAGCCGAGCTTGTCCATGAGACTGCCGAGGATGAAGTCGCAATGCGCCTTTTTGAGCAGCGGATTGCACTCCCCGCCCGCGAGAGCCTCGAAATCGGGCAGCAGCGAGCGGCAGAACTCCGCGTCCGTCACCACGCTCCCGAGCGGCATCTTCTCGCCGAACACCGCGTAGTAGTCGCCGAGCATCCTGTTGGGGAATACGATGACCGTCTGGGTGCTCCCCGGACTTTCGGCATAGCCATGCATCTCGTAGCTGTTGGCAAAGAAAATGCTGTCCGCGCCGAGAGTGAGTTCCTTGCCCGCGGCGGTCAGCGTCTTGCTCCCCGAGAGCACATACATGACCTCCACCTTGCGGTGGAAATGCACGGGACAGACATTGTCACAGGCGGCGGAGCAGAAAAGCTCCTCGTCGCGTTCTCTGTTGAGTTCGTATCCGGCAAGCATGTCTACCTCCCCGAAACGCGTCGTAACACCGCAACAAATGAGAATATCATTCGCGGAATTTTAATGCGCGTTTCACAAGGGAATACTATCATATGAGCGGAAATAAGACAACAAATTCTCATCAGGAGGTGTCATATGAAAAACAGTAAGCAAATAATGCCTGCTGCAACCGGCAAAAATACCGCAAGCCGAATCAGTCAGGCACTCTTCTGGATCGCCCGCAGATGACGGGCATGTGCGGAAATCCTTTCCGCACCGCAACAAACGGAGAAAACGCCGCGGGACTTCCCGCGGCGTTTTTCACTTCTCGCTCTCTTCTTCCGCAGGGGCTCCCGCCTCGCCCGCGAACTGCCTCTCCAACTTCTCGGCGTACAGGGTGAGGTACTTCTTTATCACGCTCATCACTCTGTCGTAGTCGTTCTGCGAAGTGTAAAGGAAGGGGTCGGGGATGGGCACATACTTGCCCGTCGCCGCCTCGGACAGCGTCACGAACTTGTCGCGGTACTTACGCGGCGTGAGCAGACGGTGCAGCCTGCCCATGCCGATGATGACATCCGCTTCCTCGAACCGCTGCTTATCCGTGCTCTTGTAGGCGGGCTTGTGGGCGAGGATCTGTTCCTTTGGGAACCCCTCGCGCTCAAGGCTCACCACGGCCTTGGGGTAGATGACCTTGCTGCGGTTGAACACCGCGGACGATCCCACCTCGATCCCCACCTTGGACAGCACGGGACTCTGTTCCACCAGCCGTCTGAACACGAATTCGGCAAACGGGCTGCGGCACACATTGCTCGAACACACAAACAGTATCTTCATATCCTCCTCCCCTCGTATATTCTCCCGCGAGCGGGATATCCTTTGTTATTTTGCGTGGGCGGGCGGCAGCGCACGCGGCACTACGACGGTCATGTCGCCGTCGGGATAGGTGCAGCAGAGGCATATCCTCCCCTCCCGCCTATCTTCCTCCGAGCGCGTGTCGTGCCGCTCTTCGACGGTGTACTCCCCCGCGAGCACGAGGCTCTTGCACCACCCGCATCTGCCCGTGTGACAGGCGGAGCGCACTTTGAGCCCCGCGCGTTCGAGCGCAGCCATGACCGTCTCGTTGTCCCTCGCGGGCACAGACTCGCTCCCGCCGCCGTCCTCTATCACGGTCAGCGTGTGCACGGCGGACGGCTCCGCGGCGCGGTCGGTCACCCCGTTGGGGGAACGGCGCACGCCCCTCAAAAACGGGCTCAGGGACGCCTCTCTTTCCACGCTTTCATAGAAGGCGTCGCCGCCGCACATGAACAGCGTGAACGCACGATCCACATGTTTATCTAACAGTTCGGCACGGAAAAACCCTTTTTCGGCGTCTTTCCGCACTCCGTCCGCGGCGATGCGCACCACCTTCACCCGCGAGGGATCGAGCACCGCGAGCTCCTCGTCGAAGAGAAATTCGCGGGAGTCGTCCACCGCATAAAAGAGGGTCATCGTGTACGGCGCGCCGTCCGAGGACGCCTTTGCGAGCGAGAGGAGCGCGGTTATGCCCGCTCCGCCCGCCACGCCGACGATATGGCTCTCGTCGCGCTCCTCGTCGTAGACAAAGTCGCCGAGCGGGACGCCCGCGAGCACTTTGCCGCCGACCTCGGTCCGGTCGGTGAGCCACCCCGAGAGCACGCCCGCCTTTTTTACGGTGACGATGTAGACTCCCTCCTTATCCGTCTCGCGGGGAGAGGAAGCGAGGGTGTAGGCGCGGGTGACGCGGCTGCCGTCGAACTCGCCCGTGAGCGCTATGTACTGCCCCGCCCTTGCGGGAGCGAGAGGCTCGTCCGTCCCCGAACGGAAGACGAAGGTGACAAGCCCCGGGCAGTGCGTCCTCTTTTCCGCCACCTTGAGCAGTTGCAGGGGCGGTTTGGTGTCAAAAGTCGCCATATCAGTCTATCGCGAGAGTCATCCTGTTGTACACCAGCTCGCTTATGAAGTCCGCCGCCGCCATGAACATGAAGAACGGCAGCGAGAACAGACCTATGAGCAGCGTGGAGATCTTCTTGGTCTCGGCGACGCGCGCCATCCTGAGCGCCCAGGACAGCACCCAGCCGAAGCACAGCAAAAGGATGAGTTTGACGGGCAGCGGGAGCGCCTCGAACTTCTGAACGAGTTTGCCCTGATCCGCGACCTCGGGGACGGACAGCGTGAAGCAGGAGCCCTTCCCCTCCTTGCTCTTGACGGTGATGTCTCCGCCGTGCTTTTTTGCTATGTCTTTTGCTATATAGAGCCCAAGTCCCGAGCTCTTGGAGTCGGTGCGCGAGGAGTCTTCCATGAAGAACTTGTCAAAGACATAGGGAAGATTGCGCTTCTTTATCCCCCTGCCGTTGTCCTTCACCGAGACGAGGAGCATCTTGCCCCACCTCTTGAAGGACACCACGACCTTGCCGCCGTCCTCGGTGTACTTGATGGCGTTGGTGACGAGGTTCTGGAGCAGGCGTTCCATGTCCTGCCGGTTGACATAGATCTTGGCGGCGGGGACGCGGCGCACCTTGTAAGTGATGTTCTTTGCGGCGGCGAGATCGGCGAACTTCTCGAGCGCGCTCGTAAAAAAATACCTCGCGTCCACGAGATCGCGAAGCTTCGGGATTTCGTTTATCTCCTGCTGGGAGGTGTCGACGAGTTTCAGGACAAGATCGTTGATCTGGGTTATCTTTTCACCTATCAGCTCGAGATAATCCTTGTCGTCCATGCCGTCGCCGAGACATTCGGTGTAGCCCGCGATGAGCGCGAGCGGAGTCTTGATATCGTGCGCGACGGAAGCGATGGCGAGCTTGTTCTGCTCCACCATCTTCGCCTCGCGCATCTCTCTCTCGAGCATATTCTGCCTGAGCTCTTCGAGGCTGCGAAGCACCTTTTTCTGACCGGGACCGCCGCGCTCCTGGATGGGGGTCGCGGTGTCGCCCTCGCACAGCGCCTGCGTCGCTGCGAGGACATATCCGATCTTCTTGCCGTCAGACCGCTTTGCGCACATTTCTCAGTCCTGCCACTTGTAGCCAAGCCCCCACACGGTGACCACATTGTTGATCCCGTACTTGCCGAGCTTGTCGCGAAGTCTCGCCACCGTCACCGCGACGGTGTTCTCGTCTATGTAATCGTCATAGCCCCAGACGAGGTCTATGAGCTGCCTCTTGCCGAACAGCTGATTGGGATGGCGGGTGAGCACATCGAGAAGGGCGAACTCCTTTGCGGTGAGCGGCACGATCTCGTCCTTGACCTTGACCTCGTGGCGGGTGGATGACACGGACAGATCGCCGTATTCGCGCTCCGCCTTGTCCTTGGTGTTGAACTCGTAGTAGCGGCGAAGCTGCGCGTTCACTCTGCCCACCATCTCCTTGAAGGAGAAGGGTTTGGTGATATAGTCGTCGGCGCCGAGCTCGAACATGCGGAGTTTCTCGTCCTCGCCGACTATCGCGGACACGACGATGACGGGGATGCTCATGGAGCGGCGAAGCTCCGCGCACACCTCGTAGCCGTCCACGACGGGCATCATTATGTCGAGGAGCACCAGATCGGGCTGCATGCTCCGCGCGTACTCCAGCGCCTGCGCGCCGTTGAACGCCTGATAGACGGAGTGCCCGGCTTTGATGAGATAATTGCGCATCATGTCGCTGAGCTCGGTGTTGTCTTCCGCGATAAGTATCTTTCTCATATCTTTTCACCCTCCTCCGCGGGCAGGTCTATGCCGTGCGCCGCGAAATAGCGGATATAATCCTCGTGGCAGTAATCGCACACATCCTTTTGAGTCAGCCCGTCGATATCCGACGAGAAAGTGTAGGGACCGTTGACCTTGTAGCGGTTCATCGCGCCTATCCTGATGGCGTCCGTGGGACAGTGGAAGGAGCAGGCGGCGCAGCCCATGCAATGCCTTCCGAACTTCACCTTCCCGTTCTCGTCCATGGTTATGTTCTGCTCGGGACAGAGTTTTACGCACCTGCCGCAGGAAGTGCACTTTTTCCTGTCCACCCCGAAGAACAGCCCGAGGATACGCATCCCGCCGTGCTCGAAGGCGAGCGACGCGCGGATGAGTTTTGCGCGGGCGGACACCTCCGGGATCTTCTCCTCTCCGCGAGCCGCGAGCGCGGCGTCGGCGGGCACGGTGTTGAGCGCGGCGCGCCACATCAGAGCCACCATCTTGTCCGAATGGCGGAAGAGCATGTTGTAAGGCATCACATAATGGAACTCGCCTTTGAAGACATAGCCCTTCGCCTTCATCTTGCGGCGGAGCACCTCGGAAGAGGCGTCGTTGGCGCTGAGCGGTTCGCCGCTGGTCTTGATTATGTAGTAGGCGGAGCTCCCTTCGGGGAAGCCCGCCGCGAGGTCGAGCATTATACGCGGAGCGGCAAAACCGTGGACGGGATAGGCGAGGAAGACGAGGTCGTACTCCGCGAGAGCGGGATAGACCGCGCCGCGCCTCACCGGTATGTATTCCGTCTCGTAGCCGAGCGCCCGAAGCTCATCCGCGAACAGATCGCAGATACGCTTCGTGTTGCCCGTCGCCGAAAACGAGTAGAATGCCGCCTTTTTCATTTGAATCGTCTGTACAGAGCCTTTCTTCCGTTGGTGAAGTACTCCGTGTTCTCCTCCCTTGCATGACTATCATACCACACTTGAGCGAAAAACGGCATAAATTTCGAGAGGCGGTCGAAATCCCAAGGCTCGGGCTGGCAGCAATCGGGGCACCAATGCCCGGCTTTGAGCACGGTGTACGGGCGCGCGACGAACTCGTGTCCGTCGTGGCAGCGCCAGGTGAGCGGGGTGTAGAGGTCGCCCTTGGTCATGCTCTCGGAGAGGCACTCCCCGCCCCTGAACGCGGCGGCGTCGCGCATATCCGCGAGGTCGAGTTCGCTGTCGGGTTTGCTCTCGTCGTAGCCGTGCGAGAGGAGATAGCCCATCTTTTTGACATTCTTGATGTCGCGCATGGCGTCGTAGTCCACATTGCCGTCCGCTATCTCGCCCTTGGCGAGCACGGGGAAGCCCTCCCAGCTGTCGGGCAGGCACTCGAGGTTATCGCGACTGCCGAAGAAGGCGCGCACCCTGCCCTCGTCGCCCGCCTTCACCCATTCGAGCGGGGAATTGTCGGTGCCGAGCAGCCTCTCGAAAGCGAACTTGGAGATCAGCCCCGAAGGCACTATGCCCGCCGCCTTGTAGATGGGGAAGCGCTTCAGGATCTCGTTGCAGAAACCCTTGAAACTATCGTGCTGATAGTCGAACAGATCGTTGAGCGCGGGACCGTCCGCGAACCACAGTCCGTGGAAGTTGCGGATGCTGTTCCAGCCCGGCTTCATGACCTTCTCCATTTCGATGCCGAAAGTGTTGAGAAGTATCTCGTAAGTGTCGTAGCCGGTCACGCGGTTCTCCGCGCCGCCGCCGATGTTGAAGCAGCGCCGCCAAAACGCGTCCGCTTTCCCCTCGAGGTCGCGTTCCACTATCCTCTTTACGAGCAGTCCGCTGTCGCGCGAGGACACCCATTCGAGGGGCACATTCACGCAGGTATGGAACATGAGCCCGTCGCTCATGTTGGCTTTCATCATGTTGTAGTGCAGCATCGCCGTCTGCCTGATGACCGCCCATTCCAGCCCGCTCTCGATGACATAGCGCTCCGCCTTGACCTTGCTCGCCGCGTAAACATCGTAGACGCTCGGGAGCAGCGGATCGCCCACCCGCCCCCAGGGGTGCAGATAGTTCCTGTGTCCGTACACCGCCACCGTGGAAGTGTAGACGAACTTCGGGCGCTTCTCCTGCTCCATGCAGCTGTCCACCATGTTCATGGTGCCAACGCGGTTGGCAAGATCGGTCGCCTTGGGTTTGTGGTCGGAAAGAGGCGGGATTATCGCGCCGATATGGAACACATAGTCCATGCCCTCCACCAGCGCGCGGCAGTCCGCCTTGACGGCAAGGTCGCCTTCCACCACCTGCACGCGGTCGCCGTAATTCTTCTTCGCCGCCGCGCCGAACGCGCGGTCCTTCGCGCTCGTGCCGAGCACGAGTATGCGCACAAATTCGACATCTTCAAGCTCCAGCAGCTGCCGCAATGCTTCGCTGCCCATGTTGCCGCTTGCTCCCGTGAGCGCCACTTTGACTTTCATACGAGTCTCCTCCTTATCTCCACTCTACTCCGCCGCTCTTACCGCCGCTTGACAAAATCCTTACAAAACTCTTACTTTACTCCCCTGCGCTTCCGCGCCGCACATTCGTCATTATGCGCCTCTGTCCTCCGCCGTCAGCGGCACCTCTCCGTCCTTGCATTTCACCACCTCGCAGGGACAATCAGCCGCCCACCCCGGACACTTCGCGGTCAGTTTTTTCCATTGTCTTACGGTTCCTGAATAAGTAACATGCCGAAGTGACCGGCAAAAACGAAACGCATTCTCCCCTATGCTCGTCACGCTGTTCGGGATGGTGACAGAGGTGAGAGAGTTGCAACCCCGGAAGGCCCAGTCCCCTATGCTCGTCACGCTGTTCGGGATGGTGATCGAGGTGAGTGAGGTGCAATAACCGAAGGCATAGTCCCCTATGCTCGTCACGCTGTTCGGGATGGTGACAGATATGAGAGAGGAGCAATCCCGGAAGGCACCGCTCCCTATGCTCGTCACGCTGTCCGGGATAGTGACAGAGGTGAGTGAGGTGCAATAACCGAAGGCAGAGTCCTCTATGCTCGTCACGCTGTCAGGGATGGAGATCGATGTGAGAGCTGTACACCCACAGAAGGCAGAATTCTCTATATTCGTCACGGTATTCGGGATCGTGACAGAGATGAGAGAGATGCAATCTATGAAGGCATACTGCCCTATGCGCGTCACACTCTCAGGAATGACAAGTTCGGTGGCAAGTTCGCCGTTAAGATACAAATCCGCAGAGAACACCGGATTGGCATCTGCGTCGTCAAAACTTATCGCCGCCCACTTCCCGATATCCGTGATGTACACGGCTTCAAGAGAGACGCAGTCCATGAAGGCACAGTCTCTTATGCTCGTCACGCCGTTTCCGATGGTGACAGAGGTGAGTGAGGTGCAATTACAGAAGGCATAGTTCCCTATGCTCGTCACGCTATCGGGGATAGTGACCGCGGTGATTCCTATGCGCCATGAAAAAGCATCCCGTTTGATGGTCTTCAAGCCATCTAAAAGCGCGATATCGCCTTCCAAATCGCGTGGTACGAAAAATATCCCTAGAGAATCTTCGTCGTATTGATAGCTGTAGCATACCCTGTCTTCGACGATTATATATTTGTTGTCATCTGCGATCGTCACATCCTCGAGTTTCGCGCAGTTTTCGAACGCATTCTCGGCAACATACCAGACATTCCTCCCGAGATGCACTTTTGTCAAACTCGCGCAGCCGAAAAACGCATGTTCGCCTATCTGCTCGAGCGTTTCGGGGAGCTCTATCTTCTCAAGAGCACGGCAGTTGGCGAAAGCACACGCGCCTATTTGAATCATATTATATTCTTTACCATCTATCGTCACATTTTCGGGGATCTTCACGCTCTTCACCCCGAGATATTTGACGCCGACAACGCTTGCCGACTTAAACATGCTCTCGTAGATAAGCACTTCCTCGGGTTTGATTGCGTCGAGCTGCTCTTTTTTGCGCGCGGCGCTGTGGGCGAGATCGATGTAGGTGATGTTCGCGTTGCCTATGCGGGTGAGCAAGTCTTTGAAAGCCTTGACGCGTTTGCGGTCTTCCTTGGTAGTCTCCTCTGCTTCCTTTGCTGCCTTGTCCTTGCACGCTTCCTCGTACAGATATTTCGCCGCGGTTGTTTTGAGATCTTCTCCGTGGTTGATGAAGATGATGTTTTTGCCGAGTTCATCGGCGACGAGCAGTTCGGCCTGCACCGGCTTGCTCGCCATGGAGTTCACCGTGCCGTAAACGATGACGCCCTTGCACTCCTGCCTGTTCATCATTCGCTTTGCGAGTTCGCGCCAATCCTTGGATGGTTCCATGGCGCGGTCGTACCAAATGTCCACGCCGACGGACTCAAGCCTCAAGATGTCCGTATACACGATCTTGAAGTCCTCCCTGCTGTGCGCGACGAAATAGTAGCCGTCGCTTTCTATTGCCTCGGGCATGATCCAGGGCGGGAGATATTTCAGCGCTTCATACGACCAATTCTCGATGATGGTGATCCTGTCGTCGAGACCTATCCCGCTCGGCGCCGCGTTCCATACCGCCGAGAGCTTGTTCCGATCGTCTTTTGTGTTGTTGTTATCAGTCATTGGTATCCTCTCCCTTTTCGGCGGCGGAAAGCCGTCCGCTCGTGGCGCAAGCGGCGAAGTCGAGGGCGGCGGCGAGGCAGTCTCTGCCGCTCTTTGCGAGGCGGCAGGCGAGAGCGCCGGCGTGCACGCCGTTGATGCCCTTTGTGAGGAAGGTGCGGCAGGGAACGCCCGCTGCGGTCAGCGCCGCCGCGAAGCTCTCGGACTCCGAGCGAAGCCTGTCCGCCGAGGAGCGCACCACCATGAACGGCGGCATTGCGGCGTCCGCGTAGCGTTCGGCGGACACAAACCGCTCAAACTCCTCGTCGCCTTTTGCCTCGTCTATCTCCTTTTGCGACATGCCGAGCAGCGCGCGGGTGAACAGCGCCATCTCGGGGAAACGCGTCCCGACGGCGCGCACGGGATCGAAAAGCCCGCTGATCGTGATGCAGGCGGCGGGACGGAAAGTCTCCTGTCTTGAAAACTCTATGCCGAACTTCTCGTACAATTCGGGATGGGTCGAGACGGCGGCGAGCATGGCGGTGAAGTAGCCGCCCGCGCTGTCTCCCGCGACCACGACGCGCGAGGTGTCCGCGCCCGCCTTTTCCGCTTCCGTGAGCGCTCTGTCCAGCCCCGCAAACAGCTCGCGAAGGTGTTCGGGGTGGGCGGCGTCGAGGGCGTAGTCATAGCCTATATTCGCACAAACATAGCCTTTATCTGCCCATTCGTAGCAATAATATAGCCTGTTATGTCGCCTGCCCGACACGAACCCGCCGCCGTGGATGTAGACGAAGACGGGGCTTCCCTGCCCTCCGCCTTCGGGGATGACTAGATCAAAAAACGCGTGTTTCCCTTCCCCGTAGCGGATGTCGCGAAGCACCGTCAGCCCCTTGTGCGGGCGGCGGAACACGAGAAAAAGAAAGAGCTCCGAAAAGTTGTAGCGGCGCTCGGCGCACTTGATGGCGGCGCGTTCGCGTTTGGTGAGCATGTCCCCCTCCTTCTCTTTTATCTGCCGGCGCGGACTATCCCGAGCCCTGCTCTTGCCGCGAACCACGCCGCGTCGTCCGCGAGCTGGTAGTCGTAGCGGATGACATCCGTCGCTTCCTCGCTCTTGGAAAAGGCGGCGGCGACTATGCGGCGGAATTCGACGAGCCCCTCGAATGTGGTGAGATTGCCGTGCCGTCCGCCCGCCATATCCTTGCCTTTGGTCTCGCTCGCTATCGCGGCGCGCGTGGAAGGCAGGAACCCGCAGGTGAACATATACGCATTCCAGCGGTCATGCTCCTGACGCGCCAGCCGCCCGCGCAGTCCGTCTTTTCCGAGGTCGGCATTACGGTAGACGAGTTTGCGTTTGCCGTTCAGGGTCCCCTCGCCGTATCTCGGCGGATCGCCCGCGAAATACGCCTCTTCCCACTCCCGCGAGGCGTCCCCCGCGCCCCCCGCAGGGGCGAGATCGAAGCCCGCAAGCAAAAGTTTTGTCCTGAGCCCGAGCGCCGCCATTACATTGGATCCCGCGATGACGGGACTCATCGCGGCGATCTCCTTTTCCGCGCTCGCGGTGAGTTCCTCGTCCGTGCACCCCGGCATCCACTCGGCGGCATAGGTCTTGTGCCTGTCGTAGGCGAGACGGCACAGATATTCCTCCGCCCGTCCGCCGTCGCTGCCGAAACATACCACGCCGGGAGCGGCTTTTTCCGCCAACGCGAACACCTTGACGCTGCCGCCCGTGCGCGCCTGCAGTTCCCCTGCCGCGGCGGCGTTCAGCGCCCTGTCCTCGTCTGCGTACACCGCGACCGAGACCGCTCCTTCCGTCGCCGCGCGCTCTGCGGCGTCCTCCGCCTCTTTGGCGGAAGCAAACTCGATTTTCCACGGCACGGGCGGCAGCGGCAGATAGTCCTCCCGCCGGAGCCCCTCGTAAGCGAGAAACGCATCGTAGACGCCCGCTCCCCGCTCGTAGCTCTCTTTCTCCTCGTCTCCGCCGCAGACGGTGTAGCGCACGGCGACGAGCCCGCCTCCCCGCGCCGGCAGCACACTGTCCGCCATCAGCACGCGGAGAACATCTCTCGCGATCTTCCCGCAGCCTATGACGGAGACATGCGGAGCCGCGCCAAAAAATTCGGCGCGGGCGGCGTCGACCAGGTCGCCCGCGTGCGCCGCGAGCGGATAGCCCGCCGCGAGCTCGAGCGCTTCGGGGCTTATGTCGTGTTTGAAACCGATGTCGTTTGCCATAACTCTCCTCTCGGGGCGAAAACGCTCACAAAAAAATTCTATGCCACCGTTCCCCCGCTGTCAATACCGCGCGTGGACGCGCAGGCGGGCGCGGCGTGCGGAAAAACAAAAAAGGCTCCCGCGCGGGGAGCCTTTTTCATGCGATGTCATTTTCCTTCGCCGTAGCGCTCGTCGAATTTCTCGAGGCAGCGCACGCTTATCGCGTAGCAATCCGCAAGACAGCCCTTGTCCAGATTGTCGTAGCTGTCCTTCAGGGTGTGGTAGTAG
>DVOE01000012.1 GCA_018713795.1 Candidatus Limadaptatus stercoripullorum
TGTTCTTGGACATGATGGGGGTGCGGGTGAGCAGATAACCTCTCCTCTCCTCCTCGTCCTCCACGAACCTCTGCATGGTCTGGATTATGCGAGCGCCCTTGGGCATGATGAGCGGCAGTCCCTGACCGATATTCTCGTCGGTCATGAACAGCCCCAGCTCGCGCCCAAGCCTGTTGTGATCGCGCTTCTTCGCCTCTTCGATGCGGGCGAGATACTCGTCGAGCTCGGACTTCTTTTCAAAAGCCGTGCCGTAGATCCTGGTCAGCATCTTGTTCTTCTCGCTGCCCCGCCAATAAGCGCCCGTGAGCGCGGTGAGCTTGAAGCACTTCACCTTGCCCGTGGACATGAGGTGAGGACCCGCGCAAAGGTCGGTGAAATCGCCCTGGGTGTAGAAGGAGATGGTCTCGCCTTCGGGGATGTCGGCGAGCAGTTCGAGCTTGTAAGGCTGCTTGATCTTGCGGATGAGCTTCTCCGCGTCCGCCCTCGAGAGCTCCTTGCGCTCGATGGGGAAATCCGCCTTGATGATGCTCTTCATCTCGGCTTCTATCTTCTCGAAATCCGCCTGAGTGATGGGGGTGCGGAAATCGAAGTCGTAATAGAACCCGTCCTTGACCGCGGGACCTATGCCCAACTTGACGGTGGGATAGATGTTCTTGACCGCCTGCGCGAGGATGTGCGAGCAGGTGTGGCGATAGGCAGCCCTGCCCTCCTCGTCCGCGAAGGTCAGCACTTCGAAAGTGCAGTCCTCCTCCACCTTTTCGCCGAGCGAACGAAGGACGCCGTCCACGCGGCAGACCAGCGCGGCGCGCGCCAGACCTTCGCTGATGCGCCGCGCGATATCCAGCCCCGTGAGCCCGGATTCGACTTCGATCTTGCTTCCGTCTTTGAGAGTAACAAACATAAAAAACTCCTTTGCATTCGACCTTACGAGCGGTCGTGCTCTTTATTTGCGGAATGTATTATAAGACCCCCCGCCTGCGAAGTCAACCGAAAGCCGGAAAAGAGAAAAATTACCCTCGGTGCCCGCGCGCGTGACGCACGCGAGCAATAAAAAAAGAGGGAGCGGGCATCCCCGCTCCCCCGCCCTTGTCAGGTCGAGATGACGCCCGCCGCCCTCAGCGACGCCAGAAGTTCGTTCAGCGAATTGGCAAGGTCCGTGGTGCTCGCGCTCGTGCTCACATCCGACACCGCCGTGCCGGGAGTCAGCGCGCCCGCAGGACCCGTGGGTCCGGTGGGACCCGTGGCGCCCGTTGCGCCCGTATCGCCTTGCAGTCCCTGTATGCCCTGAGTACCCTGCGCGCCCTGCGGACCCGTGGGACCGGTGGGACCCGTCGCGCCCGTTGCGCCCGTGTCGCCTTGCAGGCCCTGTATGCCCTGAGTGCCCTGCGCTCCCTGCGGACCCGTGGGACCGGTGGGACCCGTGGCGCCCGTCGCACCCGTATCGCCTTGCAGACCCTGTATGCCTTGCGGGCCTTCGGGACCGGTGGCGCCTTGGATGCCTTGCGCGCCCTGTACGCCTTGGGGACCCTGTACGCCCTGCGCGCCCGTCGCGCCGGTGGCTCCCGTGGCTCCCGTTGCGCCCGTCGCGCCTCTCGGGATGGTGAAGGTCAGCACCGCGTCGGTGGTGCCCGATTCGGTGACGGACGCGGGAGTGCCGGGGTCCGCGGTTATGGTCTGCCCCACGGTCACCGTCACCGCCGTGGGACCCGTGGGACCCGTAGGTCCGGGTATGCCCTGAGCGCCGACGGGACCGCGCGGACCGGTGGGTCCCGTGGGTCCCACGCAGCAGCGGCAGCCGCGCTCCTCCCTCTCCCCTTCTCCGCAGCGGCAGGGGAAACACCCGCAACGCGGGCAAGTTCTCGTGAAGATCATGTTCCACCTCCATAATGTTATGTACCCTCGGCTCCCGCCGCCGGGCACCCGTCTTCACTACATCATATAGATGGAATGAAGGAGAGGTGCGATGGGGACGGGGATATCGCTTTGCATGATAGTGCGCGACGAGGAGGACACCCTCGGGCGCTGCCTTTCGAATGCGCGGGAGTACGCGGACGAGATAGTGATCGCGGACACCGGCTCACGGGACGGCACGCCCGCGCTCGCAAAACGGCTCGCGGACAAGGTCTGCTCTTTTGAGTGGCGGGACGATTTCGCCGCGGCGCGCAACTTTTCCTTTTCGCTCGCCTCGGGGGACTATCTCATGTGGCTGGACGCCGACGATGTCGTAAAATCCTCCGAGATCGGCAAGCTGCTCGCGCTCAAACGGTCGCTGAGAGACGATCGCCCCGACACCGTGATGTGCCGCTACGAGAGCGCGGTCGACGAGCGGGGCGAGACTTCCTGCGTCTACTACCGCGAACGGATCATGAGCAGGAGTTCGGAGCCCGTATGGCAGGGACGGGTGCACGAGTGCGTGCCCCCGCGCGGCAAGATCGTGTACTCGGACTTCACCGTCACCCACTTGAAGACCCGCCCCTCTCCCCCGGGGCGCAATCTCTCGATCTACCGCGCGGCTGAGGCACGGGGCGAGCCGCTCTCACCTCGCGACAAATTCTATTTCGGCAGAGAACTTTTGGGCGCGGGACTGACAGACGAGGCGGAGAGGACGCTGGAAGCCGCCGCCCTCGATCCCGAAGGGTGGTATGTCAACCGCATAGAAGCCTGCTCGGCGCTCGCCGTCTGCCGCGAAAGAAAGGGAGACCCGGAAGGGGCTCTCGCCGCTCTCTTCCTATCCCTCGCGCTCGGCGAACCCCGCTCGGGGGTGCTCTCCGCCATCGCGTCGCTGATGAGAAAGACGGGGCGGATAGGCGAAGCGGCGTTCTGGTACGAGAGCGCCATGCGCTGCCGCGACCACTCCCCCGAGGGCGACTTCGACGACCCGCGCACCCGCTCGGTGATACCCTTGCTCGGGCTCACCGAATGCTATTGGCTGCTCGGCAAAAAGGCGGAGAGCCGCGCCTGTCACGAGCGCCTTCTCACTATGGCTCCCGCTCATCCCACCGTTATCAAAAACTCCGGATTTTTCGCCGCGCACCCGGAGACCGAGGACGGCGGGACATAACAAAAAGCGCACTTTATGTGCGCCTTTTGCTTCATAAAATAAGTTTTTGGTCAAATTCCGCTTTGCTCGCGCTCTCGCGCGGCAGAGCCGCTGCGCCCCTTTTAGCCGCCGCTCCGAAGGTCCGAGAGCGTGACCGTGCGTTCGTTTTCATACGCCGCGCGGAGCTCGCCGCGCGAAGTGCACATCTCGGCGTATTCGGGATAGGTGCGGTACTCGCCGCTCTCGTCCGGCTCGTAGACGCAGACGAATTCGCGGCACCATGTGCAGAAGGAGAGCCAGCGGGTGTTCTCCTCGAATGCCGCGTCGATGTCGAAAACGAAATCGTTCTCGCTCATCATGATCATCTTGTTTTTGCTCGTCTTGTAATTCATCTTGAAGCGCGCGGCGTTGGAGGGGTTTTTCTCGTACTCCGAGCGCAGGTTGAAGTCGTAATAGGGATCGTCGCCTATGATGTCGCACTTGTCGTCGCCGACATACCAGGCGGTGTTCTGACCGTTGTAGACCCAGATGAGATTGTTGAGCTCGTGCTCGTTGACCATGCGGTCGTAGACTATGTTCCAAAGCTCGATATAGGCGTCCCTGCCGCTCGCGCCCCACCAGAACCAGCCGCCCGACGCCTCGTGGAGGGGACGCCAAAGCACGGGCACGCCCGCTTCGCGGAGAGGCTGAAGAGCCGCCGCCACCGCGTCGATGTCGGCGATCAGCCCCTTGTAGAGCCGACCGTCCTTGTCGCCGAGCGCCTTCGCGAGGCTGAAATCCGTCTCGTCGCTGTAAAACGCGCGGGGCTTGCCGTCGAAGTTGTCCGCCTTCCAATGCCAGCAGATGGTGACTATGCCGCCCGCCTCGTGCCATTCTATCGCCTGCTCCACCGTGTAACACGGCTCGCCGCATTCTATGCCCGACACATCCAGCCCGAGCAGCGCTGGGTACTCCCCCGTCACGCCGTAGACCGCGCGGAGCTCATTGAGGTTGAACACCGTAGGCGGGCTTTCGGGGTCGCCCGGGTCCGACGCGAACTGCCCCGAATAGTAGTCCTCGTACTCGTTGACATACTGCCCGCTCAGCACCTTTTTGCCGTAGATACTTTTAAGGTAGCTCATGAGCTCGACGGCGCAGGGGTCGGCGTTCGGGTTGACGGGGACGCCCGACGCCTCTTCGTAGTGGCTGTCCGGCACCTTCACCGCGGCGTAGCATCCCGCAAGCGCCGCAAGGCACAGCGCGACGACGAGCGCTCCCGCCGTCAAAAGCACTATCCTTCTTCTCATCGTTTTCCCTCCCCGTCCGTTGATCGCCCCGCCGGCGTCAGTCGCCCGGGGCGTAGATGTCATCGTCCGTCGCGCCCTCACGCATGAGCACTTCGACTATCTCCTCGTTGCGCTCCCTTATCGCGGCGTTGACGCGGCGGTTGAAGTCGCCTTCGCTGCTGTTTGCAAAGTCCACCTGGAATATGGGCATCGCCCTCAGCCAAATGCCGAAATTCTCGGAGTCAAGCAGGGCGACATTGTATTTTTCGGCGAATTTGAGAAGAGATCCCGCCCCGAGACCGCGCAGGATGCCCCCGAGCGTCTCCGCCGAAAAGCCGCCTGCGTCTGGTTGACGCGAAGCCCAATGCGGTGCGCTCTTATGTTCAGGAGCTCGTTAGCGTAGGAATCTATCTCTTCGATGAGTATATCCGACCCCATGCGGCTGTGCCAGCGGTGCATCGCCGAGGCGTCCATGTCGTAGAAATAGCGGGTGTAGCCGTTCGTGCCGTACAATTCCTTGAACCGCTGGAGCATGACCAGCCCCGCCTTTTCGCCCGACGCGGTCACATCGTTGTATCTCAGCCCCGCGATATCGGGAGGTGCGGAGTCGCCTTCCGCTATGTAGGTGTCCGCGTAGTTGTAGAGGGTCCTGCGGTTATATTCGATCCTCGCCAGCCATTCGTTGAACTGCGGGCAATCGGTGTTGTCCTCTTCGGAATTGCCGCATTGGAAGAGGAGGAGCACCACCTCACCGGGGTGCTCGTCGAGGAAACGGAGCACATCCATGATATCCTCTTCGAGTTGCCTTCCGAGCACGGTATGAGCCGCGCGCCAGCCGTCTTCTTCGAGCGAGAATTTGAACTGCAAAAACCGCGCGCCCTGCATGAGCAGATCGTACGGCGACACCGTCTGCGTCACCGCCATGCGGTATTGCAACCCTTTGCTCAGCGGGAACACCTTGCCGAGCGCCCCCGACTCCGCGGTGTGTTCCACGCCGTTTTTCGCCGAGAGCGAAAACATGTTCGCGTCGTGAGCGCCGAGCATCGCGATATCCGCTATGCGCGGGTTTGCCTCGGTGATGCCATCTATGTTCGCGAGCACGGTGCCGTAGGCGTGATTGAGGTCCCCCTGCCCCACGCCGAGACGGGTGTCGTTGCACACCACCGCGAGCAGCACCGTCAGCACTATGACCACGATGAGCACGGGCACGAGCACACGCAGGAGCGCCTGCCGTTTGCCGCGCTTTTCGGCTTTTTCGCGCCTCTCGCGCGGGACGAGCACGGTGCCCTCCGCCCCTCTGTTCACATAGCCGAACGCCGTTTTCTCTTCCGCGTTTCCGTTCATACTTCCCCCTCGCGCCCATTTGGGCGCCGATCTATCTCCCCGCCGCGGGACGCGACAGGTTTTCCGCCTTCAGTCTCCTCTCTTCCGATCTCTCCCAAAGCGCGTCGTAGAGCGGACGCCTGCCAAGCAGTCTCCCCACCGCCGCAGACACCGCGACCGCCGCCACTGCGCAGGGGATGCTCTCAAAAAGCGCCGTCGTCTCCGCAAACAGAGCGAGCGCCGTCAGCGGCGCGCACATCCCGCTGCCGAGAAAAGCGCACATCGTTATCATAGAAAGCGCGGGGATGCACTCCTGAGGCAGTCCCGCAAACGCGAGAAGCGCCCCGAACGCCTCGCCGAGCGCCGCTCCCACCGCCAGCATGGGCACCATCATGCCGCCCGTCGGCGCTACGCCGAAAACCAGGCAGACGAGCACGAACTTGACGGCTCCCGCAAGCAGCGCGGAGAGCGCGTCGCCCCCGCCCGCCGCCGCGGACATTATCATGCTCTTCCCGCTGCCCGCGACCTCGGGATAGAAGAGCAAAAACACGGCGGACAGCCCGAAAAGCAGCGGCAAAGTCAGCGCTCTCGGCAGTCTTCCCGGCTTTGAAAGGCGGTCGGTCAGGAGTATCGCCCGCGAAAATGCCGCGGCGGCGAGCGCCGCGACCGCTCCCGCGGCTATCGCCGCCCAGACATATCCCCCCGGGAGCTCGGCGGCTCCCGATCCGAAATATACCTCGTCCATGCCGAGCGCCCCGCCGAGCAGCCTGCGCACCGAAAAAGCGTAAAACGCCGCCATGCACGCCGCGGCGCATATCTTTGAGTCAAAGCGGCGGTGGGTCTCCTCCACCGCGAACAGCACCCCCGCGAGCGGTGCCGCGAACGCTCCCGTTATGCCGGCGGCGATACCCGCCGATACCACGGGACGGGGACGACGGAAAGTCTCATTTTCCATCCCCGCGCCTATGCCCGCGCCGAGCTGCACGGCGGGACCTTCCGCGCCCACCGGCACCCCCGCAAAGAACGAGAGCGCCGTGCCCACGAGCGTCGACAGACAGAGCCTGTGCCACACGCCTTCGGTCTCTCCGCGAGCGAGCGCCTCGGAGGACGGGACTCCGCTCCCCCGCCCTTCGGGAAAGAGCTTTGTCCAGAAGGCGGCGGCAAGTCCGAGCGCGGCGGCGACAACCACCACGGCGACCGAGAGCCAAGCGTTCCCGCGCGCTGCGGCGGCGGCTTCGAGAGAGAGTTCGGAGGCAAGCTCGAGAAGCAACGAAAACAGGGTCACGACAGCTCCCGCGAGCACGCCGGTGACCGCGCTCCTCGTGAGGAGCGGCAACAGCGAGAAAACAAAAAAGTCCCCCCTTCCGTTTCTCGCCCCGAGTTCGTCTTCCGTATCCGAGAAAAAAGCCATCCTCTCCCTCGCGCGCCTGCCGTACGCCGGCGCAAACATCTTTTTGATTATACACCGCACCCGTCCCCGCCGCAAGACGCTCGCGAAATTCGGACGCTCCTCCGGCTTCAAAAATACCCTGGGCTTCTCTCGAAAACTCCGAATACTACTCTTGAAAATCGCGTTTTCGAGAGAGGTTCTCTAAAAATCGGCGTTTTTAATAGCACTTCGACGGTCGGGAGCGAGGCGGGGAGCTTCGAGAAACGAGCGGCGCATTTTCCTTCTTCGTGTAAGATCGCGGCTCAAAGCGCCCGACGGAAACGGGCAATGCGGCGTGCAAGCAAAATGCCGCCGCACAGGACGCCCGGCGCAAACAGTCAGCGCGGCGCGTAAATAAAATGCCGCCGCGCAGGACGCGCGGCGGCAAAAGGATCTTGGGTATGCCCGTGCGGTCAGCCGACCGAAGGCATGGTGCTTTCGCTCTCCTCTATCATCTCGTCGGTGGGCGGAGCGTCGGCGAGAGTGCCGGCGAGCGACTTCTCGTAGGCGTAGAGGTCGAAGTAGCCGGTGCCGGTCAGACCGAAGAGTATGGTCTTCTTCTCGCCCGTCTCTTTGCACTTCTTAGCCTCGTCGACCGCGACCTTGATGGCGTGGGCGGATTCGGGCGCGGGAAGGATGCCTTCGACGCGCGCGAATTCTATCGCGGACTTGAACACATCCACCTGGCTCACCGCGCGCGCTTCGTCGATATAACCGTCGTGGTAGAGCTGGCTGAGGATGGGGCTCATGCCGTGATATCTGAGCCCGCCCGCGTGCGACGGCGCCGGCATGAAGCCGCTGCCCAGCGTGTACATCTTCGCAAGCGGCGTCACCCTGCCCGTGTCGCAGAAGTCGTAGGCGAACTTGCCGCGGGTGAGCGAGGGGCAGCTCATGGGTTCGACGGCGATGAAATAGGGCGACGCCTTGCCGCGCAGCTTGTCGCGCATGAAGGGCGCCATAAGTCCGCCGAGGTTGCTGCCGCCGCCCGCGCAGCCGATGACCATGTCGGGATAGGCGTCCGCCTTCTCCATGGCGGCGAGGCTTTCGAGACCTATCACCGACTGATGGAGCATGACCTGATTGAGCACGCTGCCGAGCGCGTAGCGCAGCCCTTCGCCGTGAGTCGCGACCTCAACGGCTTCGGATATGGCGGTGCCGAGGCTGCCCGAAGTGTTGTCGGGGTGTTCGGCGAGCATCTTCCTGCCGACGGCGGTGGTGTCCGAAGGAGAAGGGATGACCTTCGCGCCGTACACCTGCATGACCGTGCGGCGCTGCGGCTTCTGCTCGTAGGAGCAGCGCACCATATAGACGGTGAGATCGAGTCCGAAATAACCGCACGCCATGCTGAGCGCCGTGCCCCACTGCCCCGCGCCCGTCTCGGTGGTGAGCCCTTTGAGCCCCTGCTCTTTTGCGTAGTACGCCTGCGCGATCGCGCTGTTGAGCTTATGGCTGCCGCTGGTGTTGTTGCCCTCGAACTTATAATAGATCTCGGCGGGCGTGTCAAGATACTTCTCGAGGCAGTATGCCCTGACCAACGGCGAGGGACGGTACATCTTGTAGAAATCTCTGACCTCGCCGGGGATGGGGATGAGTGCGTCGGTGTCGTTGAGCTCCTGCTTTGCAAGCTCGGTGCAGAACACCGGTTCCAGCTCCTCGAGCGTGCAGGGCTTCAGCGTCGCGGGATTGAGGAGAGGTCTGTGGTCGGTGCGCATATCGGCGCGCACATTGTACCACTCCTTAGGCAGCTCGTTTTCGCTGAGATAGATCTTGTAGGGAACATTTGTTTTGCTCATAAGGATGACCTCCGTATTTTATTTCCCGTCCGCGCGCCCTCCCTTTCGGGCGACGCGGGCGCGATTTTCGCTTGGTACACGGAAAGTGTTTTAAGCGCGGCTTTACGATTTCGCGATATTCGGACACTTTTCGTGTTTTTATTTTACTTATCCGCTTTTGCCGCCGAAAACAAAAAGCCCCGACAGCAAAATTGCTGCCGGGGACAAGACTTTCGTCCTGCGGTGCCACCCCGCATTGACACGACATCGCTGCCGTATCCTCTCATCGGCTGCCATCACAGCCCGGCTTCTAACGCGAGCATTGCGTCCTCGGCTACTCGTTGCCTTTCGCCTCGGCCCTCAGGGGCCCATATTATCGGATCCGGTCCCTGCCGGCATCACACCATCGCCGACTCTCTCTAAGTCCGTTATCCGTTTTCTTCCCTTCAACGGTTTATAAGTTGTCGAGAGCATACTACCACCCGCCGCCCCGCCTTGTCAACGGATTTTTTGCCGCATTAAACCGCTTCCCGCCGCCGCTTAATTAAAGTTAACCCGCAAAACACACCGGCGCCGCCCCGATCCGGGAACAAGTTGCGAAAGCGTTCATGAGACAGAGTGAAGCCTGCGTGCTTGAATACCATTCGGTTTTTGCATGGCGAGTGAAAATTCCATCGATCCCGAGCAACGGGAACGGCGATAAGCCATGATCCGCGCATCCCCGCGCCACGCATACGCGCCCGGCTCGCGCCGCTCATCCGTTGTTCGGTCGCTTAATTAAAGTTAACCCGCAAAACACACCGCAAAAGAGAATGGAAGCCGAAAAAAATACCTGATCGGAATAGAAAGATAGCCGCAGGCGGTGACGGGCATAGAACACCCGAAAACATTCCTTGACATCGTGGGACAGCAAGTAAAGGGAAGCTTTTAATGGCGGAGTACAGACAAAACACGGCATATGACAAACTCATCGCAAGTAGCGGTGAGTGGGACGAGCGTAAACACCCGCGCGACGATGACGGGAAGTTTACAAGTGGCGGCGGAGAGTCGGGCGGAGAAGAGAAAGGACGCAATCGGCATGAAGGAAGTGCGCAAGACATATCCAAGCTGTTGGGCAATGAGATAAAAGGCGTAAAAGGTCAGCAGGCAGTAGAACGACTGTTGAAAGAACGACAAGGTCATGTTAAGGGTGCGTTTCACCGAGACGATCTCGGCGATATCGATCTCATATGGGGCGACGACACTTGCGGACTGCAACACATCCTATCGCGTAGAGAAGAACAGGGAATAAATGCAAGAGAGTTCGTGCAAGACCTTGCAGAAGTAGTGGAAAAGGGACAATATCGCAGACGCAATGACAGGGGGAACTTCGAGTTTTTGCACGGGAGAAAAATGGCGGTTATATCGCCCGAACTCCGAGGCAATAAGCTCACATTCCTTGTCACGGCGTTTAAGACGAGCATAAAAAATAAAGCACCAAATTGATCGGTGCTTTACTTGTGGTCTTTGGATGGACGCCGGTCTCAAAAGAGATGTCCCATCATTCGAAGACAGCGGTGGCGAATTTTCTGTTGTCAAAGACCTTACACCTTCATTATATGCAAACCGGCGGAAAAGTCAAGTGCTTTCCGCACGAAAGGAGGGAGACATGCTCGAAGTGCCCGGGGAAAATGCCGTACCCTGATAATACAGACCCGGTCCGTCATACCACGGATAAAGGCGGGCGGGGATCAATAAATACGCCGTCAAAACGCTTTACAAGTTTAGTGAGATAAAGTATAATGGCGCCATCACCTGCCGTGGGCGGAGCCTGCGGCACAACAAGGAGAAGATATGAAGAAAGTCCTCATCACCGTCGTCGCGGTCGCGCTGCTCGTTTCCGTGCTCGCGCTCTGCCTCACCGCCTGCGATCCCAAGGGTAAAGCCGGCTACACTCCCGTCCCCTATCAGGCGGACACCCTCACCGAGCTCAACGCCGGCACGGCGGATGTCGCCATCCTCGACTACACCATGGCGAGCTATCTGCTCTCGCAGGAGACAAGCCTGACCAAAAACCTCACCATGATAGAATCCATCGAGTTCCCGAGCGAGGAGTACGGCGTGGCGTTCCGCAAAGGCAGCACCGGGCTCGCCGACAAAGTCAACCGTGCGCTTAACGCCCTCAAGGACACCAAGGTCAAGGAGATCGCGGCTCGCTACGGCCTTGAAAACGCCGTCCTCTCCCTCGACTACACCGCGCCCGCGAGCGTGAACGACAACGACTGGAACACGATCGTCGCGAAAGGCGAGATCGTGATCGGCTACACCCTCAATCCTCCGATGGCGATCCAAGCCACCGACGCCGACCCGCTGACCGGCTTTGACATCGAGCTCCCCAAGGCGGTGTTCGAGTGGATCAATGAGGAGTACGGCACCGACCTCACCGTCAAATTCCAGCTCATCGACTGGAACACCAAGGAGACCGAACTCGCGAGCGGCAACATCGATGTCATCTGGAACGGCATGACCATCACCGAGGAGCGCGAGGCCGCGATGACCATCAGCAACCCCTACCTCCTCAACCGTCAGGTCGCGGTCATCCGCTCGGCGGACGCCGATAAGTACACCACCTTCGAAAGCCTGAAGAAGGCGCGCGTGGTCGCCGAAAACGGCTCCGCGGGCGAGGAGATAGCGAACAGCATCTTCGCGTGATAAAAGCTTCTCAAGCTCCCCCGCGCGCGGCGCGGGGGAGCGCTTCATACTTATGGACAGTTTGACATTCGCATCGGCGACGCAAGCTCTCTTCACGGGGTTCGGCACGACCTGCCTGCTCTTTTTGCTTACGCTCGTGCTTTCGCTGCCGCTCGGGCTTGTGATCTGCTTCGGTTCGATGACCAAGATCAAGCCCATCCGCTGGCTGGTCAGAGCCATAATCTGGATCATACGCGGCACGCCGCTCATGCTCCAGATCGTGGTGGTCTTTTATGTGCCCGGGCTGCTTTTCAACTACCCCATGTCCTCGCGTTTCGCGGCGGTGCTTGCGGCGTTCGTCATCAACTACGCGTGCTACTTTTCCGAGATTTACCGCGGCGGCATAGAGAGCGTATCCCGCGGACAGTACGAGGCGGCGCAGGTGCTCGGCATGACCAAGGCGCAGACCTTCTTCCGCATCATTCTGCCGCAGGTCGTCAAGCGCATCGTGCCCCCGATGTCCAACGAGATCATCACCCTCGTCAAGGACACCTCGCTCGCGAGGATAATCTCGGTGGGCGAGATCATATTCTCGGCGCAGACCCTCGTCAACCACTACGCCGTCATATGGCCGCTGTTCTACGCGGGCGCGTTCTACCTCATCTTCAACGGTATCCTGACGCTGCTCTTCCGCTACATCGAGAAGAAACTCGACTACTACAAGGTGTGACATGGCGCTGCTCGAAGTCAAAGATCTGAGAAAATCCTTCGGGAACAACGAGGTGCTGAAAGGCATCACCTTCGACCTCAACCGCGGCGAGGTGCTCGCCGTGATCGGCTCGTCGGGGAGCGGCAAGACCACTCTGCTCCGCTGCTTGAATTTCCTCGAGACGGCGGACTCCGGCACCATTTCGGTGGACGGCGAGACGCTGTTCGACGGAGCCGAATACGCGGGCGGCAAAAAGAGCCGCCGCGGCTCTGCGTCCGTGCGCGAAAAGAGGCTGCACTTCGGGCTGGTGTTCCAGCAGTTCAACCTCTTCCCGCACTACAATGTCATCACCAACATCAAACTTGCCGCCGAACTGCTCGCCGCCGAAAAACTCCGCCAAGCGAAGGCGGATGTCGCGCGCAGGGCGCGCACCGAAAAGGCGGAAGCCCGCGCCGAACTGCGCGAGGCGATCTCCCTCTTGAAAGCGCAGAAGCTCCCGAAAACGGAGTTCACCGCGCAAAAAGAGAAACTGAAGTCCGATTACAGACACATCATCGACGAAGAGATCCCCGCCCGCGCCGCAGACAGACTCGCGGACGCCGAGGCGCGCATATACGGAGACGCAGGAGAAACCGCTCCCGGCGTCGCGGAGGCGAAGTCGCCCATAGAGGCGCGCGCCTACGCTCTCCTCGAGCGCGTCGGACTTTCGGACAAGGCAAAGGCTTATCCCGGCGAACTCTCGGGTGGTCAGCAGCAGCGCGTCGCCATAGCGCGCGCTCTCGCGCTCGCGCCCGATATACTCTGCTTCGACGAGCCCACTTCCGCCCTCGATCCCGAGCTCACCGGCGAGGTGCTCAAAGTCATCAAAGGGCTGAAGTCCGGCGACAGCACCATGATCGTCGTCACACACGAGATGGAGTTCGCGCGCAATGTAGCCGACAAGGTCATCTTCATGGCGGACGGCGTGATAGAAGAGATGGGTTCGCCCTACCGCATCTTCGAGGAACCGCAGAGCGAGAAGACCAAAGCCTTCCTTCAAAAGTCGCACGACGACGCCCTCGGCGAGGGCGAGAAACTCGCGAACTGACGCGGCAAGACAAAATCAAAGGCGCTCCCGAGGGAGCGCCTTTTTCACGCCTTGCAAAGCAACCAAGCGTATGCGGGACTGCTTGCATTATTCAGGTCCGGCATATCACATTCCTGCCGCTCTCGAATGGCACCTCGTTGTAAAACCTGACCACGGCGTCGGGATCGCGGACGGAGAAGATCTTCACCTCAATGTCGCCGCCGTCGTAGTCGAAAGAGAAGACGCGCTGCCCGAACGCGGTGAGCGTGCCGAGATCGGGGTCCCCATCCGCCGTGACGAGCTTGCCGCCCGCATAGATCTCGATCTTAAATCCGTGCGCCGCCGCAAAGCCGTAGTTGGTCAGCATGAAGGACGCCCGCCCGCCTTCTATCTTGAGGTCGGACGCCGCGAGCTGGTAGCCGAGATGATGGCGGAGATAGTCGAACACCGAGATGCGCTCGCCGACGAGATAGGGGTTGTAGGGATAGCCGAGCTCGTCGAGCTGCCCGGGAGTCAGATATTCGCTCTGCCACTTTTTGAGCAGATATTCCGCCCCGCCCTCGACATAGTTGTGTTCTATGGAAAGGCTGGTCAGCCCGTAGCCCACCGCCTGCCCCACCACGCCGAGCATATCTATGCCGTCGGGGCTCTGATCCCCCCAGGGCATCTCGCCGTCGGTGAGGGCGAACTTGCACTTTCTGAGCAGCTTCGCGTACTCGGGATCGCTCCAGTCCATCATGCCCCACTCGTCGTCGCGCCCCACGAGATAGTCGTCGTGAACGCCGAAGCGAGGCTCCTCTTCCTCGGGGACCTTGGTGAGCAGTTCGGGGGTGCGGACCATGACGAAGACATCATCCGGGACCATGTCCGCGACCGCTTTGATTATCTTGCGTTCGTTGAGACTATGCACGCTGCTGTGCCCCTCTCCCCAAAGCCCGATCATACCCAGCTGCACGGCGTACACCGTGTCGTCGAAAAGATCGGCGTTTTGCTCGAAAAAGGACTTTAACTGTTCGCAATGACCGATGATATCCCTTGTTCGCGGTCCTTCCTTGTTGCTCTCCGAGTACTCGTAGGCAAAGCGGAGCAGCATCTTGATCCCCCTCTCGCGCACCGCGGTCATATAGGTTTTGAGCTCCTCGAGCGCGCTCTCCGGGAGAGGATCGTTGCAGTAGTTGGTGAGGTAGATGTACACCTGCATGAGCGTGATGCCCTCGCCCGAAAAGGACTCGAGCTGCGCGTCCAGGCGCCGCATCGCGTCATCTCCGCTCGAGGGAAACGCCTCGCCGCCGCTGCCGAGAGTGAGATAGGTCTCGCCGCGCATACCGCGCGAGGGGTTGAGCGGCATTTCGAAATCCGTGCCCGCCTGCACTATGGTGGCGTTGCCGTCCGTCTCGTAGGCAAAGGAAGTCGGGATGGCGGGATAGTCCGCGAGCTTTATCTTGTTGCAAGCCGTGAGCAGCATGGGCAGCACCAGCACCGCAAGAGCGAAAAGGGCGACCGCGCCCCTTTTGAAAAATGTGCTCATAATTTCCTCCGAGACGATTATACCCCGCAGTCCCCGCTTTGTCCATCCCGCTCGCCCGCGGGGAGCGCGCGCCCGCCCTCGCGGTAGTATTCGGGGCGGTCGGGATATCTGTTGCGCCTGAGGTACATGTCCGCGAGCAGCGCCGCCGAGATCAGGGCTATGATCGCCTGCGCCAGCGGCTGCGACCACCACACGCCGTCTATGCCGAAGGTCGGCGGCAGGATGAGCACGAGGATGAGGATGACCGCCACCTCGCCGTACACGATGAGATAGGCGCCGAAGTTGCGGTCCATGGAGTAGTAGTAGGACGCGGTGACCTTGCCCACCGCCGTGAACAGCGCGCTCACCGCGAAGAGAGGCAGTATCCGCGCCGATTCGGCGGAAGCGAACTCGCCCGCGCCGAACACCTCGGGGATGATCTCGCGCATGAGACAGAGCACAAGGCACCCCGCGCCCGCGAGCAGCAACGAGGTGACATAGGCGTAGTTCCGGAGTTTGAGCGCCGAAGCTCGGTCGCCCTCGCCCTTCACGAAGCTGATGAGCGGCTGCGCGCCGTCGCCCACGCCCTGGAGCAGCAGCAGGTCGACGCAGTAGACATACATTATCACCGAATACGCCGCCACATGCAACGAACTGCCGTAATCGAAAAGGAATTTGTTGAGGATGACGACGATGACCTGCGGGCAAAGCAGGGAGCCGAAGGGCGACGCGCCCACGCGCAGGATGTCGAGGGTCTCGCGCGGGCGCACTTTGAACACGCCTTTGCCGAGTTTTTTGACCTTGACGACGAGATATATAAGGCAGGGAAGGACGGTGACCACCTGCCCCAGCCCCGTCGCGAGCGCCGCGCCGAAGATGCCTTTCGGGATGTGCTGGACGAGCAGCCAGTCGAGGATAATGTTTGTGACGAAGCCCGCCGCCATTGCCGCCATCGCCCCGAAGGACGCGCCGAAGTTCCTGAGAAGCGGCACGCAGCCCGTGGAGAAGATCTGCACGGCAGCGAACGCCGCCAGCACGAATATGTAGGTGTCGGCGAAGTCGTTGACCCGTCCTTCCGCCCCGAAGGCGTCGATGAGATAGCCGTGCACCGCGATGAGCAGCGCGGTCATAAAGACGCTCGCCGCGAGCAAAGTCACGAGGGTGTTGCCGAGATACCTCTTCTCGGCGGCGGAGTCTCCCCTGCCGCGCGCTATGGACAGCATGACCGCCCCGCCCATGCCTATCCCCGTGCCCACCGCGTTGATGAGCGCGACCAGCGGATAGGCGACATTGATGGCGGCAAGACCGTCGTCGCCGACATTGTTCCCCACAAAGTAGCCGTCGACTATGGAGTAAAGCCCCGTGAACGCGAACGCCACGGTGGACGGCAATACGAAACGAAGGAACTTTTTGAGCACGCGGTCTACCTCCGAGGTTGATTTTTCCCCGAACACGAGCTACAGTATAAAGGTTGAAGTAGGTTTAATGTCAAGCGCTCGACGCGGACAAAGGAGGCGAAAAAAATGAGCGGCAGAGACAAGGCGCGCGAAAAGCATATCTCGGAGATCGCGGCGGCGGTCGGAGTCAACCCCTCCGCGCTCAGATTTTGGGAGAAAAAGGGGCTGATCTCCTTCGGGCGAAGCGACGAGAACAACTACCGCACGGCGGGGCTGCCGCAGCTGCTTCGAGCCTTCGATATCGTCATATTCAGGAGTTTAGGCATGACTATCGACGAGATAAAGTCCTGTTTGCTCGCAGACGCCGACGAAATGCCCGAACTGCTCGAAGCGGGCGCGCACCGCGCGGAGGAACAGATCGCGCGGCTTCGTGAGGCGCTTATCAACCTCCGGAAGAGGCGGGACGCCGTGCTCGCGGCAAGGGAACTCGCGGCAAGAGGACTAAGGCTCGTGCGCGCCGCTCTCCCCGCGCTCTCGCCGCTCTCCTACGACAACAGCGAGGACATCCGGCTCATGATGCTCGCCCCGGAGGCCACGGGGGTGGTCATGCGGCGGGGCGGCGTCCCCGAGGCGGTGGCGCTCGGCGAGCCGGCGGAGGAGGAGACGGACGCGGCGGAAGGGCTGCTCGCTCTCGACACGGACACCCAGCTCCCCCTGAACGCGGAGGAGTTCTTCGCGTTCGCGGACGCTCTCGGGCGAAGACCCGGGCGGCTCATCGGGCGCTATCTCGCCACATTCTCGGAGGGCGGGGCGCGCCGCGACTTCTACCGCGCGACGCTCGAGCTGCTCTCCTGAGGGGCTACGGCGGCGAAAAAAATTTTTCCCGTCGGGTCCAGACATTTGTATTCCGCGCGGAATTATTGTATAATCCGCTTGACGGCGGCGCTCATGCGCCGCGACGCTCTTTGCGACCACAACAGGAGGAGATATGGACAAGAACTTTATCGAAAAGCAAATCGCCGCCATCCGCGCTCAGGTCGGCGACAAAAAGGTGCTGCTCGGGCTTTCGGGCGGCGTGGACAGCTCGGTATGCGCCGCGCTCATCCACAAGGCGATAGGCAGCAACCTCATCTGCGTGTTCGTCAATCACGGGCTCCTTCGCAAGGGCGAGTTCGAGCAGGTGCAGGAAGTGTTCAGAGGACAGTTCGGCATCAACCTCGTCGCCGTCGACGCGACCGACCGTTTCCTCGACAAGCTCGCCGGCGTGTCCGATCCCGAAAGAAAGCGCAAGATCATCGGCGAAGAGTTCATCCGCGTGTTCGAAGAAGAGGCGAAAAAGCTCGGCAAGATCGAGTTTCTCGCTCAGGGCACCATCCTCCCCGACATCATCGAGAGCGGCACGGACGGCAAGAACAAGCTGGTCAAATCCCACCACAATGTCGGCGGTCTGCCCGCGGACATCGGCTTTGAAGGACTGGTCGAGCCCGTGCGCGATCTTTATAAATTCGAAGTGCGCGAAGTCGGCCGCGAGCTTGGGCTCCCCGATTTCATCGTCGACCGTCAGCCCTTCCCCGGTCCCGGTCTCGGCGTGCGTTGCATAGGCGAGATCACCCGCGAGAAACTCGCCATCCTCCGCGACGCCGACGCCATCTTCCGCGAGGAGATCGAAAAGGCGGGTCTCGGCACCAAGGTGTGGCAGTACTTCGCCATCATCAACGACAGCCTCTCCACTGGCGTGGACGCGACCGGCGGCAGGACCTACGAACATCTCATCGCCCTCCGCGCCATCAACACCCACGACGCCGTCACCGCCGACTGGGTGGAACTGCCCTACTCGGTGCTCCGCGCCGCCTCCTCCCGCATAGTCAAAGAGGTCAAGGGCGTCAACCGCGTGGTGTACGACATCACCGCCAAGCCCCCCGCCACCATCGAGTGGGAGTAAGCACGGCAGCGTGAAAAAATCAGCCGCAGGCGACGCCTGCGGCTTTTTTTTGCGCTCAGCGGTTTGCGGGATGCGGCAGAAAGGAGCGAAAAACGCCCGGGAATGACAAACAACGCAGCGGTGCTGCGTTGTTTGCCGAAAAGAGAGAAATACGGTTTGCCGCCTATGCGGCAGGGGTCTGTCTGTCTTTTGCCGCGCCGACTTTCTGCTCGGCCGCCGAGCGGTGCGGGCATCCGCCCGCAGAGCAACTCGCGCAGTCGCAGCCGTGCGTCGCGGGCGTGACGGCTTCGGAGGGGGCGGCGTGCTTGTTCGCCGCCGCGCTCTCCCCTGCGTGCTTGCACGCCGTGCAAGAGGCGCAGTCGCCGCAGGAGTGCCCTTTGCCCGTCTTTTTTCTTATCACCGCCGCCGTCGCAACGCCGATGACGGCGAGGACGCAAAGCACGATGATGACGATATCGGCGGGAGTCATTTCTCTTCCTCCTCACGCCCCGGAGCCTGTTCGGCGCTCTCCGCGTCGGAAGCACCATCGGAGTCGCAAGCCGCGTCTTCCGCGGGATCTGCCGCGCTTTCGGACTTGTCCGCAGGGGCGTCGTCCGCGCTCTCGGAGCCGCGGGGAGAACTCCCCTCGCCCGCCGCAGCCGCGGGAGCGAGCTTTGCCGCGTCGCGTTTCTTGTTGTACATCACTATGCCCGCGATCGCGCCCGCAGCCGCCGCGAGGAAGATGAACACCGTCCACCACCACTCGCCGACGAGATAGACCACGGTGCCGACTATGTAGGACACGATGAGCCAGAACACGAGCGTGGATCTGAAGACTTTGGAGCTGCCGAGTTCCGCCTTTGCGGTGGCGACCGCCGCGAAACAGGGGATGGTGGTCATGTTGAAGGCTATGAAGGAGATGAGACCCGCGGTGGAGATGCCGGTGGCGGCGATCATAGCCTGCACGGAATCCACGCCTTCGAGAGCTTCGTCCGCCTCAAATCCCGCGACCAGGCAGGCAGCCAGCGTACCGAAGGTGCCGATGACATTCTCTTTGGCGATGAGCCCCGTGATCGCGGCGACCGCGAACACCCAGCCCGCCGCGCCGAGCTGCGAACCGAATCCCAGCGGAGTGAAGAGCGGCTGTATGAACTGCCCCAGCCCCGCGAGGATGCTGACATCCATCTGCTCGTCCGGGACATACTTCCAGCCCCAGGTGAAGTGGCTGAACAGCCAGATCGCGATGGTGGAGACGAGTATGATGGTGAACGCCTTCTTTATGAAGTGCTTGGTCTTGTCCCAGAGATGCAGCCCCAGCGCCTTTGCCTGAGGGGCGTGGTAGGCGGGAAGCTCCATGATGAAGGGCGGGGTCTCGCCGCGCATGGTGGTGTTGCGCATGACCAGCACGGAGATTATGGCGACGACTATGCCGAGGACATACATCCCGAAGGTTATCGCGTCCGCGCTGCTGCCGAACATCTGCGCTATCGCGCCGGCTATGGCGACGAGGATGGGCAGTTTGGCGCCGCAGGAGAAGAAGGGGATGACTCTGATCGTCGCCGTCCTCTCCTTGTCGTCGGCGAGGGTGCGGGTGTTGACCATCGCGGGGATGGAGCAGCCGAAGCCCATTATCATGGGCATGAACGCCCTGCCGGACAGTCCGAACCTGCGGAATATCCTGTCGAGGATGAACGCCACGCGCGCCATGTAGCCCGTGTCTTCGAGGATGGAGAAAAACATGAACAGCACGAGTATCTGCGGCAGGAAGGACAGCACCGCGAACAAACCGCCGAATATGCCGTCAACGACCAGTCCCTGCGCCCAGGCGGAAGTGGTGCCTTCCATGCCCGTCGCGATGGCGTCCGAGATGCTCGCTGTTATGCTGTCGAGCAGGTTGAAGAGTATGACGCCGGGGGAAGATATGCCGTCAGAGGATCCGAATATGCCCTCGCCCCACTTGCCCGCGAGCGACACCCACTCCCCTTTCAGCGCGCCCATCGCGCCGAGATAGAGGAAGTCCTCCGCAAAGGTGAGGTGGAACACCGCGAACATGATCACCGCGAAGATGGGGATGCCCCAGATCCTGTGAGTCAGCACCTTGTCCGCCTTGTCCGAACGGGTGAGCGCGTGCTTTTCGCCGCTCTTTTTGACGAGCGCCTTGGAAAAGTGCGAGGAAATGTACTTGTAGCGTTCGTCCGCGACTATCGCTTCGAAATCGTTGCCGAACACATCGTCGTCGAATCCCGCCTTGTAGCTCTCGACCACCTTGTGCGCTTCGGGATGATCTTTCACCTCTATCTCGTCGTTCTCGACGAGCTTGATGGCATGGAAGAGCGGCGAAGGAACGCCCGCGTCCCTGAGCAGCTTCTGCACATCATTGATGACGGACGCCAGCCTCGACGAGCCCAGCACGCTCACTCCGTCGCGGCGGCGCTTGCACGCGACATACGCGCGGTCCATGAGCTCCTTGAGCCCCTTCTCGCGCAGCGCGGATATGGGCACCACGGGCACGGCGAGCAGATCTTCGAGCACATGCGCGTCTATCTTGTCGCCGTTCTTCTCGAGAGCGTCCATCATGTTGAGCGCGACCACCATCGGCACATCCGTCTCGAGGATCTGAGTGGTGAGATAGAGGTTCCTCTCGAGGTTGGTCGCGTCGACTATGTTGACGATGAGATCGGGTTTTTCGTCGAGGATATAATTCCTCGCGATGACCTCTTCGGGCGTGTACGGAGAGAGGGAGTAGATGCCCGGAAGGTCGACTATGGCGATGGGTTCGGCGCACTTTTTGTAGACGCCTTCCCTCTTTTCGACGGTGACGCCGGGCCAGTTGCCGACATGCGCCGTCGCGCCGGTGAGGTTGTTGAAGAGAGTGGTCTTGCCCGAGTTCGGGTTGCCCGCAAGAGCGAATCTTATCATGCCTCCACCTCCGTCATGACCGCGGCAGCCTCCGCCTTCCTCAAAGTCAGCTCATAGCCGCGTATGCTGACTTCGACGGGATCGCCGAGCGGAGCGCGCTTCCTGAGCATGACCTCCGCCCCCGGGGTGACGCCCATGTCGAACAGACGACGGCGCACCCTGCCCTCGCCAGCGACCGCGGTCACCACGCCGCGCTCGCCCACGGCAAATGTGTCAAGTGTCTTTTTCATTGCTCCTCCTTGACGGTGACGAATATCTTCGTCGCCATTTGTTTGTCGAGTGCCAGACGCCCCTCCTTGACGCGCAATATCATGCTGCCGCCCTCCGAGGACATCACCTCCACCTCCGCGTTGACCGCGATACCGAGGTCTTCCATCCGCCGCTTGAGTTTCTCGTCGAGGAACACGCGCGTGATGATGAGCGGGGTGAACTTTGGTGCGAGTACGATAGGCATTTCTCTCTCTCCTTTCGTCGCGGCGCTCCGCCGCAGCTCTTTTCCGCATTAGGTTCGCATGTGCGAACTGCTTTGCCCTTAAAAAACGGGAGTTGCTCCCGTCTCGGAATGGGCAGCCGCTCCGGGCGGCTCGGGCGAGCGGTTCGACATATCGAACCGTCCTGCCCTCAAAAAAGAGTGTCGCCACTCTTTACACTCGTGATTATATGCGTCCGTCCCGCCTTTGTCAACGATCCGAACGCAAGTTCCGAGAGTTTTTTTGAGTTAATTTTCGGGCTTCACCGAGCGCTTTATCGCCTCGAAGGTGGCGTCGCCGATTACATGTTCCATGCGGCAGGCGTCCTCTTCCGCCGCTTCGGCGGGCACGCCGATGGAGCGAAGCCAAGCCGTCAGGACTTCGTGGCGCTCGATGATCTGTTCGGCGCGGCGGGCACCCTTCTCGGTGAACTCGATATGTCCGTTGATATCTATGTCGATGAACCCCTTGTCGCGGAGTATGCCTATGGCGCGCGACACGCTGGACTTCGCTTTGCCCGCGTAGCGCGCGACATCTATGGAATGAACGGGCTCGCCGCTCTTTTTGAGCCTTAGTATGGTCTCGAGATACATCTCGCCGGATTCGTAAAGATCCATTTTCACTCCTTTTGTGCGGGGCGGGTCACCTCGACGCCTTCACCCTCGCGATGAGCTGAGTCAGAGAATAGGTCGGGTCGGTGGAGTCCGTGCCCATGTGCCAGAGCATCACGCCGCCCGCGCCGCAGTCTATGGCGTAAGCCGTCTTATCGCGGATGAGCTGCGGACCGTTGTAGTAGTTGCGGAGCGGAGGGAAGGAGTTCCCGTAGATGTCGGTGTACGCCTCCACATATGAGTTCTCGAAGGGATAGAGTTCCTCCGCCACATCGTAGTAGTTGCCCCAATACTCCGCGCCGTCGACGGGACGGGAGTAGTACGGCAGCCCGAGGTTGAGGCGCGAAAGGTCGAAGCCTTTGCTCTCGAATTTGCGCAGCTGCTCGTAGCACGCCGTGTAGAATGCCGAATGGTCTCCCCTCTTATCGAAACAGTCGTACGCCATGACCTCGACAAAGTCGAAGACCTCGAGGTCCTTCACGGTGAACATCGCGGGCGTGAGCTGCCAGTCGCATATGGCGGCTGTGAGCAGAATATCGCCGGGCAGCGCGTCCACCGCGGCGCGCATACCCGCGAGAAATTCCTCGTAGACGGTGTAGGACTTGAGTTTGTGCGGATACTCGTAGTCAAAGGACACTCCGTCGAGACTGTACTTTTTGACGACGGCGACGATGCCCGCGATAAGCTTGTCCTTATGTTCGCCCATCGCCTCGTTGTGCCTGTCCTCTACCTCCAGCCCGTCGCCGGTCAGATCCTTGTTGCCGAGGAAGGTGACGATGAGTTTGCCGTCGGGATTGGCTTCGCGCATCTTTTCCACGGCGAGCGCGAACGCCTCTTCGCCGTCCATTTTCTCGCCGCTTTTCAGGGTTATGTCGTCAAAGACTATGTCGGAAACCGAGGTGAAGTAGATGTTGCCGATGAGATTGAGGTGTGTCGCCGCGTCGAGATTGGCATTATGCTCCTCGCCCATCGCGACCGCCGACTCCACCGTCACATACCCCATAATGCGGAAGTCGTCCTCGGGATCGGTGCCCGAAATGTTGTACGCCTCCACCGACTTCATCTGCCACAGCTTCTCGCAGGACAGCACCTCTATGCGAAGTTTGCTGAGAGTTATCTCGTCAAAGGAACAGTAGCGGTAGTCGCCGATGTAGTCGTTGCCGTAAAAGGGCTCCTCTGAGTCGTCGGCGTAAAGCCTGAACGAAGTCACCACGTCCCGCACTTCCTTGAGCACGAGCGTGTTGACGGTCACCTGCCTGCCGAAATCGTAGACGGCGCTCTCCCCCGCCGTGCCGCGCTTGACCTCGAACTTCCCGTCCGCGGCAAGATCCTCGAACCTGTCCGCTATGCCATCGGGTGTCGCATTGCACGCCGTGAGCGCGAACGCCGCCGTGCATACAACCGCCGCTATCAGCAGAACGATCACCGCTTTTCTCATATCCCCTCCGCGCCCGCGGCTCCCCGCAGGCAAACCTCCCCGCTCCCGCGGGGTAAATCAATCATACCACACTCCCGCCCCGCTTTCAAGCCTCATCCCGCCGCTCCCCGCGGATAATAAGGCTACTCCTTCAATGTTCATATAGGTCATACCGGAGCGGAATAATGCAAAGTGCTCGGCAATGACCGCGCGGCGCTCTCTGGCTGCTCCCGCGGAAAATGAGGGCTACTCCTTCAATGTTCGTATAAGCCATGACGGAGCGGAATAATGCAAAGTGCTTGATAAGAATCGCGTGGCGTGGTATAGTTGCAAGTGCGCCGGTGTGGTGAAATTGGCAGACGCG
>DVOE01000089.1 GCA_018713795.1 Candidatus Limadaptatus stercoripullorum
TGTAGGGGATGACGCACTTGAGAAGCACCGCCCACAGGCCGATGGCTCCGGTGTTCCGGGTGTAGACCAGGAGAAACCAGCCGGTACCCAGGGCATAGCAGGCAAGTAACCCTGCCACCATGGAGAGGGCCAACGCCCAGGGCTTCCGCCCCAGGAGCTTCTCCATGCCCCACATCACAAGAGCCGAGGCCAGGAAGCCGAAAATGTAGCCGCCGGTGACGCCTACCAGCGCTCCCAGTCCGCCTTTCATCCCGGCAAACACCGGCAGCCCCACGGCGCCCATAATCAGGTACAAAAACACAGCGGCAGAGCCCAGCTGTCCTCCCAGCACCCCCACGGCGATGAACACACCGAAGGTCTGCATGGTGAAGGGCACCGGCCCGGGAATCATAATCTGGGCGCAGATTGCCATGACAACGGCAAAAAGGGCCACATAGGTAAGCTTACGGATTTTCAGGGACTTTTCCATTCAAGATGCTCCTTTTCCTTTTTCTGTAAGGAGTATAGCATATCTTTTCTTGATTGTAAACCACTAAATTATGAACGGTTTACAATCGGGAGGAAGAATTGTTTTTGGAATGCTTGACAAACCGGGTGGTATATGGTAGAATACTCAGGCATGAAAATATTGTCTTTTTATTCGGAGTGATACCCAAGAGGCCGAAGGGGCTCCCCTGCTAAGGGAGTAGTACGAGTGAATCGTAGCCAGGGTTCAAATCCCTGCTTCTCCGCCACAATAAAAAATGCGGCCCCGTGAGGGGTGCGCATTTTTTTGTTGCGGCGAAGAAGGAACTTCGGATGCGGCGGACGCCGCTGCTTTTCCGCAGGGAGGAGACGCATTTGGGACCGCATACCCGTTATTTTTGCGTTAAGGGTGTTCCAGGGATCGTCGTGGTGCGGGAGAGCAGAGAGGTCGGAGTCGGCGGAGGAGGGGACTCGCGGGTGGTAGGCGGGGCTTCTCGGCGGGATGACATAAGCGGGTTGACAGGAAAGCGATTCGCGGCTACAATAATATCTGATATTAAATCAGCCGAAAACGGAGCTTGTGTTATGTATGTAAAAAGGCACGCGGAAGCGGCGGTCGCGAGGCTGTCGAAGATGTTCGGAGCGGTGCTCGTTGCGGGGCCGAGGCAGGTCGGGAAGACCACAATGCTCGAAAGGATGATAGGCGGGGCCGGTCGCGTCACGCTGGACGACCCTATCATGCGCGCGGCTGCCGAGCAAAGCAGCGGGACATTTTTCAAGGACAACCCGCCGCCCGTGTTCGTGGACGAGGTGCAGAAGGCGCCCGGTTTGTTTGAACAGATCAAGCTCATTCTCGACCGCGACAAGAAGAAAGGGCAGTTTTATCTCAGCGGTTCGCAGCAATTCAGGATGATGAAAGGCGTGAGCGAATCTCTTGCCGGGCGGATCGGTCCGGTCACGCTGCTCGGACTGTCCCTGCGGGAGAGGGCGGGGGTCTCATTCGACGAACAATTTCTGCCAACGGACGGTTATCTCGCCGCCCGCGCAAAAGAGAAGACGGAGATAGCTTACGGCGATGTGTGGAACATCATCCACCGCGGCAGTATGCCCGAGCTCGTCTGCAACCCCGACTATGAGTGGGGGCTGTTCTACGGCGCCTATGTGAACACCTATATCGAGCGGGATGTCAAGGAGCTGACCGGGGTAGGCGACGCGGTCAAATTCACCAACTTTATGGTGGCAGCCGCAGCGTCCGTCGGGCAGCTGCTCAATCTGACTTCGCTTGCCCGCGCGGTAGGGATAAGCGTGCCCACCGCCGAAAGGTGGCTCTCCGCGCTCGTCGCCTCGAACATCGTCTATCTCTTGCGCCCGTACTCGAACGACATAACCAAGCGGGTGGTGAAGACCCCCAAGCTCTATTTCCTCGACACGGGGCTTGCGGCATACCTCACCAGGTGGACCACGCCGGATGTTTTGAAAAACGGCGCCATGGCGGGAGCGTTCTTTGAGACATTCGTGCTGTCGGAGATAATCAAGAGCTACTACAACCGGGGCATATCCGATCCACCGCTTTACTTTTACAGGGACAAGGACATGTGCGAGATCGACCTGCTCATCGAGGACGGCGGCACGCTTTACCCCGTCGAGATCAGGAAGCATGCCGACCCTCAAAAGAGGGATGTCGCGGCTTTCGGAAAGCTCGAAAACATACCGGATATGAAGCGCGGGGCGGGAGGCGTCGTGTGCCTTTACGACCGTGTCGTGTCGCTGACGAAGACGGACAAGGTCATTCCCGTGGGCTATCTGTGACGGCGCGGTGCGGTCCGTCGCCCGAGAGGCGAGCGAAAGATATCGTGCGCGGAAAAGCGCGATAAGATGTGAAAATATGCAGATAAAGTCGTTGTTTGGCGAAAATGCGGAGGTGCGGCATGCGTGATTTTTTTGAGTTTGAGGGGTATATATTCGACCTGGACGGGACGCTTTTCGACTCCATGGGGCTGTGGGCGGAAGTTTACCGCAAGGCGCTTTGCGGCTTCGGAGTCGCCGAGATACCCGCCGATTACATACGCGAGGTCAATGTGCGCAGCGTGAGCGAGGGAGCGAGGTACACGGCGGAGAGATTTTCGCTGCCCGTGAGCGGAGAAGGAGTGGTCGCGGCGTGGACGGCGATCGCGGGGGATGTTTACGCCACTTCGGTGGAGATGAAGCAAGGCGCGGCGGAGCTGCTGGTGCGGCTTGCCGGAGCTGGTAAGAAGATAGGCGTCGCGACGGCTCTCGACGAGGCGCTCGCCATGCCGTGTTTTGAAAGGCACGGGCTGAGGAGTTCGGTGCATTCGCTGACCACGGTGGAGGAGGCGGGCGCGGACAAGAATTTCCCGGATGTCTACCTTCTCGAGTGCGCAAAACTCGGCTGCGCGCCGGGGGAGACGGTGGTCGTCGAGGACAGCGCGACGGGGGCGCGGGCGGCGAAGAGCGCGGGGTTTTGCGTCGTCGGGGTGTTCGACCCTAACGCCGATTGTCCGCGGGAGGAACTTGCCGCGGTGTGCGACAGGTGCGTGGACAGTCTCGCCGAGCTTTTGTGAGCGCGCGCCTTTCAGAACATCCCGAGATGTGCGCAGTCGGTTGACAAGGCGCGTGCGCGTGTAATAATATGTTGCAGAAAAGGGAGTAGTTTAATGTCCGCCGGTCAACACCGTGGAGCCGCAGCTCCTGGCCCGGGCAGCCCGATCACAGGGTTACAAGACTTTTGACGGAAACGCCGAAGGTCTTTTTTATTCCCGCCGCGTGCGGTGCGGCGATAAAGGAGGCAGAAATGCAAGACAAGGAAAAGGTGGCTGCCGAGGAGACGGTCGTCACCTCCGAAGAGCGGCAGGCGGAGACCTTCCACGACAAGACGGCGGAAGAGGCGCTCTGCGCTCTGTCGGCGACCGAGGGCGGTCTTTCGTCCGCCGAAGCGGACGAGCGTCTCGCGAGGTACGGGGCGAACGCGCTTGCCGAGGGCAAGAAGAAGACGCTCCTTGCGAAGTTCTTCGCGCAGTTCAAGGATGTGATGATCATCGTGCTGCTCGCCGCGGCGGCGGTGTCCGCGATCATCGCCATCGTCGAGAAGAACTACACCGAGCTCATCGACAGCGGCGTCATCCTGCTCATCGTCATCCTGAACGCCATCATCGGCGTGGTGCAGGAGAACAAAGCCGAGTCGGCGATGGAAGCGCTGAAAAACATGAACAAGGCGTTTTCCAAGGTGCTGCGCGACGGCGAATGGAAACATCTCGAAAGCGAGAAGCTGGTGCCCGGCGACATCGTGAGGCTGGAAGCCGGCGACATAGTCCCTGCCGATCTCAGGCTGCTTTCGGCGGCGTCGCTCAAGATAGAGGAAGCCGCGCTGACCGGCGAATCCGTGCCCGCCGAAAAGGACGCGGACAAGACGGTGACGGCGGACGCGCCTCTCGGCGACAGGTCGGACATGGCGTACTCGGGCGGCACGGTCAGCTACGGCAGAGGCACGGGCGTGGTCACCGCCACGGGCATGAAGACCGAGGTCGGCAAGATCGCGACCATGCTCTCCGAGGAGAAGGAGCAGTCCTCTCCGCTTCAAAAGCAGCTCGGGAAGACCGCGAAGATACTCAGCATCCTGGTGCTCGCTATAGCCGCGGTCATATTCGTCATCCAGGTGGTGGGCGGCATAGAGCATGTGGACGGCAAGAACATCGTCAGCGCGGATTCGGTCATCGACAGTTTCATGACCGCGGTCGCGATAGCCGTCGCCGCCATCCCCGAAGGGCTCCCCGCCATAGTCACCATAGTGCTCGCGATAGGCGTGCAGCGCATGAGCAAGCGCAACGCCATCGTCAAGAACCTGCCTTCCGTCGAAACGCTCGGGTGCTGCGAGGTCATCTGCTCGGATAAGACGGGCACCCTCACTCTCAACAAGATGACGGTCAAAGGCTACTATCTCACCTCCACCGGCTACGGCGAAGTTTCGGACGAGGAGAGACCGCAAGGCGAAGATTTCGGCGTGTTCCTGAGAGCCATGACGCTCTGCAACGACACCGTCCGCACCTCCGAAGGACTGACCGGCGATCCCACCGAGACCGCACTGGTCGCGTTCGCGGGGGAGAGCGGGCTGGATCTCGACGCGCTGCCCACCGAATATCCCCGCGTGGACGAGCGTCCCTTCGACAGTTCGCGTAAGCTCATGACCACCGTCAACGAGCACGAGGGCGTGCGCACGGCGTATGTCAAGGGCGCGCCCGATATCCTCATCGGCAAGTGCTCCCGCATACTCGACGGCGGCAAGGTCCGCCCGCTCGAAGACGCCGACCGCGAGAACATAAAAGACGCCAACAGCCGCATGGCGACCCACGCCCTCCGCGTGCTCGCAGTCGCCGTCAAGAGCGATTCCCTCGACAGCGAAGACTGGGAGAGCAATCTCGTCTTCGTCGGGCTGGTGGGCATGATAGACCCGCCGCGCGCCGAGGTCAAAGAGGCGGTCAGAGTGTGCCGTGCCGCGGGGATGCGTCCCATCATGATCACGGGCGACCATATCGACACCGCTTCGGCGATAGCGCGCGAGATAGGCATACTCCGCGAAGGCGACAAGGTCATCCTCGGCGCCGATCTCGACAAGATGAGCGACGAGGAATTCTTCGACACCATCGACGAATATTCGGTCTACGCCCGCGTCAGCCCCGAGAACAAGGTCAGGATAGTCGACACCTTCAGGAAGAAGGACAGGGTGGTCGCCATGACCGGCGACGGCGTCAACGACGCGCCGTCCATCAAGCGCGCGGATATCGGCATCGGCATGGGCATCACCGGCACGGATGTCAGCAAGGGCGCGAGCGACCTGGTGCTTGCCGACGACAACTTCGCGACCATAATCGGCGCGGTCGAGGAGGGCAGGAAGATCTTCGCCAACATCAAGAAGGCGATCCAGTTCCTGCTGTCCGCAAACATCGCCGAGGTGCTCTGCCTGTTCATCGCGACCTGCATGGAACTCGGCATGGGCGGCGGCATCAACATCACCTTCCTGACCCCCATCATGATCCTTTGGATCAACCTCATCACCGACAGTCTCCCCGCGCTCTCCCTCGGCATGGAAGCGGCGGAAAAGGATGTCATGCAGCATCCGCCGAGAAAATCCGGCTCCAGCCTGTTCGCGGGCAGGACGGGCGTGGATATCGTCCTCCAGGGTCTCATCCAGACAGGTCTTGTCATGACGGCGTTCTGCATCGGCTGCTTCGTCATAAATGGCAATGACGGACTGCACGAAAGGCACGACGAGGCTATGACCATGGCGTTCGTCAGTCTCGCGCTCATCCAGCTCTTCCACAGCTACTCCATGCGCTCGCTCGACAACAGCGTCATCAACAGCAAGTTCTTCTCCAACAAGTACCTCAACATCAGCTTCGTGGTCGGCGTGCTGCTCACCGTGCTGGTGGTCGTGGTGCCTCCCTTCAGGAGCGTGTTCGACACCGCGCCGCTCAACGCCACGGAATGGGGGATCTCCATCGCGGTGGCTTTCGCGGTCGTGCCGCTGGTCGAGCTGTACAAGCTCATAGTGCGTGCCGTGACCAAGCACAAGGAAAAACTTGCCGTCGTGGCCGCCTCTCCCGCCGAAGCCTCTTCCGAGGACAAGGCAGAGGGCTGAGCCGCAAAGGCAAAACAAACAAAAAAAGAGCCGCTCCCCAAAGGAGCGGCTCTTATTTTTGCAAGGCGTCATTTCGCGTCGTACATTGCCTTGAGTTTCTTGAAAGCGGGGAGCGAGCGCTCGATCATGTCGTGGGACACGCAATAGGAGATCCTGACCCAGCCTTTTGCGCCGAAATCGTCGCCGGGCACTATGAGCAGCCCCAGCTCTTTGGCTTTGTCCGAGAAGGCGTTCGCGTCCTCTTCGAGCGCTTTGACGAACAGGTAGAACGCGCCGTCGGGGTGCACGGCGGTGTAACCGAAGTCGGTGAGCGCGCCGTAAAGGAGATCGCGGTTGCTCTCGTACGCCGCGATATCGGGCGAGGCGTCCACGCAGCGGGCGACTATCTTCTGGAAGAGGCTGGGCGCGCAGACATATCCGAGCGCGCGTCCCGCTCCGCACACGGCGGCGTACACGCCCGCGGCGTCGTGGAGCCGAGGGGAAAGCGCGATATAACCTATGCGCTCGCCGGGCAGCGAGAGCGACTTGGACCAGCTGTAGCAGACCACGGTGTCGTCGTAAAGACAGGGGAGGAAGGGCACTTCCGCCCCGCCGTAGACTATCTCGCGGTAGGGTTCGTCCGCGATGAGCACGACGGGATGCCCGAACTCTTTTTCTTTGGCGCGGAGGACGGCGCACATCTTCTCGAGCAGCTCGCGGGGATAGACCGCCCCCGAGGGGTTGTTGGGAGAATTCACGATGACGCCCTTGACGCGAGGGGAGAGCGCTTTTTCAAAAGCCGCAAGGTCGGGGAGCATGGTCGCCTCGTCGTAGGGCACGACCACGGGCGTCGCTCCCGCCGCCGACACGAAGACGGCGTATTCGGGGAAGTAGGGCGCGAGCAGCAGGAACTCGTCGCCGGGCTCGGTGAGCGCGTTCAGGGTCACTGTGAGCGACGCCGCCGCGCCGCAGGTCATGTAGATGAGATCGGGGGTGATGCCCGCGCCGAATCTCCTTTCGAGAGAATCCGCGACCGCAGCGCGCACGCCCGCGTCGCCTTGCGCCGAGGTGTAGCCGTGCACCGCGCAGGGGTCTTCGGACGAAATTATGTCCAGCGCCGCCTCGCGCACGCAGTCCGGGGCGGGGACATTGGGATTGCCGAGCGAAAAGTCGAACACATTCTCCGCGCCGACTTCCGCCGCGCGGCGCTTGCCGAATTCGAAAAGTTCCCTGATGACGCTGCGGCGGCTGCCGAGCCCGTGCATGGTCTTGTTGTACATGACCTTACCTCCGAGAGGATATTTTCTTCATTTTATAACTTCGCGCGCCGTTTGTCACGCTTCCGCCGCATATTGCGGGCGGACGCGAAAAGAGGTATAATCGACTCGGGAGGTGCTCGATGCGGGACATCTGCGAACTTTACGACATTTTGGCGAACTCCGAGCGCACGGTCGCTTTCACGGGCGCGGGCTTTTCGGTGCCCAGCGGCATCCCCGATTTCAGGAGCGCGGGCGGCATCTACGACGGCGGCGATTTCATGGGACACTCGCCCGAATATATGCTCTCGCACGACTGCCTCGAGTCGCATCCCGAGGAGTTCTACGAGTTTTATCGCCGCAACATGATCTGCGAGGACGCCCGTCCCAACGCCGCTCACATGCTGCTCGCCGCCCTCGAAGCCGACGGCAGGCTGCGCTCGGTGGTCACTCAGAACATCGACGGGCTGCACGGCGACGCGGGGTCGAAGAGGGTGTGGGAACTGCACGGCAGCGTCAGGCGCAACTACTGCATAAACTGCGGCGCGCGCTACGGTTTGGACGCGGTGACGGGCACGGAAGGCGTCCCGCGCTGCGCGGGGTGCGGCGGTATGATCCGTCCCGATGTCGTGCTCTACGGCGAAGGGCTGGATACCTTCACCGTGGAAGGGGCGGAGGCGGATATCGCGGAAGCGGACACCCTGCTCGTCGCGGGCACCTCGCTCACCGTCTATCCCGCGGCGTCGCTCGTCTACATGTTCGAGGGCGAAAATCTCGTCCTCCTCAACAAGAGCGCGACGGGCGGAGACGGGATCGCCACCCTCGTCCTGCACGAGGATATCGGCGAGGCGGCGGAGGAACTCATGCGGCTGTTCGGCTATTGAACCGCGCTAAAAAGAGTTTTATACGCACAAAATAGCATGTGAACACGGGATATTTGCTAAATCGACGGGCGGCGCCGCGCGGCGCAGCCGGCGGCGTCCCGCGACTGCGCGCACGCGAGCGGTTGACTTGACGGCGCGGGGATGCTAAAATCACGGGAGAATGTCGCGGAAGCGTTTTCCGAGGAGATAATATGACAAATTCCAACACCAGAGAGATTGCAGAGAGGCTCAAAGGCCTCCGCGAGATGCTCGACCTCACTCCCGCCGAGGTCGCCGAAGCCGCCGGCATGGACGAGGCGACTTATCTCGAATACGAGGCGGGCAACCGCGATTTTTCGGTGACCATGCTCTATAACTGCGCGGGCAAGTTCGGCGTGGATGTCACCGCGCTGCTCACCGGGCACACTCCCACGCTGTCCTCTTACAGCATAGTGAGGGCGGGGCAGGGCGTGCGCACCGAGCGCAGGCATGCTTTCACCTATCAGCACCTCGCGCAGAATTTCAAGGGCAGGACGGCGGAGCCTTTCTTTGTGACCGCTCCCTTCGTGCCCGGCGCCGAGGACAAGCCCATACCCCTTTCCGCACACAACGGACAGGAGTTCGACTACATACTCTCGGGCAGGCTGATGGTCAACATCGGCGGCAACATCGACGAGCTCGGCCCCGGCGACGCGGCGTATTACGACAGCTCGCAGCCGCACGGGATGATCGCGGTGGGCGGGGAGGACTGCGTGTTTATCGCGGTCGTCCTGCATCCCGAAAAGAAGGACTAAGAGAGCAGAAGGGGGAGACTATGGCGGCATCCGAAAAGGCGCTTAACGACATCAGACGGCGGTTTGCCGTCGCGTCCGAGCCTACGCCCGCGGAGTGTATCTACACGACGGGCGATCTCAGGTTCTCGGTGCTCACCGAGCGAATACTCCGCGTGGAAAAGCGCACCGAAGAGGGTTTTGTCGACGCGCCCAGCCAGCGCTTTCTGCACCGCGGCGCAGCCCGTCCCTCCTTTGAAGTCACCGAGGACGCGGAGAGCGTGAAGATAGTCACGCCGTCCGCCTCTTTCCTCACCTGCAAGAAGACTTTGAAGACAGCCTGCACCACGCCCGTCGGCACGGCGTACCCCCGCGTGAAGGACAACCTCGGCGGCACGGCGAGGACGCTGGACGGCACTGCGGGCTTTGTGAAGATCGGGCAGGGCGTCATGTCTCGGAGCGGCGCCGCCTGCTACGACGATTCGGAGTCCTGCATCATCGGCGAGGACGCCATGTTGCATCCCCGTCCCGCGGGCGGGAGAGATCTCTACTTTTTCGCGTTCGGGCACGATTACCGCGGCGGGCTCAGGGAATTTTTCGCGCTGACAGGCTATCCGCCCGTTCTCCCCAAGTTCGCGCTCGGCAACTGGTGGTCGCGCTATCACGCTTACACGGCGGAGGAGTATCTCGCGCTCATGGACGAGTTCGCCTCCCGCTCGCTGCCTTTCACCGTCGCGACCGTGGATATGGACTGGCATATCGTGGACGATGTCCCGAAGGAGTTCAAGCCGCACAACCCCACTCAATGCGCAGGCTGGACGGGCTACACCTTCAACAGGCAGCTCTTCCCCGATCCCAAGGCGTTCCTCGCGGAACTCAAAAAGCGCGGGCTCGCCGTCACATTCAATCTGCATCCGCGCGACGGAGTGCGCTACTACGAGGAGCAGTACGAGGCGATGGCGCACGCCTGCGGCATTGACCCCGCCACCCGCCGCACGGTGGAATTCGACCTCACCGATCCCGAGTTCCTGACGGCTTATTTCGACATCCTGCACCACCCCTACGAGGCGGACGGGGTGGACTTTTGGTGGATAGACTGGCAGCAGGGCACCAAGTCCAAGATGAAAAACGCCGACCCGCTCTGGATGCTCAACCACTATCACACCCTCGACGCGGGCAGGGACGGGCGCACGCCGCTCATACTGTCGCGCTACGCGGGAGTGGGCTCGCACCGCTATCCCATAGGCTTTTCGGGAGACACTTTCGTGTGCTGGCGCAGTCTGAGATTGCAGCCCCGCTTTACGGCGACGGCGGCGAATGTCGGGTTCACCTGGTGGTCTCACGACATCGGCGGACATATGTTCGGACGCGGCGATCCCGAGCTCTACGCCCGCTGGGTGCAGTTCGGTGTGTTCTCGCCCGTGAACAGGCTGCACTCCACCAAAAACGGACACTCCAAGGAACCCTGGCTGTACGGAGCAGAGGCGGAAAAGATCGCTTCGGATATGCTGCGCCTGAGACACAGGCTCCTCCCGTATCTGTTCACGGCGAACTTCGCCACCGCCGAGGAAGGCGAGCCCGTGTGCCGTCCCATGTACTACGACTACGACGAGGACATGGCTTACAATGTCCCGAACGAGTATATGTTCGGTCCCTCCCTTCTCGTCGCGCCCGTGCTGACCAAGATGAAGTCTGACGGTTTCGCGAGGACGCCCGTCTGGTTCCCCGCGGGAAGCGCGTGGACGAACATATTCACCGGCGAGCGTATCCCGGGCGGCAGGTTCAAAGTGGTCGAGAGCGCCCTCGAGACCATGCCGGTCTATGCGCGCGAGGGCAGCGTCATCCCGCTGCTCGCCGAAAGAGAGGGCAACTCCGCGGACTTCTCGGAGCTCGAAGTGCTGGTCTACCGCGGCACGGGCAGCTACCGTCTGCGCGACGAAGAGGGCAGCATAGCCTTCGAGGTCTCGTGTGACGGCGAGACCGTGCGTCTTGACATAAAACCCACTTCGGATTGCAAAACCCGCACGATAAAGGTCCGGTTCTGCGACGCGCTCCCGCTCGAAAAGCAGACCGCCGCGGGCGCCTCTGTCGAAGAGGACTGCGTCACGCTGCCCCTTTCGGAATGCGCGATCGTCGCCCGCGTCCCCGAGCAAAAGGCGGAAGAAGGGGAGAGCGAGCCCGCCGAAGAGAAGAAGTGATCGCCTCGGGAAGAGGCTGCGCACGGCGGGCGGCGCTGCGGCGCCGTCCGTCGGTTTTTCTCCCGCTCGCGGTGCGCGCCCGCGAAAAAGTGCGGAAATTCGCTTGACAGCACTTTGAGTATTTATTATTATGTGTAGGCGTCTCCGCGGGCGGAGGTTGCGCGCGCCGCGAACCGGAACATCGCGCCGCGCACCGCTCGGAAGAGACTATTGCAGCGCGAACTTGCCCCTCGCCCGCACGGTATCCCGGAACGCAAACTCAATTAAGTTTTGGAGGTCGGTAATGGCTAAGGATTTGTCCGCCATGGCGAAAAACAACAAGTCTTACATGGCAAAACCCGGCGAAGTGGAGAGCAAGTGGTATGTCGTCGACGCGACCGGTATGGTCCTCGGCAGACTCGCGGCTCAGGTCGCGAGCATACTCAAAGGCAAGAATAAGCCCGAGTACACTCCCCATGTCGACTGCGGCGACCATGTCATAATCATCAACTGCGATAAGGTCGTGCTCACCGGCAGGAAGCTGGAGCAGAAGTACTATCGCTATCACACCGGTTACATCGGCGGTCTCAAAGAGGTTCAGTACAAGAAGCTCATGAGCGAGAAGCCCGAGTTCGCCGTCTACAAGGCGGTGCGCGGCATGCTCCCCAAGACCACCCTCGGCAGACAGATGCTCAAGAAACTGCGCGTCTACGCCGGCAGCGAGCACGGTCATCAGGCTCAGTGCCCCACCGCGCTCGAACTCAAATGAGGTGAAACATGGCTACCAAGAAGACCGTTAAGAAGAAGATCCAGTACCTCGGCACCGGCAGAAGGAAGACCGCCGTCGCGCGCGTCCGCCTGCTCCCCGGCGAGGGCAACATCACCATCAACAAGCGCTCCTTCGAGGATTACTTCCCCCTCGACACCATGCGCCTCATCGTCAACCAGCCCCTCGAGGCAGTCGGCGCCAAGGATAAGTTCGATGTCATCGTCAATGTCTACGGCGGCGGCATGACCGGTCAGGCGGGCGCCATCCGCCACGGCATCGCCCGCGCGCTCTGCGTCTGCGACAGCGAAGCCTACCGCGCCACCCTCAAGAAGGCAGGGTTCCTCCGCCGCGATCCGCGCCAGAAAGAGCGTAAGAAATATGGTCTGCATAAGGCGCGCAAGGCACCCCAGTTCTCTAAGCGCTGACATCACTATTCGGCGAATTGCTTTGTCAGAGCCGCCCTCGCAAACAGTCATGTACGACAAGTACACTCCTGTCTGCTCGGGCGGCTCTTTCGCGCACTTCATCCGAATATTGATGTCGGCGTTTCGTACCTTTGAAAGAGGAGTGCTTTCGCGTTCTGCATCCGAATATCGCGGTTTTACTCGTGTCCGCTTGGGGAGGGGGAGTAACCTCGCACTACACCGATTCGAAGCGTTTTTAGATGCGACGGGCGCTTGATCCCTGCCAACAAGGGGACGGGGGTGTGACTTTGCCCCACGAAGTGTCCTCGGTTCGTTGCACTCTCCTGCGGTACTTCGCGGGGGTCCCGAGATACACTCTACCACGGTGAGGGTGAGTTCTACCGTCCCCGTTGGCAGAACGGAACATAGGTTTCCGTTCCTATTTAGCCGCCAATTAGGGACGGGGCTGCCCCGGTACCGCTACGCGCTACCAGTCATACCCCCGTCCCCAATTGGTAAGTTTGATAAAAATCGATTAAAATGGTGGAAAAAGAGGGGGCTTTTGCAAAATAAAAACGCGGAGCGGAGCTCCGCGTTTTGATATTCCGTTGGGGTTTACTTGAGGAGCACGGTGGCGCAGGCGGCGATCGCTTCGCCGCTGCCTATGTCGCCCACGCCTTCGTTGGTGGTGGCGGCGACCGAGAAGCGTTCGGTCGGGATGCTGAGGGCTTTTGCCATTTTGGCGCGCATCCTGTCGATATAGGGGGCGAGGGTGGGGCGTTCCGCAATGACGGTGACCGAACAATTTACCACCGAGCGTCCCTTTGCCCGCATGATCCCGAGCACGCCTTCGAGCAGTTTCATGCTGTCGGCGTTGTCGTAGCGGGGATCGTCCACGGGGTAGAGGTGCCCTATATCCTTTTCGCCGAGGGCGGTGAGGATGGCGTCCATGACCGCGTGCACCGCCGCGTCGCCGTCCGAGTGCGCCACGAAAGAGTAGGGGCAGGGGACGCGCACGCCGAGCAGTTTTATCCCCCTTCCCTCGGTCAGATGGTGTATGTCGTAGCCGAAGCCGGTGAGGAAGGTGAGCAGATCCTCGCGGACGGTGATCTTTATGTTGTTCGGATCGCCGGGGACGAGGGCGACTTTGCCGGGCGCGAATGCGTGGAGGGCGGTGAAGTCGTCGAGATAGTCGTCCGTCGCCGCGGCATATGCCGCTTCGATGCGTTCGCGGGCGAATCCCGAAGGGGTCTGCACCCGCCTGTAAGGGGTGCGGTCGAGGGGGACGGGCCCGTCCTCGCCTGCGAGCAGTATGTTGTCCACGAGCGGGACGACGGGGATGCAGGCGCCCGATTTTTCGGCGCCTTTTATAACGCGAGAGATGAGCGCCGGGGTGACATATGGGCGCGCGCCGTCGTGGATGAGCACCAGATCGCACTCGTCCGAGAGCGCTTCCAGCCCGTACTTCACGCTGCGCGTGCGCGACGTGCCCCCGCGCGTCATAATTATTCGCCTGTCGTCGTCCAGTCCCGCCGCTTCGAGGGCGTCGAGGAATTCGTCCGAAGCGCCCGTGTCGATGGCGACGATGACGCGCGTGACATCTTTGCGCGCGAGAAAAGGCTTGATCGCCTCGATCAGCACGCAGGAGACGCCGCAGGGCTCGAGCAGTTTGTTCTGTTTGCCGTAGCGGGTGCCGCTCCCGCCCGCCGCGACGACGACATTCACCGAGTGCTTTGCCATGTCATTCCTCGCCTATGATACGGTACATTTCGGCGGCGGACTGCTTGGTCTGCCGCTCGTCGGTGTTCAGCACCTCGAACACGAGACTTCCCGCGCCGAAAGAGACCTTGACGATATCGCCGGGCTTGACTTCCTTTGCGGGTTTGACGCTCTTGCCGTTGATCTCTATCCTGCCGCCCGAGCAGGCGTCGGCGGCGACGGTGCGCCGCTTTATGACTCTTGAAAGTTTAAGAAATTTGTCTATCCTCATCGTCACCTCGCCGCCCGCCCGGCATGTCCCCGAAGGTTTTTCGCGAAAAGAATTTTAATTTCGCGAGTATGCTTGACAGGCTTGCTTTTCGCTGATACAATGACAAAATGCACAATACTGCTTAAGTCTACCCTCGGAACCTCAGATCACGGGGGTAGGGGGTTATGTCCGCAAGCGTAAGTATAGCGCAGGGTAGCAAAAAAAACAAGAGCTTTCCGCAAAGGCAGCGATTTGAAAATTTTTTTGCGGGAAGGAGATCTGCTGCATTCAAGGAGTAAAGCATGTCCCAAAGAATCCACAAGGTCATGTACGGAACGACCGAGCGACGCGACTTTTCTCGCATTAAAGATGTCCTCGCCATTCCGTACCTCATCGAGGTGCAAAAAAAGTCCTATGAGAACTTCATAGACGAAGGCATCGCCGAAGTTTTCAACGACTATTCGCCCATCGTCGACTATGCCGGAAGGTATCAGCTCGAGTTTTTGGGCTACACCCTCACCGGCGAGCCCAAGTATTCCGTCAAGGAATGCAAGGACCGCGACACGACCTACGCCCTTCCTCTCAAAGTCAGGGCGCGTCTCACCAACAAAGAGACGGGCGAGACCATCGAGCAGGAAGTGTTCATGGGCGATTTCCCGCTCATGACCGAGGCGGGTTCTTTCGTCATCAACGGCGCCGAGCGCGTCATCGTCAGCCAGCTGGTCAGGAGCCCGGGCGTTTACAGCGAGAGGTCCCTCGACCGCAACGGCGTCCCCCGTTTCAAGACCACCGTCATCCCCAACAGGGGCGCGTGGCTCGAATTCGAGCAGGATCAGAACGACATCCAGTGGGTGCATGTGGACAGGATGCGCAAGATCACCGCGACCACGCTCCTGCGCGCCCTCGGTTATGGCACGGACGAGCAGCTCAAGGAGCTGTTCGGCGACGACGACATGATCGCCGCCACCTGTGAGAAGGACACCAACTGCAAGAGCATCGAGAGCGGCAAGATCGACCTCTTCAAGAGACTTCGTCCCGGCGAAGTGCCCACCGAAGAGGGCGCGAACATGCTGATCAGCGGGCTGTTCTTCGATTACAAGAAGTATGACCTTGCCCGCGTCGGCAGATACAAGTACAACAAAAAACTTTCTCTCGCCTCCCGCATAGAGGGCAGGGAGCTCGCCGAGGCGGTGGTCAGCCCCGTCACCGGCGAGATACTCGCCGACAAGGGCGAGAAGCCGGACGAGAAGAAGGCGATCGAGATCCAGAACAGCGGCGTCAATGTCGTCTATCTCGCCTACACAGACAAGTCGGGCACCCGCAGGAAGCACAAGGTCATCGGCAACAACACCGTCGACCTCACCGCTTTCGTGGACTGCGTGCCCGCCGAGCTCGGCATCCGCGAGAAGGTCTACTATCCCGTGCTCGAGGAGCTCATGCGCGAGTTCCCCGACCGCGAGGAGCTGCTGCTCGCCATAAAGAAGGAAGCGGACGAACTCGTCGGCAAGCACATCACCGTGGACGACATCGTCGCCACCGTCAGCTACAACCTCGGGCTGCGTCTCGGGTTCGGCGTGTGCGACGACATCGACCATCTCAGCAACAGGCGCGTGCGCCCCGTGGGCGAGCTTTTGCAGAACCAATTCCGCATCGGCGTGTCCAGGCTGGAGCGCGTGGTCAAGGAGAGGATGGCTTCCGCTCAGGAGAATGCCGAGATCACTCCGCAGACCCTCATCAACATCCGCCCCGTCACCAGCGCGATAAGGGAGTTCTTCGGATCCTCGCAGCTCTCGCAGTTCATGGATCAGCCCAACCCCATTGCCGAGCTCACTCACAAGAGGAAGCTCTCCGCTCTGGGGCCCGGCGGTCTCAACCGCGAGCGCGCCAGCTTCGAAGTGCGAGATGTCCATCACTCCCACTACGGCAGAATGTGCCCCATCGAGACGCCCGAAGGACAGAACATCGGTCTTATCTCCTCTCTGTCCACTTATGCGCGCGTCAATGAGTACGGGTTCATCGAGGCGCCTTACCGCAGGATAGACAAGGCGACGGGCGTGGTCACCGACGAAGTCGTGTACATGACCGCCGACGAAGAGGATAAATACATCGTGGCGCAGGCGAACGAGCCCCTTGACGAAGAGGGCAGGTTCGTGCGCGACCGCGTCATGTGCCGTATCAGAAGGGATATACGCGAGAAGCCGAAGGAAGAGGTCGACTACATGGATGTCTCTCCCAAGCAGCTGGTCTCCATAGCCACCGCGCTCATCCCCTTCCTCGAGAACGACGACACCAACCGCGCGCTCATGGGTTCCAACATGCAGCGCCAGGCAGTCCCGCTCCTGCGTCCCGAGGCGCCCATGATCGCCACCGGCGTGGAGCACAGGATCGCTTACGACAGCGGTGCGGTCAAACTCGCAAGGCATGACGGTTTCGTCGAGTATGTGGATTCCGACACTATAGTCGTGAGACGCGACGACGGCGCCGGCACGGACACCTACACGCTCAGCAAATTCGAGCGTTCCAACCAGTCCACCTGCATCAATCAGCATCCCATCGTGGCTCGCGGCGACAAGGTGCAGGCGGAGAAGCGCGACGAGCAGGGCAATGTCGTCTCCGAAGCCACCGTGCTCGCAGACGGCCCCGCGACCGATCACGGCGAGCTCGCCCTCGGCAGGAACATCCTCGTCGGCTTCATGAGCTGGGAAGGCTACAACTACGAGGACGCCATCCTCATCAGCGAAGAGCTGGTGCGCGACGATGTGTTCACCTCCATCCATATCGAGGAGCACGAGATCGAAGCGCGCGACACCAAGCTCGGCGAAGAGCAGATCACCCGCGATATCCCCAACCTCTCCGACGAAGCGCTGCGCAACCTCGACGAGGATGGCATAGTGCGCGTGGGCGCCGAGGTCAGGAGCGGCGATATCCTCGTCGGCAAGGTCACTCCCAAGGGCGAGACCGAGCTCACTCCCGAGGAGAGACTGCTGCGCGCCATATTCGGCGAGAAGGCGAGAGAAGTCAGGGACACCTCCCTCCGCGTGCCCAACGGCGAAGGCGGCATAGTGGTGGATGTCAAGATCTTCACCCGCAAGAACCGCGACGAGCTCAGCCCCGGCGTCAACAAGCTGGTCAGAGTCTATATCGCGCAGAAGAGAAAGATCTCGGTCGGCGACAAGATGGCGGGACGCCACGGCAACAAGGGCGTCATTTCCCGCGTGCTGCCCAAGGAGGACATGCCTTTCCTCGCGGACGGCACTCCGCTGCAGATCGTGCTCAACCCCCTCGGCGTGCCTTCCCGAATGAACATCGGTCAGGTGCTTGAAGTACACCTCGGACTCGTCGCCAACATGCTGGGCTGGAAGGTGGCCACCCCCGTCTTTGACGGTGCGGACGAGCGCGACATCAAACAGCTCTTCGCGGAGTGCGGCATAGTCAACGAAGAAGGCAAAGTGGACGGCAAGATCAAGCTGTACGACGGCAGAACGGGCGAACCTTTCGAGAACCCCGTCACCGTCGGGTACATGTACATGCTCAAACTGCATCACCTCGTCGACGACAAGATCCACGCGAGGAGCATC
>DVOE01000013.1 GCA_018713795.1 Candidatus Limadaptatus stercoripullorum
TATTTCGAGCGGCAGGCACTACTTGCTGAGATCCCCGCGCGGGGCGAGGAATTCGGTCTCGCGCACGACGCCCGTGTCTATTTAAGTCTTCGACGGCGCTCGACGCTCAAAGAGCGCGCCGCGACTTTCAAGCGGCGGCTTCGCCGCCTGTGAAAGTTTGGCTGAGCGGCGCGTTATTCCGCCTTCGAAAAAATGTAGTGCGTGTTCAAGTACGCTCCGAACAATGGAGTCTCTTACGCCGCTTTGCTTCCTATCACCTCTGAGACGGGGGCGACGGTCAGGCCGGCGGCGGTGACGGCGTCGAGGATGCGGGGGAGGGCGGCGACGGTGGCGTCGGTCGGGTGCATGAGGATGAGGTCGCCCGCGGCTATGCCGTCTACGGCGCGCCGGGCTATTATATCCGGATCCCTGTCGCGCCAGTCGACGGTGTCCCTCGTCCACATGACCACGGTGTAACCGAGGGCGTCCGCGGCGTCGAACATGGCGCCGCCCATGCTCCCCGACGGCGGGGCGAACAGCGGCGCGACTGCGCGTGAGGCGGCTTCGCCGAGTCCTTCGAGGGTGGCTTTGAGCAGTCGTTCGGTGACCAGGATCTCGGCGCGGTTGGCGTCGTAGGACAGGGTGGCGTGGTCGCGGTGGAGATAGCCGTGGTTGCCGAGCTCGAAGCCGTCCGCCGCGAGTTTGAGCAGCGCGTCGCCGTTTTTCTCCGCCCATTTGCCGCCTATGAAAAATGTCGTGCTCATCCCGCGCTCGGCGAGCAGCCGCGCGATCTCTTCCACGGCGGGCGTGTTTTCGTAGACATTGACCATGAGCGACACTTTGCCGCCTGCGGGATCGCCTGAGTAGACGGCTTTGCCCGCGGGCACTTCCTCGCCGCTCTCCGGAAGTACGGCGAGCAGCGCCGCCGACAGCACCACGGAGAGCATGGCGGCGATGATGATGTTTGCGGTGACAATGCGGAATCGGCGTTCGTTCATATTACAAATTATGATTGCGCGCCCGTGCGTATGTGGTATAATGCGGGTATGGGAAAACTTATCGAGCTCAATGACGGGCTGAGGCTCGTCGTTTGTGAAAACCCCGCGGTGCGTTCGGTGTCGGCGGGGATTTTCGTCGCCGCGGGCGCAGTCAACGAGATCCCCGAAGAGGCGGGCATCTCGCATTTCATCGAGCATATGGTCTTCAAAGGCACCCGCCGCCGTTCGGTGTTCGATGTGGTCAACGACATAGATTCCGTGGGCGCGCAGATCAATGCCTACACCTCGCGCGCGCACACCTGCTATCACACCGTCTCCCGCGACGCGCACGCGGCGGAATGCCTGGATGTGCTCGCGGATATCTATCTCGATCCGCTCTTCGACGAGGACGCCCTCGAGCGCGAACGCAATGTCGTCATCGAGGAGATCAACGAGGCGGAAGACACCCCCGACGACCTCTGCGTGGACAGGCTGTTCTCCGCCTTCTTCAAGGGGCATCCGCTGGGCAACAATATCCTCGGCACCAAAAAGTCGCTCGCGGCTCTCACGAGCGACAGCCTGCGCGCGTACAGGCGCAAATTCTACACCCCCGCGCGCACCGTCGTGTCCGTCGCCGGCAATATCACGGCGGAGCAGGCGGAAGAGCTGGTGAAGGAGAAATTCGCGTCCTTTGCGGGCGAAAGCCTTCCCCGCGTCCCGCTCCCGTCCGCGCGGCACGCCTCCGGGGCGTTCACGCGCCGCAAAAAGGATATCGAGCAGGTGCACATAGCCCTCGCTTTCCCGGGCGTCGCCTACGGCTCAAAGCTGCATATGGCGGCAAATATCGTGTCCTCGGCGTTCGCTTCCGAGATGTCCTCACGCCTCTTCCAGACCGTGCGCGAGAAACTCGGGCTGTGCTACGGCATCTACGGATATCTCTCCGCCTACGAGAACAACGGCGCGTATGTCATCGCCACTTCCGTCAGCCCCGCAAACGCCGAGCGCGCCGCCGAGGCGATAAGAGACGAGATACGCCTGCTCCTGAAGGAAGGGCTCACTCCCGCCGAACTCGAAAAGGGCAGGGAGCAACTCAAGACCGCCCTCGTGCTCGGACAGGAGAAGACTTCGGTGACCATGATGGCACAGGGTAGACACGCCCTCATGACGGGCGAGCTTTACGACATCGACGCCCGCCTTGCGGAGCTGGATCGGGTGACGGCGGAGGACGCGCGGGAGGCCGCCGAGACCATGTTCCGTCCCCACTGCGCCGCCGTCAGCGTGGTCGGGAGAGACCCCGCCGACATAAGCTCGGTGATAAGAGGATGATGACAAAGGAGACGGTTATGAGCGACAAAACGAACGATAAAACCCCGTTTACCGTTGACAACGCCTTTTTTGAGGGCGTGGACTTTTCGGGCAGGGATAAGTTGGACATAATCTTCGAGATGCAGGAAAAGTTCGACACCGATGTCATGAAAAACCGCGGGCTCGAGGGGCTCACAATGGAAGAGTGGTTGCAGCGTCAGACGCTCGCCATGCTCAGCGAACTCGCCGAGCTCATCGCCGAGGTCAACTTCAAGTGGTGGAAGAATCCCCGCCCCGTCGACACCGACAATGTGCGCGAAGAGCTCGTCGATATCCTGCATTTCTTCGTCGGGATGTGCAACCGTTCGGGCATGGGCAGCGACGAGCTCTTTGCCCGTTACATCAAAAAGAACGAGGAAAATTTCAAGCGGCAGTACGGCACTTCGGCGCGCCACGGCTACGAGATAGCTTCCGCGCCCGCCCCCGGGGACGGGAAGTGAAGCCGCCCTTATTTTCACTTGTATTGCACATATGGTTGTGCTATACTGAGTAGAGATACTATATAGGGCGTCCGCGCGGGAGCGCACGCCCGCACGGAGCGAGAATGAACGACACACGGCATATGCGCGCGGGTACGGGCAACAGGATAGCACTCGGAGTGCTCATCCTTATCGTTGCTCTTTTTGCGTTCATTTCGACGGCGGGCGGCTTCGGCGGCGTGGGCGAGATGGTGTCGGATGTGCTCGTGGGCTTCTTCGGGCTCGCCGATTACGCCTATTCGCTGGCGGCGGTGGTGGTCGCGGTCGCGGTCATCTTCAATTTCCGCGTGCGCATGGCGCCTTCCCGCATACTCAAACTTTCCGTGCTCGTCCTGCTCGGCATATGGGCGCTGCACATCTACTCCTCTTCGGGGCATCTTCCCGATCACAATTACGGCGAGTATCTGACCGCCTGCTACCGCGGCTCCAACACGGCGGGCGGGATGCTGTTCGGCATTCTGTCCTTCCCGCTCATGCGCGCTCTGACCACGGTCGGCGCGCTGGTGGTCGTGTGCGCGGCGTTCTTCATCCTCGTCATAGTCTTCCTCATCCCCACCATCAAACGCGATGTCACCTACACGGCGTACACCCCCGAGCGCAGGCAGCCTCAGGGACGGGGCGAGTCCCGCGGGGACGCCTTCCGCTCTAAGCGCGGGGCGCGTATGGACCGTCAGCGCGAGCCTTCCATCACCGATTTCGGCGGAGAGGGCGGCGGGTCGCTCTATGTGGTCGAGGTGGACGGCGATCCCATGTCTTCGAGGAACAAGCGCAGGCAGGGTAAGGGCGCGGAGGGCTACGATCCTCTGCTTTATCCCAACTCCGACGCGCAGTTCGAGGACGATCTCAGGGCGGGGGACAGGAGCAGCGAATTTTCTTCGCGCAGCCTTGCGCGCGATCTGCTCTTCGGAAGGGAGCCCTCCGACGAGACCTATTCCCGCTACAAGACCGTGACCAATCCCGAGGACGCGCTCCGCAATCCCGGCGCGGGCTTCGGTCCCGTGAGACGGCAGGAGCTCATGCGCAGGCTGGGCGTGGACGAGGTGAATTCCGCCCGCGATTATGCGCGCGAACGCTACGGCGGCGCGGAACCCGCTTCTCCCGCTTCCGGGGACAACGCGGCTCCCGGGGAGAGGAGCACGCCCGCGTTTACGAGAGATCCCGACGCCAGAGGCGCCGCGGCGCTCGGATACACTTCCTTCGACGCTCTGAAAGCCGACCGCAACCGCACATTCGGCGAGATGTCGCGCACCGGCGATCCTCTTCGCGAGGGCGAACCCCGCGCTGCGTATCCCGCCCCGTCCGCGGCGGGCGCGGCTGTGCCTTCCGTGCCTTCGAGGAGGGAAGTCCCCGCCTCTCCGCACGCAGAGAGAAGGAGCGCGCGTCAGACGGAGACACCCGCTTCCGCTCCTGCCACGGCAGCCGCTCCGGCGGCTCCCGCCCGTCCCGCTCCCGCAGAGAGCGCGGCTAATCTCGGCGGACTGCACGGCAGCGTCACCCGCGCGGTCACCGGCGAGCCCAAGGCGGCTCCGCCCGCGGGCGTCGAGCTTCCCGAAGCCAAGGCGTACGGCAGCGTGACAGAGCTCCCCGCCGACAAGGCGGCGGCTTTCGAGGCTGCGGTCAGGAACGCCGGCGAGAAGGCGCGGCGCGATCCCACAAATGTCAGCGCGGCGGCGGTCATCCGCCCGGAGCGTACGGACAAACCCGCGGAGCCCCCGGCGGCGAAGCCGGCTCCCGAGTCTCCCGCCGAGGACAAGCACTCCGACGGCGAGACCATTCAGCAGTCCATTTTCGCGCGGCAGCAGTTCCAGGCGATAGCCCGCGCCCGCGGCGAAGGCGCGGAGGATCTCATCAAAGAGGAGAACGCAAAGCGCAAGCGCGCTCCCGTCCGCGAACGCCCCGATAAAAACGCCAAGACGGAGGACAAACCCAAGGAGAACGGCGCGCGCGTGTCTCAGGTGCACATAGACCAGGAGATCGCAAAAGCCACTTCGCACAAGCCTTATGTCGCGCCGCCCATGAGCCTGCTCGCGCCTCCCGAGGGCGAAGTTTCCCAGCAAGAGGACTACGAGTTCAAAAAACAGCAGCTCTGCGACACGCTCGCTTTCTTTGATATCCAGAGCGAGGTCACGGACATCAGGGTGGGGCCCACCTTCTCGCTGTACACGCTCAAAGTCGAGATGCCGCGCGGCTCGAGGATATCCAGCATCAACAACCTCGACGACGATATCGCCATGCGCATGGAGGAGTCGAGCGTGCGTATAATCGCGCCAATCCCCGGCAAGAACGCGGTCGGCATCGAGGTCCCGAACAAGTACAGGCGCATAGTCAGGCTGAGCGAGATCGTCGGGTCGCCGGAGTTCAATTCGGCTCCGTCGCCGTCCACTTTCGCGCTCGGCGTCGACCTTTACGGCAAGAAGTTCGCGTGCGATGTGGCGTCGCTGCCGCATATGCTCATCGCCGGCGCGACCGGCGCAGGCAAGAGCTGCTGCATCAACAGCCTCATAATCAGCCTGCTTTACAAGGCATCGCCCGACGATGTCCGCATGATACTCATCGACCCCAAGCGCGTCGAACTCAGCGTTTACGCCGGCATACCCCACCTCATGCTCGACGAGATAGTCTGCGATGTGGACAAGGCGATCCGCGCGCTCAACTGGGCGATACAGGAGATGGAGAGAAGGATCGCTTATCTTTCCTCCATCAAGTACTCAAATATCGAGGACTACAACCGCGACTGCGAGAAGCTCGGCTATCCCAAGATGCCGCGCATAGTCATCATCGTCGACGAGCTCGCCGACCTCATGGCGCAGGGCAAAAAAGCGGTCGAGGACGCCATCAACAGGCTGGCGAGGCTGGCGAGGGCGATGGGCATCCACCTCATACTCGCCACTCAGCGTCCTTCCGTGGATGTGGTCAGCGGCACCATAAAGAACAATCTGCCCACGCGCGTTGCGTTCAGGGTGACTTCGGGTCCCGACTCGCGCACGGTGCTCGACGCGGGCGGCGCCGAAAAACTGCTCGGCAACGGCGACCTGCTTTATATGCACCCCAAGAATTCGGATTTCGTGCGTATGCAGGGTGCGTTCATCACTCCGCAGGAGATCAAGAGCGTGGTCGAGTTCGTCATCGCCAACAACGAGAGCGTCTACGACAGCTCGGTCAAGGACGCGATCTTCAAAGATCCCGCCGAGACCGCCGAGCACAAGATCGAGAAGGGCAGCGCTCACAAAGCCCCGGGAGTGCCTCCCGAGGTGTTCGCAGCCGCGAGGATAGGTCTCGACGGCACGCCGCTCACCATATCCAGTCTGCAGCGCAAGCTCAACCTCGGTTTCCCCAAAGCCGCAAGGGTGGTCGATATCATGAAGGATCTTGGTATTGTCGAGTACAACACCGATGACAAGAAGTATCATGTCGTCATCTCCGAGGAGGAGCTCGACGCCCTCGAGAACGGGGATAAGACCGATCCCGAAGACGGCGGAGAAGAGAGCTGAAACGCCGAGAGGATACACGAATGAAGATAGGAGCAATTTCGCTCGGGTGCGATAAAAACCGCGTGGACACCGAAAAGATGCTCGCGCGGCTGCAAAAGGCGGGGCATACCGTGGTCTCTTCGGAGGAGGAGGCGGATGTCGTCGTCGTCAACACCTGCGCGTTCACCGCGGACGCGAAGCAGGAGGCGATAGACGAGATACTCTCCGTCGCCGCCGTCAAGGAGAAGCGCCCCGAGCTCGGCATAGTCGTCACCGGCTGCCTGCCCGAGAGATATAAGGGCGAACTCACCGAGGGCTTCCCCGAGGTCAACGCCTTTCTCGGGATAGGGGACTACGACAGCATCGTCCGCGCCGTGGAAGCGGCGGGCGAAGGAGGGAAGTTCTTCCGCGTGAGCGGGGGCGACGCCTACACCCGCGACAGAGTGCTCACAACTCCGCCGCATTACGCCTATCTCAAGATCGCGGAGGGCTGTTCCAACCGCTGCACCTACTGCGCCATCCCCGGCATACGCGGGGCGTACAGGTCGGAGAGGGAGGAAGATCTGCTCGCCGAGGCGGAGGATCTCGCCGCGCGCGGCGTCCGCGAGCTCATCCTCGTCGCGCAGGATGTCACCCGCTATGGGCTGGACACCACCGGCGAAAGAAGGCTGATACCCCTCGCGCGCACGCTCGCCGGGATGGGCTTTGACAGGGTGAGGCTGATGTACCTCGAGCCCGAGATGGTGGACGACGCCCTCATCGACTTCATCGCCACCGAGAGGAATATCTGCCGCTATGCGGACATCCCTCTCCAGCACATCGACAGCGGCGTGCTCAGGCGCATGAACAGGCACACCGACGAGGCGTACACGCGCGCGCTCGTCAAAAAAGTCAAGGACGCGGGCATCACCATGCGCACCTCTTTCATCTCGGGGTTCCCGGGTGAGAGCGAGGAAGCGCACAAGTTGCTCGCCGCCTTCCTCGCCGAAGCGGAGATAGATTTCGCGGGGATATTCGGCTATTCGCGGGAGGAGGGCACGCCCGCCGACCGCATGAAAGATCACCTGCCGAAGTCCGTGATACGCTCGCGCACCCGCGAGCTCCGCGGGATAGAGGAAGGCGTGATATTGCGCAAGGCTGCCGCCATGAAAGGCAGCCGCGTCGAGGTCGTGTACGAGGGGATAGACTACGACCGAGGATGTTTCGTCGGACGCACCGAGAGACAGGCGCCGGATGTGGACAGCGTCGTCCGCTTCCGCTCGTCCGTCCCGGTGGACATAGGGGAGTGTTATACGGTCGAGATCACCGGCAACGACGGCATCGACCTTGTAGGAGAGAGAGTATGACTTTGGCGACCAAGATCACTATAGCGAGGATAGTCCTCATCGTTCCCACGGTGGTGTTTTATATCGTGGGAATGCTCGCATACAAACTTTATCTGCCGTTTTTGATAGTGTCATGTGTGCTTTTTGCGCTTTTGTGCTCGACGGACTTTGTCGACGGCTACATAGCGCGAAAGACGGGCACGGTGTCCGCGCTCGGCAAATTCCTGGATCCGCTCGCGGACAAGATCGTCATCGTCGTCATGCTCTTCCTCATCGTGTACTTCCGCGATTTCGAGCTGTTCGAGTATGACATCCTGGTCATAGCGCTGCTCGGCGGGCTCATCCTCACCCGCGAGCTCACGGTCAGCATATTCCGCGCCATAGCAGCGTCCAAGGGGCTCGTCCTCGCCGCGGATATCTTCGGCAAGGTCAAGACCGTGCTCCTGGATGTCGGCGTGGCGTTCCTCATCCTCGCGGGCGTCAACGATGTCATCATGTGGATAGGCGAGATCGTCTTCTTCGCGGGCGCGTTGCTCACCGTCTATTCGGGCATCAGGTATATGGTCAGGAACAAGAAGGTGCTCGCCGATGTCTCCGCCGCGGGAAACGGGACTGCCGAGAGCTCGGAAGAGAGTGCGGGGACCGAGGCCGATGACGCCGAGACCGAGAACGCCGAGACTGCGGTCAAAGCGGAAGACGGCGGCGCCGAAGAGTAAGAGAATGAAAGAGAGCATAAGGCAGGAGAGCAGGACTTTCGGGACGCTTGCGGACGAGGCGGCGGAGTACGCCGCGCGCAAGGGCGCGATAAGCGAGAAGAAGCTCTCCCGCGCGCTCGGGATATTCCGTCCCACCGCCGCAAAACTCCTCGCGGCTTTCGTGGTCGCGGGCGCGGCGCGCGAGATCGGACGGGGCAAATTCGCCTTTCTTCCCGCGGCTTATCGTCCCACGGACGGCGGAGCGGAGGGGTATCTGCCCCTTGCGGAGACGGACGCGGCTTTTTCGGAGGTCGGGGTGCGCGGCTACCTCAAAGGCACGCTGCTCCCCGCGCTCAAGATAGGGCTGACTTACGGCAGCCTCAGCGTCATCTTTCTCGAGAGGAAGATGTCGGTGGGCTACGAGCGTGCCCACGAGGTCTACGATCTCATAGCCGTCGCCGGATTGCTCGGCGAAGAGGACGGGCAAAACCCCGGAAGAAGGCTGCTCACCCTCTCTCCCGCGCGCTACGACGAACTCTACGCAGAGGTGAACGCGGAATGATCACCGAAGTCATGCGGGTGTGCGGACTGACCGCCGACGAACTGTGCGGCAGGCTGTCCGACTTTGCGGAGAAGGGCGTGAGTTTCTCGGTCGAGGAACTCTGCCTGGACGCGCGCATAACCATGACCGGCGATCTCGACCCCAAGAGTTTCGACGCGGTGCGGTCGCTCGCGTACAACGCGCTGGGCGACGAGGTGTACGCCGCGGACGACACTCCGCTCAATGTGCTCGCGGCGCAGTTGCTCGCCATGAACGGCAAAAAACTCGCCGTTGCGGAGAGTTTGACGGGGGGCGAGATATGCTCCCGCCTGACCGCCGTGCCGGGGATAAGCGCGAACTTCTACGAGGGAGTGGTGTGCTACGACCGCGGCTCAAAAGAGAGCAGGCTCGGGGTGCCCAAGGCGCTGCTCGGCGCCTACGGAGCGGTCAGCCGCGAGACGGCGTACGCCATGGTGCGCGGGCTGCTGAGACCTCCCGTGGATATAGGTCTCGCGACCACGGGTCTGGCGGGTCCTGCGGGCGACGAAGGCAAGCCGGTGGGGCTGGTTTACATTGCCGTCGGAGCGGGGGATTTCATCACCGTGTTCGAGAAGCACCTTCACGGCGACCGCAACACCGTGAGAGCGTCGGCGGCAAATCTCGCGCTGTTCTACCTCGTGAGATACCTCAAGGGCGACATACTGCGCCTTTGACGGAAAAGGAACTTAAACAGGCAAAACCGCGCGTTAAAGCGCGTTATAGAGCAAAAGGAGAAGCATATGGCAGACAGGGACAACAAGGGCAATTCGCTTGAACTTGCGCTTGCGCAGATCGAAAAACAGTTCGGGAAAGGCGCGATAATGCGCCTCGGCGAGGAACATATCCAGAAGGTGGAAGCCGTGTCCACGGGCTGTCTCACTTTGGACATCGCCCTCGGCATCGGCGGCATCCCCAAGGGCAGGATAATCGAGATCTACGGACCCGAATCCTCGGGCAAGACCACCGTCGCGCTGCATATCGTCGCCGAAGTGCAGAAGGCGGGCGGTACGGCTGCGTTCATAGACGCCGAGCACGCTCTCGATCCCTCCTATGCCGCGCGGCTCGGGGTGCAGCTCGAGAACCTCTACATCTCCCAGCCCGACAACGGCGAGCAGGCGCTCGACATCGTCGAGACGCTGGTGAGGAGCGGGGCGATGGATATCGTCGTCGTGGACTCCGTCGCGGCGCTCACTCCTCAGGCGGAGATAGACGGCGAGATGGGCGACAGTCATGTCGGACTCCAGGCGCGTCTCATGTCGCAGGCGCTGCGCAAGCTGACCGCCGTGACCGCAAAGAGCAAGTGCTCCATCATCTTCATCAACCAGCTGCGCGAGAAGGTGGGCGTTGTCTACGGCAGCGCGGAGACCACCACGGGCGGCAAGGCGCTCAAATTCTACGCGTCCGTGCGCATCGACATCCGCCGCACCGAGTCAATCAAGGACGGCAGCGACATCATCGGCAACCGCGTAAAGGCGAAGATAGTCAAGAACAAGGTCGCGCCTCCCTTCAAAGTGGCGGAGTTCGACATCATGTACGGGACGGGCATCTCCTCGCTCGGCTGCATACTCGACCTTGCGGTGCAGAATGGGTTCGTGACCAAGAGCGGCAGCTGGTTCAGCTACAACGACGAGAAGATAGGTCAGGGCAGGGAAAAGACGGTGGAATATCTGAGGAACAATCCCGAGGTCGCCGCCGAGCTCGACCGCAAGATACGCGAAAAATACGAAATGGCGTGAGTTTTCCGCCGAGCAACGCTTCTTGACGCCGCCCTTCGGGGCGGCGTTTCATGTCGAAAAAATTCCGCGCCGATTGCCGCGCATATCTTGACTCATATCCATACAGAGTATATAATAAACTCACGGTTGTGTGCGCTCCGGCGCGCGCATTGAAATAAAGGAGAGGTCATTGAATGACAAGCAGTATAGGTTTATTGCTTGCGTCACTCGATGCCGGTCAAATTGTTGGGATAGTCCTCGGCGTCGTCGCCGCGCTTGCGGCGGGTGCGGCTGCCGGACTGTTCGGGTATAGATCGTATTCCAATAACAAAATCGGCTTGGCAAAAAGAGAGGCGGAGCGTATCCTCGAAGAGGCGGGGCTTGAAGCGAAAGCCATCCGCAAGGACGGTCTTCTCGAGGCAAAAGAGCAGCAAAACAGACTTCGTTCGGAATTCGAACGCGAGACCAAGGAAAAACGCGCGGAATGGCAGCGGACGGACAATCGTCTCCTGCAAAAAGAGAACGCGCTCGACAAGCGCGAGGACGCCCTCGGAAAGAAAGAGGACGCGCTCGATCGTAAGACCGCGGAGCTCGAGAAAGCTCAGAAGTCGGTCGAGGACAGCCGCGAACGCCTGAAGGGCATCGAAGAGGAACTCAACAAGTCCCAGGAGATCCTGAGAGGCGAGCTCGAGAGAGTCGCGGGCATGACCAGGGAAGAGGCGGAGCAGGAGCTCAAAAACGCCCTTCTCGAAGATGTCAAGAAAGGCGCCGCCGCCGAGGCGAAAGCCATCGAGGCGGAAGCGCGCGAGAACGCCGCGCGCGAGGCGCAGAATATCATCGTCACCGCCATACAGCGCTGCGCCGCCGATCATGCGACGGAGAACACCGTCAGCGTCGTCTCCCTCCCGAGCGACGAGATGAAGGGCAGGATAATCGGGCGCATGGGCAGGAATATCCGCGCGCTCGAATCCGCGACCGGCGTGGATCTCATCATCGACGATACCCCCGATGTCATCACACTTTCGAGTTTCGATCCCGTCCGCCGCGAGGTGGCGAGGCTGACGCTCGAAAAGCTCGTCGCGGACGGCAGGATACATCCCGCCCGCATAGAGGAAGTCGCGGACAAGATGCGCCGCGAGGTCAACGCGTCCATCAAGGAAGCCGGCGAAGAGGCGGTGTTCGAAGTGGGCGTGCACGGGCTGCATCCCGAGCTCGTCAAGATCCTCGGCAGGCTGAAGTACCGCACGAGTTACGGTCAGAATGTCCTGAAGCATTCCGTCGAAGTCGCGCTGCTCGCGTCGCTCATGGCGCAGGAGCTCGGCATTGATCCCAAGATCGCCAAGCGCGCGGGATTGCTCCACGACATCGGCAAGGCGATAGACCACGAGGTCGAGGGCACCCATGTGCAGATCGGCGTGGATCTCGCAAAGCGTTACAAGGAGAGCGGAGAGGTCATCCATGCCATCGCCGCTCACCACAACGATATCGAACCCGAGACCATGGAAGCCGTGCTCGTGCAGGCTGCGGACGCCATCTCGTCCGCCCGCCCCGGCGCGCGCCGCGAGTCCATCGAGAACTATGTCAAGCGCATAGAGAAACTCGAGGACATCGCAGGCTCCTTCTCGGGCGTCGAGCAGACCTTTGCGGTGCAGGCGGGACGCGAGATCCGCGTCATGGTCAAGCCCGAACAGGTGGACGACGCGGCGACCGTCTTCCTCGCCCGCGAGATCGCGGAGAAGTTGGAAAACGAGCTCGAGTACCCCGGGCAGATCAAGGTCAATGTCATCCGCGAAGTAAGAAGCGTGGATTATGCGAAGTGATCGTGCGGAGTCGGCCCTCGATGTGAGCAGGATGAGGCGGGCGGCTGCCGTCACCGACGGCGTGTTCGACGCCTTTCTCCGCGCTTTGCGCCCGGGAGTCACCGAGCTCGAACTTGCGGAGCTCGTCCGCTCGGAGATCCTCTCTCTCGGCGGCGAGGGCGAGGCTTTCGACACCATAGTCGCTTTCGGCGCGAGCGGCGCCGAACCCCATCATGTGCCGGCGGATGTGCCGCTCGAGCGCGGGATGCTGGTCACCGTCGATATGGGCGCGAAATTCGAAGGGATGTGCTCGGACTTCACCCGCACGGTGGCGTTCGGAGAGCCTTCCCCCGAGGCGCGCGAGATCTACGCCATCGTCCTCGAAGCGTCGCGGCGCGCTCTTGCCGCCGTACGAGTCGGTGCGGCTTGCCGCGATGTGGACGCCGCCGCACGCAGCTATATCGCCGAGCGCGGCTACGGCGAAAGATATATCCACGGCACGGGTCACGGCGTCGGCGCGCTCATCCATCAGGCGCCCACCCTGAACGCCAAAAGCGAGGAGATCCTCGCGGAGGGCGAGGTGGTCACCGTCGAGCCCGGCATATATATCCCCGGCGTGCTCGGAGTGCGCATCGAGGATATGGTCGAGGTCGGCGACGGGCGTCCGTGGAGCCGCCACACTACGGAACTCATAGTTATTTGAAACCTTCCGCCGCGCGCGGATAAACGATAAAAACCAGGAGATTTTCTTATGGCACAAATCATGGCAGGTGACCTCAGAAAAGGCGTCACATTCCTCTACGAGAACAACATCATGACCGTGGTCGACTTCCAGCATGTCAAGCCCGGCAAGGGCGCTGCGTTCGTGCGCACCAAGATGAAGAATGTCGTCACCGGCAGCGTTCTCGAGAAGACCTTCAACCCTACCGAAAAATTCGACCTCGCTCACATCGAGACCAAAACGATGGAATATCTCTACAGCGACGGCGAGTTCTATTACTTCATGGACACCGAGACCTACGAGCAGATCCCGCTCAACCACGGTCAGGTCGAAGAGGCGCTCAACTTCGTCAAAGAGAATATGCCCGTGACCATGAAGTTCTTCCAGGGCGCTCCCTTCTCAGTCGAGCCCCCCAACTTTGTCGAGCTCAAGATCACCGTCTGCGAGCCCGCCGTCGTCGGCAACACCGCCACCAACGCGACCAAGCCCGCCACCGTCGAGACCGGCTACTCCCTGCAAGTGCCCATGTTCGTGAATGAGGGGGATACCATTAGGATAGATACGCGTAGCGGCGAATACATGTCCAGGGTTTAAGCGCGCTATTCGGCGAACAACTTCGTCAAAGCCGCCCTCACAAACAGTCGTGTACGACCAAGTACACTCCTGTCTGTTCGGGCGGCTTTTCCTTGTTCTTCATCCGAATATTGCGCTTAAACCTTCCGTTTTATAATTGGTGGGCGCTATTTCGCGAATAGCATTGTCAGCCCCGCCTTGAACTCGCACTCACTTATTCGGAGCGTTCTTAGACCCGACGAGCGCTTGATCCCTGCCAACAGGGGGACGGGGGTGTGACTGGCATGCTTGCCATGACAGGGCTGCCCCGTCCCCGTTGGCAGCACGGAACATAGGTTTCCGTTCCTACATAGCCGCCAATTAGGGACGGGGTAGCACTGATACGCGCTACGCGCTACCAGTCATAACCCCGTCCCAAATTGGCTGATGGGGATGCAACTCCGGGGTTCAAGCGGTGGAGTACACTCCTTCGGAGAGCGGTTGGACGCGCACTACATCTATTCGAAGTGTTCCTATACCAGCAGTTGTTTATTCGAAGACTAAATAACGCGCCTGAACTCGCACTTGCTTATTCGAAGCGCTCTTAGACACGACGCACCCTTATTCGGAGCGTGGAGGCTGGGCAGGCGCCGACCGTGTGAGTGCCGAGCGGAGCTCACAAAGTACGCAGCCGCGCGCCCGCTGTTCGCCCTTAGGGCGGGGCGCATAGCGGCAAGTGGCATAATCTGCCGAGGCAGTCTGCCTCGGCAGCGATGTCGCTCTTACGCGAGCGCCGAAGGTGCCCCCTATGGGTACTCTGGTTTTACTTATTCGAAGCTTCACGGGGTCCCCAAAAAGTACCGGAGCGAGGTTTCACCGAGCGAGGACACTTTTTGGGGTAAAGCCCGTAGGAGGGGGTCATTGTATTCCCACGCTCGGGGCAGTTTGCTTGATCGAGGGCGTTTGGGTTCGTATGGAACTTATTTGGAGCGTTCTTAGATGCGACGGACGCTTGATCCCTGCCAACAGGGGGACGGGGTAGCTCTTAGCCCCACGAAGTGTCCTCGGTTCGCGGCGCTCTCCTGCGGTACTTCGCGGGACCCCGAGATACGCTCCATTACGGTGTGTGCGAGTCCTACCGTCCCCTGTGGGCAGCACGGAGACCTATGCTAGTCCTCTACTTTGCCGCCAATTCGGGACGGTCGGGTGTTCGTTCCTATTTAGCCGCCAATTCGGGACGGGGTAGCGCTGATACGCGCTGCGCGCTACCAGCCATAACCCCGTCCCCAATTGGCTGATGGGGGTGCTACTCCAAGGTTCAAGCGGCGAAATACTCTCCTTCGGAGCGCGCTCCGAACTCGCACTCACTCGTTCGAAGCTTACCGGGGTCCCCACAAAGTACCGGAGCGAGGTTTCACCGAGCGAGGACACTTTTTGGGGTAAAGACCCGTCCCTGATTGGCTGATGGGGATTAGATCAAGCGTTTAAGCGGCGGAATACACTCCTTCGGAGGGCGCCTGAACACGCTCTTGCTTTTTTAGAAGCGTTTTTAGATACGCGCTACAATTCGTCAAAGACGAACTGCGCGCTTGACCTCGCACCAAATTCATTCTAAGCTCGCGCTTAGCTGATCGGGGTCCTGTCCCGACGCTCTGCGCCGGGCGTGTATACGATTCGTGTTGCAAAGCGATCGCTCTGCGCGAAAAGCGGCGGAGGAGCAGGGTATTATTGTGCGCAGGGACAGGATGAGTATACTTATCGTGTTGCTATTGGCTGTCATACGGCAGATTTCGGCGGGTATTGCTAAGGATACGAAAAGTGTTTTAAGTCGCGGATGGCGTTTGTGGACTCGGGTGACGGCGTTCGCCGTGCGGCGGGCGGCGATCACGGCGCGGCGACAGGTTTGAGCCTCTAAGCGCGGGAGCACGCGCGTTCGCTGCGGGCGTCCAATAATTTTCGCGAAATTTTTTGCGCAAACTATTGACATTTGGCAGACGCGGAAATATACTGTTAGCAGTCGTAAGGCGAGAGTGCTAAACGCTCCCCGCGGCAGAGGCGCATATGAGCAAGGAACTGAGCGAACGCAAGAAGAGGATACTTAGGGCGCTGGTGGAGATGTATATCGCCACGGGTCAGCCGGTGTCTTCCGCCGATATCCAGTCGCGCTACCTCCCCGAGGTCAGTTCGGCGACGGTGAGGGCGGAGCTCAGCGCGCTCGAAGCTCTCGGTTATGTCGCGCAGCCGCACACTTCGGCGGGGCGTATCCCCCTCAAGGAGGCTTACAAGCTGTATGTGGGCGGGCTGGACGCCGAGCACGAGGGCGGTGCGCTTACGGATGCGGAGACGGCGTTTATCAGGAGCAGGTTCGAGGACAAGCTGGACGAAGTCGGCGATCTCAGCCGCAGGGCGGCGAAGATCATCAGCGATGTGACCAACTACACCTCTTTCTTCGTCAGCTCTCACGCCGCGCCCGTCATTGACGAAGTCAAGCTGGTGCCGCTTCGCGGCGGCAGGGCGCTGGTGCTCATAGTGACCGACGCGGGACTCATCGCAGACAAGACGGTGGAAGTGGACGCGTCGCTCAAGCCCGAGTATATCGATTCGGCTGCCGAACTTCTCAACAAGGTGTTCGTGGGGCGGCGCGCGGACGAGCTTGCCGAGGCGGACATAGAGTCCGAGATAGCCGGCGAGATAGAGGGTTTCCGCGACATATTCGACACCGTGCTTGCGATAATACGCAGCTATGTGCGCGAGCATTCCGACGACGATGTCGCCGTCGAAGGCGCGCTCAAGATGCTGGATTATCCCGAGTACGATGTGGCGGACGCAAAGAACTTTCTTTCCGTGCTCAGCGACCGCAGCTGCGTAAGCGAACTGCTCGATGACACCGAGGACAGCATAGAGTTTTCGGTGAGGATAGGCAAAGAGGACAGCGGCGTCGACAAGTGCGCGATCATCACCGCGGCGTACCGTGTGGGCGACGAGGTGGTCGGCAGGGCAGGGGTCATAGGCCCCGAGCGCATGGACTACAAGAAGGTCATAGGAGTGCTCGACTACATGAAAAAGACATTCAGCACCGTGCTCGGCGGCGACGCGGACTGCGGCGGGGACGACAAAAACGATGAAGAATAAGGACATAAAAGACAACAGAACGGAAAAGGCGGAAGAGAAAGCCGCCGCGCAGGAAAAGCCTGCGGAAGGCGAACTCGACCGCGAGGCGATGGGCGACGAGAAGTATATCGAAGCCCTCGAACACAAGGTGGGCGAGCTGATGGCGGAGAACGCGTCCTCGCGCGCCGTGACCCTGAGATTGCAGGCGGATTTCGACAACTACCGTAAGCGCAACGCGGCGCTGGCGGAGGAGATGAAGGCGCTCGGCAAGTCGATGGTGATCGAGAGGCTGCTCGGGGTGCTGGACAACTGCGCGCTGGCGCGGAAGTACATCACCGACGAGGCGCATCTCACCGGGTTCGACATGATGGAGCGGCAGCTCGTGGACGCTCTTTCGGCGTTCGGGCTCGAGGAGATAGCGGCGGACGGCGCGGATTTCGATCCCGCCGTGATGAGCGCCGTCGAGAGAGTCAAGGGTGCCCCGGAGCAGGACGGCAAGGTGGTCGAAGTGCTCGCAAAGGGCTACAAACTGGGCGGAAAAGTGCTCCGTCCCGCGAGCGTGAAAGTGGGAGCGGTGTGAGCCGCCCCGGCAGGACAAAACATGAAAACAGCCGCTTAGAATAGCGGTTTCGGATATAAAGGAGATATAACATATGGGAAAGATCATAGGAATAGACCTCGGAACGACAAACTCGTGCGTGGCGGTGATGGAGGGCGGTGAGCCCGTCGTCATCCCGAATGCGGAAGGCGGCCGCACCACTCCGTCCGTCGTGGCGTTTGCCAAGGACGGCGAGAGGCTGGTCGGGGATATCGCCAAGCGTCAGGCTGTCGCGAACCCCGAACATACGGTGACTTCCATCAAGAGAGAGATGGGCAGCGATCATAAGGTCAGGATCGACGGGAAGGAGTACACCCCCCAGGAGATCTCGGCGATGATCCTCACCAAGCTCAAGAACGACGCGGAGAAGTATCTCGGCGAGAAGGTGACCGAAGCGGTCATCACCGTGCCCGCGTACTTCAGCGACGCGCAGCGCCAGGCGACCAAGGACGCCGGCAGGATCGCGGGGCTGGATGTCAAGCGTATCATCAACGAACCCACCGCGGCGGCGCTCGCCTACGGCGTGGACAAGGACGAGAACAAGCAGCAGACAGTGCTCATCTTCGACCTCTGCGGCGGCACATTCGATGTGTCCGTGCTCGAGCTCGGCGACGGCGTGTTCGAAGTGC
>DVOE01000090.1 GCA_018713795.1 Candidatus Limadaptatus stercoripullorum
CTGTGTCCTCGGTGACGCTGTCGAAGATGTAGACATCACAGCGGCATTTTCTCGGCAGCAGATAGTCGCCGATACGCCTGAATTTTGCGGCGACCGCGCAATTCATGGGGTAATCCACGGACAAGCTGACCGCCGTGTAGAAGAACAACGCGGCGAGCACGGCGACACCGCTGTAAGCATATGAAGTCGCGAGCTGACACCCCGCAAGAACGCCACCGCCCTCGATGAGCGGATCCATGCCTTCGAATGTCAATCCTCCGAATGTGCCGTAGAGCGCCTCGATAAATCCCGCGCCCGCGTCGAAAACGCCTCCGTTTTCTGCATTTGCTGCGGCTTCGAGCACGCCGGCGTACATTTGCAGCGAAAACCTGACCGCAAACGCCATGACGATGACCATGGCGACCATAAACACTTTTCTGCCCGTGGTATGGCAGCACTTTGTGTAATACACCAGAAGCACTATATAAACGCCCGCGATACACCCAAGTGCGGCAAAGCCGTATCCAACGGCTTGCCAGATCGATTCACAAACTCCGGCGTTCTGCGCTGCTTTCACCATAAAATGCAGCCCGCCGCAGATAATAAGCAACAAGACAGCCGTAACGACGAGCCCGAAAATTGTCCGTCCGATAGTTGCCGGCAATGTGCTTTTCTCTTTGGTATCCATTTGTCCCCCGTATACGGCGCGAAAGGCGCGCCCCTTTGCGCTTCAGTATATCACGATATAGCGCGCGCTGTAAATATGCGCTAGCGCATTCCGTCCCCTGTTTTTTGTCATGCCGGACCGGGATCGCGGCAGGACTTTTCCGCCTTGCGGGGCGATATGCCCCCCCCCCGAAAAAACAAAGCAGGGACGGGACATCACGCCCCGCCCCCGCAGCCCCTGCGGGCATTCAATGCTTTTTCTTTCGAAGCACTTCTTGCTCTTCGCACCTATCATAGGGAGCGGAGAACGCCGCTTCCTCTTTCCCGAGTTTTTTGAGTTCCTCGGCGCTCTCTTCCGGGGACCGTTTGCCTCTGAGCAGCGTGAGATACCTCTCGCTGTAGCTCTCATTGAACCCTGCCTCCACGAGTTTGCCCGCCTCGGCGAGGATATCCACCACCCTCCCGGGATCTTTACCGATAGCCCAAAGAGCGCACTCCTTCACGGGCAAAGCATCGCCTCGAGCGATGATATAACCGCAGTTCGCAAGCTTCCCGGCGAGCTTTGATTTTGCCGCATTCTTCGCTTGCTCGAATTCCTTGTCCGCGCGACTCCGCCGCTCCTCGAACTCCGCTTCGGCGTCTCGGACTTTTCGGGTCGCGGCATCATACTTCGCTTTTGCGCCGTTTTCGCTCGCGATCAGTCCTCTGTTCTCGGTAAATTTCTCTAAACTTTCCTCATCCGTCATGGTGCGCTCGTGTTCAAGCGTGATCGAGGTGTATCTTGCTTCCGTCTCGAGGCGCGCTTCTTCATATTTTTCGCGTGCGTCGATTTCCTCGCTCTTCGCCTCGTCGACGGCAGCCTCCGCCCGTTTGATCGCCACATCGCGCTCGGCCGCGGCGAGCGCGATCTCGTCGCGCAGCTTTGCGATGAGTTCCTCAAATTTTGTGTCCGCGCCGTTTCGGCCGTCTGTCACCACGACGCGAAAGCCTTTGTTCTCGAGCAATTCGCGGGCGTCTTCATACACATTTTCCGGGCGCCGAGCGTTTACGAACGAGACGATCATTTCGACGACGCCCTTTCCGTCGGGCGCGCCGAGCGATGCGATCTTGTCGGCAAAATCATCCTTTTTCATGACAATGCGGCCGATCATCTGGTCGCGCAGCTTCTTCATGCCCTCTTCCCCCGCTTGGGCATACGCCCGCGCAGGGGCAAGTTCATCGCCCTTTTTCATGAGCTTGTCCGCCTTCTTGCCCGCGCTTTCGAGCAGCTTTCCGAGCTCCGTGAGCCCGTCGCCGCTCTCCGTCACGGTGATGACGGAGACGGTGCAGTCGTCGCCGATCTCGGGGCGGCACTGCTCGGCGAGTTTAGCGCTCGCTTCGCTGTCGCTCTCTGCGCCCGCGACCGCGTCCCTGAGACGCGCCACCATTTTCGTTTCGGGGACCCGGAGATCGCCCATGTCGAAAAAGCCGTCCGAGCAGGCGAGGAACGCCCGAGGCGAGGTATCGAACTCGTAGCGGCGGTAATTCAGCCGGCACTCGATGCCGCTTTCGCCGGTGAGATAGTTGGTGACCGAACCGCCGCTGTCCTCTTCGTCGGTGGTCAGGGGGTGCAACCCCCTCCCGTCCAGCGCATAACACCTCGAATCGCCCGCCCAAAACACATGCGCCGCGATCCTGCCGTCCTTTTTCTCGGGGATGACGGCTGCAAATGTGGTGGGGAGAGCGCGGAGCTTTTGGGCGTCGCCGCGCTTCCCTATCTGCTCGCAGTCGAGCAACTTCTTGCCGGCGATCCTCTGCAACTTGCCCGTGAATATCCCGTGAAGTATTTCGCCGAACTTTTTGTCGATCTCTCTGCCTGCCCGTTTCCACTCGTCGAGCTTACCCTCGAATAGAGCCATGACCACGCGGGAAGCCAGCGCCGCGGAAGTCGCGGTCACCGTCCCGTCCTTGACCATCCCCCGGGGAGCGAGATAGCTCTTATACTCGTTCCACATGCCGAGAAAACGACTCCCGGCAGTGTCTTCCGTTACGCGCCTACCCGCCCCGTACCCACCGCTTCCCTGCATATCGCGGTGTTTATCATGCTTTATGTCGTGTTCATCCATGCTTTTCGAGATAATGCGCACGATCTCGCGGACGAGATCAGCGGTCATCTCATGTTCGATGTGCCCCGAGCCGCCCATGCCGTCCGCAACGGCTGCGACGCCGTCCGAAGTGCAGATCGCGTCCTCGGCGTGTTCTCTGTAAAACAGATTTATGCGTATGACGCCGTCGCGGGAGACGGGGGGCTCGCCCGCCGGGATCGCGGGCAAAGCGGGGATCCCGGCGGAAGCGGTGTTGCGGGTGATGGTGTCGTCGTTCATTGTCTTTCCTTTCGCCGTCAGGCGCTGATGCTGGAGCTTATGACGCTGACTATTGCGTCAAAGTTCATGGTCTGGATGTCTCTGCCGAGCTCGAAGAAACGGGAGTGATCCCACCTGTAGGCGATCTCATTGTCGTAGACCGTGTTCGAGGGCGCGACCATGATGAGGCGCTTGCCGCGCTGGTTGATGTCCTGGCTCATCCACTGCGCCGAGAGCTCGCTCATGTTGCTCGCGACGCTCGCGGGGCAGGCGGGGTTGCGACTGTCCTTTTCGAGGCTCGCCGAGTCTTCGTCGGTGAACATGGCGATGATGTGCCTTGTGCGCCTGCCGGAGTCCATCCAATCCGACCCGAGCGCGAGGGAAAGTGCGGCAAGTCCGCTCTCCTCCCCGCCGCCTTCGCAGCGCACGCCCGCGACGAAATCTCTGAAGTCGCTCTCGTCGCCGGGCAGCTCGAAGAAGTCCGACGAGACGAAAGTGTGCACGCCGTCTCCGTCGAGGGCGCCGAAACCTATGACGCGCACCCTCATGAGCCCTATGCCCTCCTGCTTTTCTTCGGCGAGCTTTTGTTCGATCTTTTGTCTGAGTACGAGGGCGTTCTGCTTGGTGCCCTCGAAAATGTCTCTCATGCTCCCTGTCTTGTCGATGACAAGCACGAGGTCTACTCCGTATCCGTTCATTTTGTCCTCCTTGATTTTCTGTTCAGGCGTCCTTTCTCACGACGAGAAAGGAGAGCCTCAATCCGTTGATGTTCCTGATGACTTCGCTGCCGTCGGCGCGAATGAGCCTGTATTTGCCGTCCGCGCCCTGCTTTATCTCTTTGTACCCCTGCCGCGCAAGCTCGGGGGCGTTGACCTTGAGCGTGCGGGCATCCGCGGGGAAGAGCACGCCGAGCGACAATTTGTCCTCCTTCCTTACCGCGAGCCCGTCGCGCACCAAACCCGCCGCGCTCACTATGCCTGCCGTTACGAGACGCCTGACATAATAGCCCTTTTCACCGGGCTCGATGGAGATGATATCCCGCGCTCTGAGCTCGTCTTCGGAGAGGAATTCCAGCTCGTCTCCGGGACGCGGAGCGCCGAGGATTATCTTGTTCCATTCGGCGTATCCCGCCGCAGCAAGGTCTTCAAGCGTCATTTTGCACTCTTCAGCACCCTTTTTGCGCACTCTGTACACGCCGTCCGAGAACACGAACGCCTCGCACTCCGCCGCGACTTTCGCCTCGTCGAGCACGGCTCTGCGCCCGTCCGCGGGAGACAGTTTCATGACCACTTCGAAGATGGGCGCCGTGAGCGTTGTTTTGCCCGCGAGCGCTTCTGCCACCCGGCGCGCGGTCGGTCTCATGGACCTGCGCGGCGCGATCATAGCGCCTATGAGGTCGCCTGCGGTCAGCCTCGTCGCGGGGCAAACGATCGTGTCCGCGTGGGGGACCACCGCCTTGCCGCACGCCTTGAGCGCTTCGCCGAGCGTGTCCGCCTTGACTCCCTCGAAGGAGGGGCGGGCGCCGAGCAACAGCTCGGAAAACACCACGCCTAGCGAGAAGACATCTATCGAGGGGGTGATCCTCTCCGCTTCGGGATCGGTGACGGAGTCGTCGAGGTGCGCCACCACTTCGGGCGCCTCGTAGCCCTCCGAAAAGGGGATGCTGTCGTCCTGCGGGAGCGCCTCCTCGGGATAAGCGTTGTCAAAGTCGATGAGGACCGCGCGCGGCTTCCCCGAGGAGTCTCTCACGAAGACTATGTTTTTGAGTTTGATGTCGCAGTGCGCCACCTTCGCCTCGTGCAGCGTGGCGAGCGCCTCGGCGAGCTGCCGGGCTACCTCCAGCCTCTCGGCGTTGGTGAAGGAGGAGTACTCGACTGCTCCGCCCACGAAGACGCTCACGGTGACGAACTTGTTAGACTCGTCGTCCCAGAAGTGATCGACTTCGCGCGCGATGCCGCTTTCAAGCGTCATCTTCCTCATACGCGCAAGAAGCTTTTTCTGCTTATCCTCGATGAACTTCGCGCCCTCGGCGTTGCGCTTTTTCAGCGCGTCGCATTTCTCTCCGCGCAAGGGTCTGCGATAGGCGTGGTTGCGCTTGATGAAGTACTTCGCGGTCCCCTTCCTTCCTATCACATACTCGCCGTTGCCCGTGTCGCGCCAACATATCTTGCCGGCGGCATCGAGGAAGGCGGCGTCCACCGTGTAGCCGTGATAGCTCATCACATTCCCTCCTTAGGCGGGTCAGGCGGTCGCGGTGGCGACTATCGCCTTCATGACTTCCGCAAAGTCGATGCCGT
>DVOE01000091.1 GCA_018713795.1 Candidatus Limadaptatus stercoripullorum
ACACGCGTCGTATACCGCTGACCGCCGCCGCGCTCCTTCCGAGCAGAGTGACGACAAAGGGCGCGGCGCTCCCGTCCGTGGAGAGTTTTTGCAGCATTTCGGACACAAGCATACCCTAAACTTATTCAAAAGCTCCTGCCGCTATGCCGGCGCGGCGGCGAGGCGCCGTGCCGCCCCGCGCCGCCCTCGGCTGCGGGGCGAAGAAACGCTCCGACAAATAAAAACACTTTTCGTGTGCAAGAATATATCCCGATGCGTTAAGTCCGGCTCATGAGAATATCATGAAACACTTATCGTGTACAAGTCGGGCAAAAAACAGACCCGCGGCGTTTGCCGCGGGTCGCGCTTATCTTTCCTGACGGAGAACTTTATTCCTCGGCGTCGAAGATATCGTCGCCGTCGCCGTCGTCGACATACTCGTCGTCCTCGTACTCCGCGTCCGCGCCGCAGGCGGGAGCGTCGTCGTCCGTGGGCGCGGGAGCATCGAAGGGAAGATCTTCCGTGATCTCCCCGTCAAAGGCGTCGAAGGCGGGCAAACCGCCCTCGGGGCTCTCGTCGTCGGTGTCAAAGGGAGGCAGATCACTCTCCGAGCCGTTCTCGGTCTCGAACACGCTGCCCGCCTCGGTCGCTTCCTCCTCGAAAGCGTTCTCCTCCGCGGGCTTTTCGCCTGCGGAGACGAAAGGATCGTCCTCGGGGGAAAGTTTTCTGAGTTCGTTCCTGCCCTCCTCGCGGGGAGCGTCGGCAGCCTCGGGGACGGAGGCGGCAGCTTCGGGAGCGGGAACTTCGGCGGACGGTTTCTCGGACTCGCCGTGCACATACTCTTCGGCAGCGCGCTTCGCCTGTTCGCGTGCCGCGTCGTATTCCTCCTTCGTGAGCGCTTCGAATGTGGTGGTCTCTCCCGTCCATTTGAGATGGATATCGCCGATGGGACCGTTTCTGTTCTTGCGTAGCAGCAGCTGGACTATGTCCTCGGGAAAACCCTTGGCATACTTTGAGGGATTGTGCAGGAACATGACCACATCCGCGTCCTGCTCGATGGCGCCGGATTCTCTGAGATCGCTGAGCTGCGGAGTGTGGTCGTCTCGCTTATCGATGTCACGGGACATCTGGGAGAGGAGCACGATGGGCACTCCGAGCGCTCCGGCGTAAAGTTTCATGTTTCGCGACATGGAGCTGACCGCCTGGACACGGCTGGACTCATACGCCTTCCCGGTGGTCATGAGCTGGAGATAGTCGACGATTATGAGATCAAGCCCGTGTTCGCGCTTGAGCCTGCGGCACTTGGACATGATGTCCGCGGGAGTGTTCATGGAATAGTCGTCGATGTACAGCTCCGCGTCGTAGAGCCTGTCGTAGGCGCGGATGAGCCTTCCCTCCTCGGAGTCGTTCAAGCCCATATGCTTGTCCATGCGCGACAGCGAGACCTGCCCGACATACGCGAGCATACGCTTGACGAGCAGCGGCGCGGGCATTTCGAGGGAGAATATCGCCACGGTCTTATGACTGTCGAGGCAGACATTCGCCGCGATGTTGAGCGCGAACGCCGTCTTTCCGACAGAAGGACGGGCGGCTATGAGCACGAGTTCGCCGGGTTTCAATCCGCGGGTCATGCGATCCAGATCCTCGAACCCCGTGAACACCGTGCCCGAAGGCACCAAGCCTTTCTGCGCGTCCTGTATCCCGTTAAGAGCCGCCTGCACGGCGGTCGTGGCTTTCAGGAGCGACTTATCCTCTCTGCCTTCGGCGATGGCGAAGACGGTCTGTTCGGCGTAATTCAGCGCGTCTATGCCCGTCTCGCTGGAGTAGGCGTACTTCGCGATGTCGTTTGCCGAACTTATGACCTTGCGGGTCAGCGCGTCGCGCTTGACGATGTCGGCGTAGTACTCGCCGTTCGCGGCGGAGGGCACAAAGCTCGCGAGCTCTATGATATAGTCCGCGCCGCCCACATCGTCGAGGTGCCCGCCGACTTCCAGCCTGTCCGACACGGAAGTCAGATCTATGGGCGCCATGGCGTCGTAGAGCTCCTTTATCGCCCTGAACACCAGCCTGTTGCGCGCCGAAAAGAAATCCTCCTCCGTCATGGTGGGGATGATTTCCTGCGCGACGGCGGCGTCGATGAGCACCGAGCTCAGCACCGACCGTTCGGCTTCGTCGCTGAACGGCATGGCGCGTCCCGCGCCTTTCTGTTCGCCTTTTACCCGATCATCTGCCATCGTTTTCCCTCTTCCGCTTTTTGTATGCGCAGACAAATGCCGCGACCGCCGCCGCGACGAGCAGCGCCCCCGCGGTCAGCCCCGCCGCAAGCGCATACCACGCCGCGGTGTACGGCGAGACCAAAGTCACTTCGAGCTCGAGCGTATCCGCGCCCGCTCTAAGAAAAGCGGAGTGCACATACGCGTCCCCGGATCTTGCGACCTCGCCGTCGGAATTTATTTTCCCGTTCATTGTAACATAGTCCAGGCGGATTATCAACCCGCCGCCTGAGTCCTCGCCGGACCTTGCAAGATACTCCGCGGCAGCCGCGAGCGCGTCCTCCGCGCTCACCGAATAGCGCACCGCCGAAATGTCGTTGAAAGCGTCCTTTCGCCGCGTGCTCTGCGTTATGCGGCAGTTGGCCGCGCCCTCTTCGCTTTCGGCGGGCGAAAGCACGACCACGACCTCGCCATCCGCGCGCTCCGCGCCCGCGATGTACACCTTGCCGTCATACGAGACCGCTGCTTCGCTCCTGCCTTTTTCGTCGCAGGCAGAAAGGCAGACCGCCGCGGCGAGAATGAGCGCGACGAGAACAAAAACGAGCGCCGCGCGCCTCATTTTCACGCGTCCACCGTGCACTTCTCGAGCTCGGCGAGCGTCGCCGAAAACTCGCTCATCGCGCGCTCGTAAGGCTCGTCCGTCTCGAGGTCGACCTCCGCGAGCCTCAGGATATCGAGAGGAGGCAGACTGCCGCCCGCCGAGAGGAACTCGCGGTACTTTTTGAAATACTCTTCGCCGCGCCGCATGATGTTGTCCGCGATGGTCACCGCCGCCGTGATGCCGGTGGCGTACTTGTAGACATAGTAGCTCGTATAAAAATGCGGTATGCGCGCCCACTCGTAGCGTATGAGCTCGTTATGTCTGACCGCCCTGCCGTAGTACTTCTTGTTGAGGGCGAAGTAAGCGTCGCTGAGGCTGTCCGCGGTCAGCGCCTCGCCCTTCTCCGCCATGGAATGCGCCTCCGCCTCGAACTCCGCGAACATGGTCTGGCGGAAGAGCGTGGTGCGGAACATATCGAGATAGTAGGACAGAAGATACTTCCTCTCCTCGCCCTCCGCGCGCGCGATGAGATATTTGAGCAGCAGCACTTCGTTGACGGTGGAAGCGATCTCCGCGACGAATATCTCGTAGCCCGCCTTCTCGCGGGGCTGGGCGGCGTTGGAGTAGTAGCTGTGCATGGCGTGCCCGAGCTCGTGGGCGATGGTGAACATATCGTGAGTGGTGCCCTCGTGGTTGAGGAGCACGAAAGGATGCACGCCGTAGCAGCCCCAGCTGTAAGCGCCGCTGCGCTTGCCGCGCGTCTCGAAGACATCTATCCACCCGTCCGTGAACGCGCCGGCGAGGATGTCGGAATACTCCTTACCCATGACTTTAAGCGCCGATTTGACGGTTTCAACCGCCTTTTCGTACTTTACCGTCTTCGCCGTGCCCTTGAAGAGCGGCACATGCAGGTCGTACATATTGAGCTCTCCGCCGAGCAATCTCCTGCGAAGGGCGATATATCTGTGCATCGCCTTGGTGCCCCTGCCCACGGCTTCGAGCAGCTTCTCATAGCAAGAGCGCGGCACATTCTCGGAGTAGACCGCGTAATCGAGCGAGGAGGCGAATCCCCTTATCTTTGCGTAGAACCAATCCTTCTTGAGGTTGCCCGAGTAGTTCGCCGCGAGCATGTTGATATGATCGCGGTAAGCCCCGAACATACTCTCGAACGCGGCTTTTCTCACCTCTCTTTCGGGGCGCTGGAGCAGCATGGAGTAAGCCCCGTGGCTCATCTCGACGACGCTGCCGTCCGGCAGGGTCACGGGCGCGAACTTCACATCCGCGTTGTCAAAGAAATTGAAGACCTCGTGGGAGTTGTCCGCAAACAGCGCCGTCTCGGTCATCAGCCGCTCCTCTTTCTTGGAGAGGATGATGCTCTTCATGCGGATGACCTCGTCGAAGAAGACCGAGTAGTCCGAAAAGCGCTTTTTTGCGCCCAGCTCGCGAAGGCGCTCGTCGGGGAGCTCGCTGAGCTCGGGGAGGATGTAGGACGCGAGCGAGCTGAATTGCACATCCAACCGCTCCGCCCGTCCCGCCATGCCCTGATAGAGGGTGACGCGGGTGTCCTCGTCGCTGCGCATACGGGCATACTGATACAGCCGCGACAGGTCGTGCCCGATACGGCTCCTGAACCTGAGGCAGTCGTAGATATCGTCGTCCCCGCTCAGCTTTCCGCTCCACGAAGACATCCGGGGCAGCGCCTCGCGCACCGCGAAAAAGCACTCTTCCCACGCCTCGTCGGAGGGGAAGATGTCCTCAAGCCGCCACTTGTACTCGGATGCGATCTCGGATCTGTTTTTGAGTTTCATTGCCGCTCCCTGCCGCGAATATATATGCCGCGCGGCACGGCGAGGGCGCGCCGTTCCCTAAGAAAAGGCGCGCCCTCATCTGTGTTATGCTTTTTCGGGGCTCAGTGCCAATCTCCGTTCGCGCTCTCCGCGATCTCGACATACGGACGCTGACGCACCGCTATGCCGCCGTCGTCGAGGGACACCTTGATCTCGGTGCCGCCGCGCTGCTCGACCTTGTTGGCGATGCCGATATAGGCGAGGTAGTCGATGCTCATGCCGTAGGTGAGGCGGATGGTGCCTCTTGCGGAGTTTGTCGCCTTGGCGTTGTCCGTGACCTCGACGGGCACCTTGATCCCTTCGCCGTCGACCTCATAGTAGACGGTCTCCGTGACCGAGAGGGAGTAGGTGTTGTAGTGGTCGTGGCCGCAGAAGGTGCCCTGCCCGTTGTAGAGGATCATGCTCTCGAAGAGGATGTCGTTGTACATGCCGGGGAAGGACTTCTCGCCGCTCTCGCCCGCCTTGCCCTGCATGTAATGCACATCGGCGGTGTCTTTGTATCCGTTGTCCTTATACTCGTTCCAATAGACACCGTACTCGCGCAGGGGGATGTGGAAGTAGACGGTGCTGGCGATATACTCGTCGCCTTCGACCGCGTAGCCGCTCGCCTCGGAAAGGCGGATGATCTCCTCGACATACCAACGGACCTGATCGGCCTTGATGTTGTCGTACTTCCACGCGATGCCGAAGTAGTCGCCGTCGGTGTAGGAATGCGAGTCGATGGTGACGAAGGAGTGCACTATCCTGCCGCTCTCGTCCTCGAGCAGGATCATGTTGTTGCCGACGCCGGAGATCCCTTCGTAGTCCTTGGGATTGACGCGGAACAGGCATTTCTCCCATTCGCCGTTCGTGGCTTTTTCGGCGTAGTACGCGCCGATATCGTCGCGGTCGTGCAGGCTGTACGCCTCGGTGTCGTGGTTGCCGAACACCACCGTCCAATAGACGCCCAGCTTGTCCATGAGCTCGCCGAACATATCCGCTTCGCGCTTGTTGTCGAAGGTGCCCGCCTGGAAGGGCACGGGATACGCCACATCGCCGGTCACGATGACGAGATCGGGCTGCACTTCTGTGACTATCTCGGCGACCGCCTGGAGCGCGAACCTGTCCTTCTTGGCGGAGAACGCGCCTGCGCCTATATGCACGTCGGTGAGCTGGAGCACCCTGAAGTCCTCCACGCTCGCGCCGTCCTTGGGCGAGAAGACATAGTAGCCGAGCTCGTCGTCATATTCGCACTCGAAGTCGCTGTAGTCCTCGGGGAGCGCGTTCACCGTGTCGATATAATCGTAGTTGCCGCTGTAGCCGACAAAGCTGCACAGCGCGAGCACCCCGAAGAAGACCAAAACCAGCCCGCACACCGTCGCGGTGATGATTATGTCGCGTATGTTGCGCCTGCGCCTTTCGGCGGGGGGCAGGTCGCGGCGCTTGACGCGCTTTTTCTTTTCGCTGACTTTGACGGGCGCGAAATAATCTTCCTCCGCGCCTTCGGATGCCTCTCCGTCCTCCGTCTGAGCCTTGCTCGCGGACTCCTCGGAGGCGGTCTCCTCTGCCGCCTGAGTCGCGCTCGCGGTCTCTTCGGATGCGGTCTCCGTCTCCCCGGGAGCTGCGCTCGCGGTCTCTTCCGGCGAAAGTTCGCCGCCCGTTTTGATGTCGTCGGGTGTCATTTTTCCTCCTTTTGCGCCGCCGTATCCGTGCTCGAAAGGGCGCAGGCGTCATCCCCTTCGCTCTCCCGCAAAGGGACTTCCGCGTGCTCCCGCACAAACGCGACGGCTATGCCGTTTTTTGCCGCAACAGCGGTTATTTTCCGCATCGCCTCCGCCTTGTCCTCCTCGCCCGCGTCTTCCGCGAACGCCAGCCGGACATAAGCGTCGGCACGCTTCCTGCCGAGATCGTAGACCTTTATCTCGGCGTCATCCACTCCCCGCTGTGCCTCGCACAGCCTCTGCAGCCCGTCCGCGCGCGCGTCGCGGGAACCTATGAGTTTCCCGAGCGCACCCGCGATCAGCTTCACGCCCGACACTATGAGCGCGACGCTTATCCCGAGCGCTATCACCGCATCCACCGGGAAGGAGATATAGCGGTAAAGGAACAGCCCGAGCAGCGCAAAGACCGTGGTGAGCATATCAAGTATACTGTCTAAACATTGCGCTTTCAAGACCTCAGACGGAATTTTCTTGTAAAGCAGTCCGAAAACGACGGCGAGCCCCGCCTTGACGAACACCGTGGCGAACACTATCCAGAACTGCGTCCAGGCGAAAGTGACGATCTGCCTGTTGAACAGTCTGTCCATGGCGGAATAGACGAACACGCCGCCCACCACCAACACTATCGCCGCCATGACGAAGGTCATGACATACTCCAGCCTGCCGAATCCGAAGGGGAACCGCTCGCTCGGACGGCGGTGCTCCACCCCGAACCCCACGGCGGCGCCGGCGTTGGAAAAGACATCGCCGAAGTTGTTGATGCCGTCGCTGATGATGCTGATGCTGTTGGTGAACACGCCTGCGTAGAGCTTGAGTATCCCGAGCCCGAGATTGACCGCGCTCGCCGCGCCCGTGGCTGCCACCTTGACGCGCGTCTCATCCCATCCCGCCCGGCGGCTTGATCTCATATGCACCTCTTATCTCCGAAAAACGGGGTTTATCCGTCGTTATTTTGCGATAAACCCGCGTTTCAGTTGTTGAACAGATCGTTGCTGAGGAACTCGGGCGAACAGGTCAGATTGAGCCCCAGCTTGCGGAAGGGGTTCTCGTCCGCCTTTCTCAGCATGTGCGAGGAATGCGCTTCGCAGCCCCTCAGCTCGACGAGTTTCTCTATGGCGCGGGCGGCTCTCGGATCGGTCGCCGCGCATATGGAGAGGGCGATCAGCGCCTCGTCCAGGGTCAGGGTGTTGTCCTTGTCCTCGAGTATCTTGGTCTTGAGGTCGAGGATGGGACCTATGACATATGGCGAGATGAGCTTGATGTCGTCCATGCCCGCGAGCGCCTTGACGGCGTTGAACACGCAGGCTGCGGACGCGCTCATGATCTCGGAATTCTTGCCGGTGACTATCCTGCCGTCCGGAAGCTCCACCGCGACCGCGCCCACGCCGCCCGCGGCTTCGCTCTTCTCTTCCGCGGCTGCGACCACCTTCCTGTCGGCGGGAGATATCTCGAGGCGGGACATGAGGAACTCCAGCCTCTTGACGGTGGAAGGCTTGGCGGTGCCGTTCTTGAAGTCGACGAGCGCCTTGAAGTAGCGGCGGATGACCTCCTGCTTGCTCGCCTCGACGCAGGCGTCGTCGTCTATGATACAGTAGCCCGCCATGTTGACGCCCATGTCCGTCGGCGAACGGTAGACGAGCTCGCTGCCGGAGATCTTGGTGAGTATGCTCCTCACGACGGGGAAGACATCTATGTCGCGGTTATAGTTGACCGCCATCTTGCCGTACGCCTCGAGGTGGAAGTTGTCCACCTTGTTGACATCCTTAAGGTCCGCCGTCGCCGCCTCGTAGGCGACATTGACGGGATGCCCGAGGGGCAGGTTCCAGATGGGGAAAGTCTCGAATTTTGCGTAACCCGCCTTTATCCCCCTCTTGTACTCGTGATAGAGCTGGCTGAGGCAGGTGGCGAGCTTCCCGCTGCCGGGACCGGGAGCGGTGGCGACGACGAGAGGACGAGTGGTCTCGATGTAGGGATTTGCGCCGTAGCCCTCGTCGGAGACTATGGTGTCGATCTCGTGAGGATAGCCCTTGGTGGGACGGTGGACATACACCTTGATCCCCCTGTTTTCGAGCTTGTACTTATAAGCGGTCGCCGCCTGCTGATCGGTGAACATGGTGATGACGACGCTGTTGATGTAGATGCCCATGCCCGAGATATTGTCGATCATGCGCTCCACTTCGCTGCCGTAGGTGATGCCGTAGTCGGCGCGCACCTTGTTCTTCTCGATGTCGCCGGCGTTGATGCATATGATGAGTTCCGCCTTGTCCCTGAGCTTTCTGAGCAGCTTTATCTTCGCCGCCTTGTCAAACCCCGGGAGCACGCGCGCCGCGTGCAGATCGTCGAACAGCTTGCCGCCGAACTCGAGATAGAGCTTGTCGTAACCCGAGATCCGCTGCAATATCTGCTCGGACTGCTTTTGCATATACATCTCGCTGTCAAAACCGATCTTTGTCATTTGTCCTCTCCTCGCTGCCTCATTGCCCCGCGGGACGCACGGCGGAGACTATGCCCGCCTTGTACGCCTGTCTGCCCTTGGTGACGCGGGTGTCCAGCCTGATATCCTCGGTGTTCACCCTCTCCGCGCCGGCGGGAGTGCGCACCACGAGATCGTAAGGCATCTTGACCGTGCCGACGAACGCCACCTTGCAGCCCGCCGAAAGCTCGATGAGCTTGACGCCCTTGTTGTAGCGGGAGCCGGGGTCTATGGTGGAGGATATCACTCTCTTCATATGTCCGCTGTCCGCCATAACTATAATTTCACCCTCGTCGTCCGTCTGACCCGCGAAGACGACGCTGTCGCCGCTCGCGAGCTTGATGCCGTGCACGCCGCCCGCCTTTCTGCCCTGCTCGGGGATCTCGTCCGCAGAATAGACGAGACACAGCCCGCCGCGCGTGACTTCGAGCACATTCATGCCGGGTTCGGCAGTCTCGACGCCTATCAGCCTGTCGCCGTCCGAGAGCGCCATCGCCGTGCCCGCGCCGCGCATGGACGAGAATTCCGAAAGAGCCGTCTTCTTGACCATGCCCTTCTCGGTGTAAAGCAACACCTCTCCCGCGGGTGCGGAGGGGAAGAACATTATCGCCACCGGCTTCTCGTCGATGTGCAATTCGGGATTGAACTGCGAGAGCGTGGATCCCTTTTCCTTCCACCTCTTCTCCTGCGCGGAGCCGATGTCCAGCTTCGCCGCGTTGCCCCTGTCCGTGAAGGCGATGATCCAGCCCTTGTTGTTGACGGGCACGGCGGAGGCGGGGATCTCCTCTCCCCACTTGTCCGCGTCCGCGACGAGAGCGGCGTAATTCTTCTGCGACATGAACCTCACCGCGCCCTTGTCCGACACCACCATGACGCCGTCGCGGTAGGCGATCGCCTCGTCCTCGGTGGGCAGCTCCACCTTTCCGCCCTCGTCGGCGCCGAGTATGACGGACGCGCGCTCTGCGTGCATCCTCTTCTTGATGTCCAGGATCTCCTCTCTCACCACCGAATACTGACGGCGCTTGGAGCCGAGTATGGCGGTGTAGAGCGCGATCTTCTTTTCGAGATCCGCAAGTTCCTCCTCGAGCTTGCCTATCTCGAGGTGGGTGAGCGCTTTGAGGCGCATATCCACTATCGCCTGCGCCTGGTCGTCGCTGAGATCGAACCTCTCGCGGAGGGCGAGTTTCGCCTTCGGGGTGGACTCCGAAGCGCGGATGATGCGGATGACCTCGTCGATGTTGCGTATCGCGATGAGCAGTCCCCTCACTATCTCCGCGCGCTGCCGCGCCGCGTCGAGATCGAAGCGCGTGCGCCTCACGATGACTTCGCGCTGATATGCGATGTAGTATTCGAGGATGTCCTTGAGCCCCATCTGCTCGGGCTTGCCGCCGGCTATCGCGACCATGTTGATCGAGTAGCCGAGCTCGAGCGCCGTCTTCTTGAAGAGGAAGGCGACTATCTTGGACGCGTCGGTGTCGCGCTTGAGTTTTATGACCGCGCGCATACCCGTCTTGTCCGACTCGTCGACAATCTCGCTTATGCCGCCGAGCAGCTCCTTGTTCTCCTCTCTGAGATCGGCTATCTTCTTCAGGACATCCGTCTTCGACACCTGATAAGGCATCTCGGTGATGACGATATTCTTCTTGCCGCCGTCGTCCTCGACATGCAGGCGGGCGCGGAGCTTGATCCTGCCCTTGCCCGTCTCGTAGATGCTCTCGAGGCTGTCCACCGGGATGATGAACCCGCCCGTCGGGAAGTCGGGACCGGGGATGATCTTCATGAGCTCGGCGGTGGTTATGTCGGGCTTGTCGATGACCGCGACCACGGCGTCTATCGCCTCGTCCATGTTATGCGGCGGGATGTTGGTCGCGAGCCCGACGGCTATGCCGCTCGCGCCGTTGACCAAGAGGTTGGGGAACCTGCCGGGGAGCATGTTGGGCTCCTCCAGGCTGTCGTCGAAGTTGGGGCTCCAGGTGACAGTGTCCTTGTCGAGATCGCGCAGCAGCTCGAGCGCGAGCGGGCTCATGCGCGCCTCGGTGTACCTCATCGCCGCGGGCGGATCGCCGTCCGCCGAACCGAAGTTGCCGTGCCCGTCCACCAGCTTCATGCGCATGGAGAAAGGCTGCGCCATCCTCACCATCGCGCCGTACACCGAACTGTCGCCGTGGGGATGATATTTGCCGAGGCAGTCGCCGACTATCCTCGCCGATTTCTTGTAGGGCTTGTCGGGGGTGAGCCCCATCTCGTGCATGGCGTAGAGTATGCGCCTCTGCACCGGCTTCAAGCCGTCTTCCACTCTCGGGAGCGCCCTGTCGAGGATGACATTTTCGGAGTACGGCAGCATGCTGCCGTGCATGACCTCTTCGAACACGACATCGTAAACGACGCTCTCTCTCACAGGAAGTGTGCTCTTCTTCGCCATATCATCTTCCCTCCTCGTCGCCCACCGCGAAATCGTCCACGCGGTTGAAATCCGCGTAGCGGTAGATATAATCCTTCCTCACCGCGCTGTCGTCGCCCATGAGTATGCTTATGCGCCTGTCCGCGACGGCGGCGTCCTCGATGGTGACGCGGGTGAGCGTGCGGCGCGCGGGATCCATGGTGGTGTCCCAAAGCTGCTCGGGATTCATCTCGCCCAGCCCCTTGAACCGCTGAAGGAGCGCGTTCTTGCCCATCTCCTTCCTGCCCTCCTCGAGAGCCGCGTCGTCGTAGAAGTAACGCACCTCGTCCTTCCTCTGCATCTTGTAGAGCGGCGGCATCCCGATGTAGACATGCCCGCCCATGATGAGCGGACGCATATAACGGAAAAAGAATGTCAGAAGCAACGCGCGGATATGCGCCCCGTCCTGGTCGGCGTCGGCGAGGATGATGACCTTGCCGTACTTCAGGTCGTCGATGTCGAACTGCGGCTCGATGCCCGTGCCGAGCGCGCTGATGATGGTGGAAAGTTCCTCGTTGGCGAGTATCTTTTCAAGCGGCGCCTTCTCGACATTGAGCGGCTTGCCGCGCAGAGGGAGTATGGCTTGGAAGCTGCGGTCGCGCGCCTGTTTGGCGCTGCCGCCCGCGCTGTCGCCCTCCACGATGAAGAGTTCGTTGGCGGCGGCGTTCCTGCCCGTGCAGCTGCTGAGCTTGCCGACGAGATTTGAGCCGTTGAGCTTGTTCTGCTGGCGGGCGATGTCCTTTGCGCGCTTTGCCGCCTCGCGCGAGCGCGCCGCTCCCATGGCTTTCGCGACTATCTTCTCCGCCGAGGACTTGAAACCGCGCATGGCGATGAGCGCGTCCAGCCTCTCGGAGATGAGGTTCTCAACCTTTGAGCGCACCTCGGGATTGCCGAGCTTGCTCTTGGTCTGTCCCTCGAACTGCACATTCTGCATGCGCACGGTGATAACCGCCACCATACCCTCGCGGAAGTCCTCGCCGAGCAGATTCGCCTGCTTTTCTTTCAGGATATTGTTCCTTCTCGCGAAATCGTTGAACACCTTGGTCACCGCCGACTTGAAGCCCGCCTCGTGCGTGCCTCCCTCGGGGGTGGGGATGTTGTTGACATAGGAATAGATGTGCTCGGCGTATCCGTCGGTGTGCTGTATGGCGACCGCCACCTCGAAGTGCTCCTCTTTCGCCTCCACATAGAGCGGCTTGTCGTAGAGCACGGCGCGCCCTTCGTTCATGTACTGCACATAATCGGCAATGCCGCCTGCGTAGCAGAGGGTGTCCTGCCTGCCGCTGCCGCCCTCGAGCGGGGTGCGGTCGTCGCGGATGACGATCTTGATGCCCTTGTTGAGATAGGCGACCTCGCGCATACGCTCGAGGATGGTGTCGTAGTCGTACTTCTCGTCGCCGAACACCCGGGTGTCCGCCTTGAAAGTCACGAGCGACCCGCGGTCTTTGGTCTGCCCTATATAAGTCAGCGGGGTCTTGACCACGCCGCTCTTGATCTTGCCCGCCACCACGGGGGAATGGAACTCCGCGCGGTACTTCTTGCCGTCGCGGCAGACATCCACCGTCAGCCACTCGGACAGCGCATTGGTCACCGACGCGCCCACGCCGTGCAGACCGCCCGAGTAGGCGTACTGTCCGCTGTCGAACTTGGCGCCCGCATGGAGCTGAGTGAACACCACCTCGACGCCGCTTATGCGGAGCTTGGGGTGCTTGTCCACGGGGATACCGCGCCCGTTGTCCGAAACGCGCATGACATTGTCCCCGAGCATGCAAATGGTCACGGTGTCGCCGTAGCCGTTCGCCACCTCGTCAACACTGTTGTCGATGATCTCCCAGAGGATGTGATGAAGTCCCTTGACTCCGGTGGTGCCGATATACATGCCGGGACGCTTCCTGACCGCGTCCAGCCCTTCGAGCACCCGGATATCTCCGGCTTTGTAATCGCTGCCTGCCATTTTCACCCCCGTACGCGCCCGCCCGCGATCGGGTCACGCGCGCACGCAAATATCCATTATGAAAAAATGATACCACAACATCTTGGGTTTTGAAAGTGTTTAAGCCCCGAAAATTACAATTTGTTGACATTTTCCGCGCGGGCACCACCATATGGTGCGTTCGCCCCGTATCGTCCGCAGACGGTATCGCCGCCTCTCGATGATCGCCGCGGGGCTTGAAATCCGCGCGGTTTTGCGCTACCTTATAAAAAAACGCCCCTCGGGCAAAAGGGAGGAGTTATGCGCGTTTCCCGCGAGACAAGAGACGCCGCCGTCGATTACAGCCTCGGCGCCATCGACTACATTTGCAGGGAGATAGGTCCCCGCGAATCGGGTATGCCCGCAGAGCGCAAGGCGCAGGAGTGGCTGAAAGACGAGCTTCTGAACAACGGCTGGGCGGACGAGGCGGAGATCGAGGACTTCACCGTGTCCCGCCACGGGCTGGTCGGGTTCACCAAAATAGTTTCCGTGCTGCTCGTCCTCGCCGCGGCGATGCAGTTTATCGCCGTGTTCGCCCCGGCAGCGGAGCTCGCCTGCCATATCGTCACAATAGTGCTGATGGCGGTGTCGCTGCTCATCACGGTCATGGAGTTTTTGCTCTACAAGCCCTTCATCGATCCCCTGCTCCCCAAGACGACCTCCGGCAATGTCTACGCTCGCTACAAGAGCTCGGGCGAGACCCGCCGCCGCATAGTCTTTTCGGGACATTGCGACTCCGCCTACGAGTGGACGCTGATGAAGATCAAACCCGCCTTCATGATCGCGGTCATAGTCATGTGCGTGGTGGGGGTGCTGGTCACGGTGGCGCTGGCGATAGCCGCCATGGCGTCCGAACTCGAATGGTGGACGCTGGTCGTGACCTCGGTGTTCATCCCCTTCTATGTCCTGCTCTTTTTCTTCTGCACCTTCAAAGTGGTGGTGCCCGGCGCCAACGACAACCTCACCGGCGTGCTGGCATCCGTCGCCGTGCTCAAATGCCTGAAAGAGAGCGGCATACGCTTTGAACACACCGAGGTCGACCTCGTGCTGACGGGCTCGGAGGAATCGGGACTGAGAGGCGCGTTCGCCTGGGCGAAAAAGCACCGCGACGAGATACTTTCGAGCGATGTCGAGACCGTGTTCATAGGGCTCGAGACGCTGCGCGACTGGGATCACCTCAACATCTACACCCGCGACCTCACCGGCACCATAGCCCACGACCCCGGCGCGGTCAAACTGCTGGACAAAGCCTCCGCCGCCTGCGGCAGACCGCTCAAACATTTCTCGGTGTTCTTCGGCGCGTCCGACGCCGCCGCCATCACCAAATGCGGACTGCGCGCCACCTGCCTCGCGGGCATGGATCCCACCCCCGCCGACTACTATCACAACATAAAGGACACCGCCGACAACATGGACAGGAAGACCTTCGCGCTCGGGCTGGACATCGCCGTCGAAGCCGCCGAGATCTTTGACCGCGAGGGCGCGCCCGCGGACTGAGCGCAGCGGCTCACATATCCCGTAACAAACGAAAACCGCCCCTTTACGGAGCGGTTTTTGTCATATAAAACGCTCTTTCAGCCGACCATGCGATCGATGGTCGCGAGAATGTCGCGGTAAACTTCGTCGCGGTTGGTCTCGTTCAGGATCTCGTGGCGCGCGCCCTCGTAGAGCTTCACGGTCACATCCTCGACGCCTTCCGCCTTGTACATCTCGTAGAGCTTGTTGACGAGTTTGCTCTTGCCGCCGACGGGGTCGACGCTGCCCGAGAAGAGGGCGATGGGCTTCTTCTTGTCCAGCCCGGCGAGGTTCTCCTTCTTGTACGCCTTTTTAAGACCCGCGAAGAAGAACTTGTAGAAGGCGATGGACATGACCATGCCGCACTGCTCGTCGAGGAAATACTTCTTGCAGCTCTCCTCGTCGCGGGACAGCCATGCGAAAGGACGCTTCTCCTTTTTGAAGGGGGCGTTGTAGGAACCGAAGCTGAGCTTGTCGAGCAGCTTGCCTTCCTTCTCGCCGCCGAGCAGGGAGTACTGCATATTCGCGATCGCCGAGCCCGTGCCCAGCAGCGCGCCTTTCATGCAAGCCGAGCCGACCAGGATTATGCCGGACGCTGCGTTCTTCGCCTCGGCGTACCTCTGCCCTATCATGCTGCCGTAGCTGTGCCCGAGATAGATGACGGGCAGCCCGAATCTCTCTTTGAGATGCTCGGTGATGGCAAGCTCGTCGCGGAGGGTGTCCTCAAAGATATCGCCCTTCTGATAGCCTTTGACGCCTTTGGCGCTGCCCTTGGCGCCGGTCATGCCGTGGGCGCGGTGATCGTCGGCAAAGACTATATAGCCGTTCTTGTTAAGGAAATTCGCAAAGTCGTCGTAACGGCGCGCGTGCTCCGCCATACCGTGGGAGATCTGGACGACGCCCTTGGGCTTTTTGACATCATTCCAAATGTAGCACTGGATCACGGTGCCGTCGAAACTTTGAAACTTCTCGTTTTTCATAACCACCTCCGGGTCGATCGACCCATGCCACTATAACACACGCGCGCGCTCTTTGCAAGATGCAACCTAGCCCGCAAACATCCGCGCCCGCCGTACATACTATGTGTTGCGGCACACCGCAAAAAAGGAGGATCGGATGCCCAAAGTCATGCTGACCGGCGGCGGCACCGGCGGACATATCTACCCCTGTCTCGCGCTCGTCCCCGCCCTCGAACGCAGGGGGATGACGGTGATATACGGCGGCGGCGAAGGGGACACCCCGGAGCGCCGTCTCGCCGAGCTTCGGGGACTGCCCTTTTTCGGCGTGCCCTGCGTAGCCTTCAAACGGCAGCTCACTCCCGCCGCTCTCAAAAACAATCTCGGGATACCCTCGCGGCTGCGGGAAGGCGTGAAACGCGCGAAGGATATCCTCTCCGCCGAACGCCCGGACGCCGTGTTTTCAAAGGGCGGATATGCCGCCCTCCCCTTCGTGCTCGCGGCAAAAAAACTCGGCATCCCCGTCGTCTCACACGAATCCGACTCCACCCTCGGGCTGAGCAATCGTATCGCGAAACTCACGGGCGCGCGGGTGCTCACCGCCTTTCCCGGCTGCAAGGCGGGCGAATTCGTGGGGATGCCCGTCCGTGAGGAACTGTTCCGCCGCGACCCCGAGGAGGCTCGGCGGGCGTTCTCGTTATCCCCGGACGCGCGGGTGCTGCTGATCACGGGCGGCAGCTCGGGTGCGGCGTCGCTAAACGCCGCCGTGAAAAAGGCTCTCCCGCTGCTCACCGAACGCTTCGCCGTCATCCACCTCACCGGCAAAAACAAGGGCGAGGGACTGCCGCCGCGCTCCGAGCGATATATCCCTCTCGCTTACGCAGACGACATGGGCGCGCTGTACGCGGCGAGCGATGTGGTGGTGTCGAGGGCGGGCGCTACCGCCGTGGCGGAGATCTCCGCGCTCGGGAAACGCGCCGTGTTCGTCCCCCTCCCCAAGGGCGCGTCGCGCGGCGATCAGATCCCCAACGCCGCGCTCGCCGAGAAGTACGGAGCGATCGTCCTTCCCGACGACCGCAGACTGCCCGTACTGCTCCCCGCCGCCGTCGAAAGAGCCCTCCGCGGCGCGCCAATGCGGCATATCGCCTCCGACACGGGCGGAAAAATTGCGGACATCCTGGATGCTACAATACGGCGAGGTGTGATATGCAAAGACAAAAAACCGTCGCCAAATGGCTCGCAGTAGTGCTGCTCATCACCCTGTCCGTGGGGTGCTATGTCGTCTATGACGCGTTCGTAGCGGGAAGCCGCGGGGGCGCGTCCGCGGGGGACGGGGCTCCGCCCGCGGGATCGCCCGAGGAAGACGAGATCCTCGTCCCGCCGCCCTCCGAATTCCCGAGGAGCGCCGACTCCTATCTCGGGCTGACCGTCTCGCACATAGGCGGCGAAGGCGACGACATCGCCCGCGCCGCGGTGTTCGCGGGAGACAAGACCGCGGTGTTCTTCTCCTCGGATTCGCGGGGACACGACGCGGCGGGCGAAGGCATGTATCTAGCCCTGATGACGGACAGCGAACTGCTCTCGGTGACGCGGATAGAGGGCGGCGCGGGCGAGACCCCCGTCGCGGCGGCGAACACGGGGAGCGGAGTGCTGCTCCTGACAAAAAGCGACGAGGGCTGCGCCGCGCGGCTGTTCGGCACCGACTTCCGCCTCTTGTCCCGCGCGGAGATCCCCTCCTTCGACGACGCTCTCATCCGCACTTACGACGGCGTTACGCGCGTCTTCTACATAGACTCCCGCGGCATAAACAGCGGCACGCTTTCCGCTTCGGCGACCCTGCTCCCCGACCAAAATTTCCTTCCCGGGAGCTACGCTAAACTCCACGAATGCTACGCGGCGGACGGGGTATATTCGCTGATCGCCGCCTCGGATGCGCAAGGGCTCACCGTGGCGGAATTCACCCAAAACGGCGGGTTCAAAGTGCGTTACAGCGCGAAAAACCGCTCTTTTGTGCAATTCGTTCCCCTCGCCACGGACGAAGGCGCGGGCTTTGCCATGCTCTCGTCGGACGGCTCCGGGCTGCGGCTCGGAGCATTCTCGCCGGGCGGCGAGGAGACCGCCTCGGCGGACATCGACGGCGCCGCAAACGGCTATCTCTTCTCGGACGGCAACACCCTCCGCGTTCTCGCGGGCGGCAGGCTGTACACCTACTGCCGCCACCTCGACACCGTGACGCAGAGGGAGTCGGCGCGCATAGACGGCGAGCTGCTGTTCTCCCTCCGCGTCGAGCGCGGCGAACTGTTCGGAGTGGCGGAAGGCGGGAGCGTCGCAGTCTACTCTTTTGCGGACGACTCCGACCTTCCCCTGCTACTTCTCTCCGCCGAAGGGACGCCGGAAGGGAAATGTTTCGCGGCGTCCGATCGCGACTCGCTGCGGCTGGTGCTGTCCACGCGATCGGACAAGGATATGTTCGCGGCGAATTTCGGGGGCGCGGACGCTTTCTTCGTGACGCTGTCCACCGAGGAGAGCGGGGTGCGCGGCGGCGGTTGACAAACGCCGCGCCATATCGTATGATATGAGTATGAAAGAGAGGATCGGGCGCGAAGGCGCAGCCGGCGAGACCAAGAACGAGGAGAAGACCAATGTCGCGGTGGTCGCGGTGGGTTTTTCCTTTGCCGCGGCTGCCTTCCTGACCGTGCTCGTTCCCGCGCTCATGATGCTCATCCCGGGCGCCTCGGCGGGACAGTCCGTCCCCCTCGCGCGCTCCTGCATCTACACGAGCATAGCCGCCCTTGTGCTCTCCTTCACGGGGATCATTATGTGCGCGGCGGGCGCGAAAGCCAACAAGGTGCTGGGGCAGCTCGGGTCGGCGTTCGGTCTGCTCGCGTTCATGTTCGGCACGGCGGTGCTCGTGCTGGGCGTGCTGGGCACGCTCGCGGGAGGCTTCGGGAACCTCTTCCCGTTCTGACCGTTTTTACGACAAAACAAAAACCGCGGAGCTGTCCGCGGTTTTTTCTCTTCTCGGAGCGGCTACCTTGCGCTCCCCTCTCCCCTTTCCGTCTCTTCCTCGGGCTCGTCCTCGCGCGCACGAGTGCGCGCGATCCTTACATATGCGAGGTCCCCCTCCCGCGCGGACAGCGAGCCCCGCCTCGCCACCGCCACCGCGAAGTGACAGAGCACGCCCGTGACCACGCCGGCGACCGCACCCGCGAGCAGCATATACGGCAGATAGACCGCGACGGCGGCTCCCGCCGCCGCCACGCCGACGGCTATCTGCACGGCGTTGTGCACCATGCCTCCCGCGGCGGACACCGCGGTGATCGAGAATATCCGGGCTTTGCACATGGCGATCATGACCGCATACGCCGCGAGCGACGCCGGCACCGACCAGGCGAGCGCGGCGAAATTGCCCGAAAAAACGGCGGCGAGTAGACATTTGAGCAGCAGTACGACAAACCCTTCCCCCGCTCCGACGAGCAGGAAACACGCGAGCAGCACCGCGTTCGCGAGCCCGAGTTTGGCGTACGGCAGCGCGGGAACGAGCGGCGGGATGAGACTCTCAAGCAGCGACACTATGAGCGCGAGGGCGAGGAAAAGTCCCGCGAGCGCGACTTTTTTTGCGGGGTACTTTTTCATGTGACCGCGTCCACCTCCCCGCTCTCGACCACCATCGTCACCTTCATGGGCAGGCAGACGATGGCGCCGCCCTCCGCACCTATAGGGGCACTGTGCACGCAAAGCTGTTCGGGGCATTCCGAGCGCGATATGCGCACCCTCCCGTCCTCGACGGCGACGGTGACCGCGCCATCCAAAAGTTCCACCGATGCGTCGCGCCCGAGGGGCAGCGAGTACACCTTTTCGCCGTCCACATACACCACCGCGGTGTCGCCGCCCGAATAGCCCACGGCACAGACGACGGACGCCGCGACCAGCGCGACGATGAGGATGAGCACGATGATATCCCCCTTTTTGAAAAGGGTGCGGAAGGTCTCCTTCGCCTGTTCCGAACGCACTCTCATATCTAAGATATTCTCCGAAAACGGCGTTCATGCGACAAAGCCGTCGCATAAACCCGCAGTCATGTCAGCTTTTGAATTCTCTGTCCCCCGTCGCGACCGTGACGGAGAGGTCGCTCTCCACGAGCACGCAGCCCACTCCGAACTCCTTTGCGAGCTCGAGCGCGCGCTCCTTTCCCACGATCATCATGGCGGTCGCGAGAGCGTCCGCGGCTGCGCCGCCCGTCCCGCCCTTCGCGGTGATGACCGTCGCGCTCACGAGCCCGCTGTCCGCGGGGCGTCCCGTCGCGGGGTCGATGATGTGATGATATCTCTTCCCTTCAAAGACAAAGTACCTTTCGTAATCGCCGCTCGTGGTGACCGTCTCGCCGTCCGAGAGGATGAATGTCCCGAGATAGGAGCGGGAGTCGGTCTCGGGGCGGGGATTGCCCACGCCTACGGTGAAACTGCCGCCCGCTGCGCCTATATTGCCGCCGAGGTTGACGAGCATCTTCCTGCCCTCCCCCTTCGCGATGGCGCGTCCTACGGCTCCGCCCTTGGCGACGCCGCCGAGATCGAGAGCGGCGCCCTCGATGAGTTTGGTGACGGTGGAATTTTCGTAGTCGACGGAGAACGCCCTGTCAAACCCGACGAGGGCGCGCGCGGCTTCGATCTCCTCCTCCGACGGCGGCGCGTACACTCCGCCCGCGACGAAATCGCCCGCCGCGAAACCCCAGAGCTCCACGAGCGGATAGACGGAGGGATCGTAGGCGCCGTCCGTGGCGAGATAGATCTCATGCGCGACGGAGATGAGCTCCATGGTGAGCTCGGAGCACTTCACGGGGACGCCGACTCCCGCGGCGTTG
>DVOE01000092.1 GCA_018713795.1 Candidatus Limadaptatus stercoripullorum
CCCCCTCCTACAACGCGAAACCGCCGTCCACGGTCAGCACCTGACCCGTGATGTACTCGTGCATGACGAGGAAGTCCACCGCCGAAGCGATCTCATCGGGAGTCGCCATGCGCCCGAGGGGCAGCGAATCCGCGATCGCGGCGGCGTCTTCCGCCGAGTAACCTTTCATCATATCCGTGTCCACCACTCCGGGCGCGACGGCGTTGACGCGCACGCCCGAGGGCGCGACTTCCTTTGCCAGCGCGCGGGTGAACCCTTCGAGCGCCGCTTTGGACGCAGAGTAAGCCACCTCGCAGGAGGCGCCCACGCTGCCCCACACCGACGAAATGTTTATCACCGCGCCGCGACGGCGGGAGATCATGTCGGGGAGGAACAATTTCGTAACGCGGCGGGCGGCGTCGAAGTTGACGGCGAATATGTCCCGCCAATCCTCCTCGGTGGTGTCCTGAAAGAGGGCGCGGAGGGCTATCCCCGCCGAATTGACCACCACGCTCGGAGCCCCGAAACGGGCGCGGACTGCCTCTGCCGTCGCGCGGAGCGCCTCGGGATCCCTGACATCGCACTCGAACGCCTTGACCCCGCCGCCCGGGAACTCCGCCTCGAGGGCGCGCGCCGCGGCTTCGGAGGTGTGGCGGGTGAACGCGACATTGCCGTGCTTTGCCAGCGCGCGCACTATCGCCGCGCCTATCCCCCTGCTGCCCCCGGTCACGAAGGAAGTGATCATACCCTCTCCTCCAAAAAAAGCCGCCGCGCTGTGCGGGCGGCTTTCCGCTCACGGGACTTTACGCCCGTATCATTCTTCTTCTTTCTCTGCCTCTTCCTTGGCGGCCTTGTCCTCGTCGGTCATGGCGCCGATCATCACGGGCTCGAGCTTCTCGCCGTCGTAGGCGGTGAGCACCGCGTAGGAGAGGTAGTTGTAGTTCTCGGTGTCGAACCAGAACATGACCGTAGCGTCGGCGTCGGAGACGAACTCGAGGCTGAGCCAGTCGGTCTTGATCCCGCCCGCGATCAGGCATTCGGCGTTGGGGCTGCCCGAAGTCGCCGCGCCGTCGAGGCTGATGCGGTAGAGCGCGTTGCTCGCGGTGTAGTAGATATATCCGCCCGCCACCGCCTGCACGGTCGCGGAGGAAGCGCCGAGCGCGAGCTTGTTTTCGCCCGTGCCGTTCACGAGATAGTACTTGGAGTCGATCTGCGCGAGGACGCCCTGCTCTTCGCCGAGAGGATAGAAGGTGGTCAGATCGCGGGAAGAGAGCTTCTTCTCGCCCGCGGCGGTCAGCCCGCCGTCCAAGGTGAAGGTGTTGTAGTACAGCCCCTGCGAAGAGGAGGCACCGTTCACTTCTATGCTCTTGGTGTAATAGAGGGTGACTTCGCCGTCGCTCTCGTAGAAGAGCTTTTGCAGCGAGAAATTGAACACCTTCTGAGGCGTGACGAGATAATCTTCGCCCTCGCCGAGGAAGCTGGTGTTGTCGAGCAGCACGCGGCGGTCGCTGCCGTCATAGCGCACGCAGCAGAGCTTGTTGTAGAACTCGTAGCTGTCGTTGTCGCCGGTCAGCTTCTCGGTGTAGAAAATGTAGTCGGACACCTGCGAGCCGGCGTTCGCGGCGCGGTCGAGGTCGTAGCCCCAAACCAGGCTCGACGCGTTCTCGATGAGCACGCCTTCGGTGACGCCCTTGCGGTTGTCCGAGCTCTTGTTAGTCTTCATGCCGGAGAAGTCGAAGTAGTACACCGTGGCGTTGCTGTCCGTGGAGAAGAGCACGCGGGTGGGGGTGAACAGATAATTCGAACTCCTCGAATTGATGGTGCCGATGAGCTGAGTCACGCTGCCGTCCGTCTTGGTGCGCATAAAATCGGTGTGCGTGGTGGACGGAGTGCCGGTGGAATCCTCGTCGTTGTTGGGGGTGGCGTAATATATCCAGTCGCCGTAGACGGCAAAGCCGCCCGAAGCGCTGGAGTTATATATGCTCTTGGGCACGACCACCTTGGCGGTGGCGTTGTTGACGGTGCCGTCAGCGTTGAGCTCGGCGCGCATTATGCTCTGCTTGTAGGGAGAACCCCAGGTGTTGTCCGCTCCGTCGCCGACATAGCCGTTGATGAAGTAAGCGTACCTGCCCTGTTCGACATAGTAGCCGCCGTTGGACATCACCGCCGCGCCGCTGTCGCCCGCGCCTATGGAGTCCCACTTGTAGCTGTTGCAGGCGGTCAGCACCACCGCCGCCGCGAGCAGCACTATGAGCGCCACTACGATAATTGTCTTCTTTTTGCTCATATCGTTTTGTCTCCGTGCCCGGGCGTGCGCTCGCGCGCTCCCGCCCGGCAAGTCAAATTATATTTTATCCGCCCGCTTTTTGCAACTCTCTGCCGCGGCGGGCGGAAGTTTCAGCTACTCCGCGTCTTCCCCGCCCTTTTCCTCGGGGAGATCCAGCTTGATGTGCACATCCCTGAGCTGCCTTTCGGTGACCTCGGAGGGCGCTCCCATGAGCGGATCGCGCGCGTTCCTGTCCATGGGGAAGGTGATGACCTCGCGGATATTGGATTCGCCGGTCAGCAGCATGACTATCCTGTCCACGCCGGGAGCTATGCCCGCGTGAGGAGGCGCGCCGAACTTGAAGGCGTTGTACAGCGCGGAGAATTTCTTCTCTATGACATCTTTGCCGTATCCCACGATCTCAAACGCCTTTTCCATGATGGCGGGCTCGTGGTTCCTGACCGCGCCCGAGCTCAGTTCCACGCCGTTGACCACGCTGTCGTACTGATAGGCGAGCACGGAGAGCGGATCCGAGGAATTCAAAGCGTCCATGCCGCCCTGGGGCATACTGAACGGGTTGTGGCAGAAGGTGAGGTTGCCCTCGTCGTCGTACTCGTACATCGGGAAGTCGACTATCCAGCAAAAACGGAAGGCATCCTTCTCGAGCAGATCCAGCCCGACGCCGAGCTCCGTGCGCAAAAATCCCGCCTGCTTTTCCGCCCCGCTCTTTTCGGCAACGAACGCCGCAAAACCGCCGGGGACCAGCCCCAGCCTCTCGCGGAGGGCGTCCAGCCTGTCGCCGACGAACTTTGCGATCCCGCCCGCGGGCGCGCCGCTCTCGTCGAGACGCAGCCAATACATGTTCTCCGCGCCGTTCTGTTTGACCTTCTCGGTGAGCGCGTCGATGAACTTTCTCGTCTTGTCGAACTTGTCCACCGCGACCGCTTTGATCGTCCTGCCCTCTCCGAAGAAGGGCGCGGCGTCCGCCAGAATATCGGTGACATCCTTGATGATGAGCGGATTGCGCAGGTCGGGCTTGTCCGTGCCGTAGTCGCGCATGGCGTCGCGGTAGCTTATCCTGCGGTAGGGTCCCTTGTCCACCTTCTTGTCGCTGAACTCGGTGAACACGCCCGTCAACACTTCTTCCATGACCGCGAACACATCCTCCTGCGTCGCGAAGCACATCTCGGTGTCCAGCTGATAGAACTCGCCGGGACTGCGGTCGGCGCGGGCGTCCTCGTCACGGAAGCAGGGCGCGATCTGGAAATAACGGTCGAACCCCGACGCCATGAGCAGCTGCTTGTACTGCTGCGGAGCCTGCGGCAGCGCGTAGAATTTGCCGGGATGCAGGCGGGAGGGCACGATGAAATCGCGCGCTCCCTCGGGAGAGGACGCGGTGAGGATGGGAGTGGTGATCTCGAGGAAACCCAGCTCCGTCATCTTGCGCCTCAGCCACGCGACCACCTTGGCGCGGAAGACTATCTTGTCCCTGACCTCGGGATTGCGAAGGTCGAGGAACCGGTACTTCAGCCTGGTGTCCTCGCGCGACTGCGTGGAAGTCGCCACCTCGAAGGGGAGCTGCTCGTAACATCTGCCGAGCACCTCGATCTTGGAAGGCAGGATCTCGATCATGCCCGTCGGCATGTCGGGGTTGGGAGCGCTGCGCGGCACCACCTCGCCCTCCACCGACACGGTGGATTCGCGGGGGATGGAGCGCACGAGCGCCTTGGTCTCCTCGTCGGAAGCCACGCACTGCGTGACCCCGTAAAAGTCGCGCAGCACGAAAAACACCACCGCGCCCAGGTCGCGCGTGCCGGCAAGCCAGCCGGCAAGTTTGACCTTCTGACCCGCGTGCTCCTCGCGGAGTTCTCCGCAGGTGTGAGTTCTGTACATCATATCAACCTCCGCATTCGGCGTTTCATGCGCCGTTTTGCGTCAATAAACATTTGTTTGCGCCCGTTGCGCTCAGAGCAGGTGTATGCCCGCTTCCGCGCAGCGCGCGATCATCTCTTCCGGCCACAGGCTCGCCTGCACCTCGCCGATATGCGCCTTGCCGAGCAGCAGCATACAAAGCCTGGACTGCCCTATCCCGCCGCCTACGGTGAGGGGCAACTCGCCGGACATGACCATCTTGTGATAGTCGTGGGACAGCCTGTCTTCCGCGCCCGCCGCCTTGAGCTGACGCGCGAGGGCGTCCGCGTCCACGCGTATGCCCATGGAGGAGATCTCCAGGCTCTCGCCCAGCACTTCGTCATAGAAGAGGATGTCGCCGTTGAGCGTCCAATCGTCGTAGTCGGGAGCCCTGCCGTCATGCGGTTTGCCGTCGCTGAGCGCGCCGCCTATGCCCATGAGGAAGACGGTGCCGAACTCCTTGGTCGCCGCGGTCTCCCTCTCGTGGGCGGACAGCCCTGGATAGCGGCGGAGCAGCTCCTCGGCGGTGATGAAGGTCACCTCGCGGGTGAGCGAGGTGGTGACGGAGGGGAACGCCGCGCGGGTCTCGTCGAGGGTGTCGCAGATGGCGCCGACTATGCGCGAGACGCCTTTCCTCAGGAATTCCTCGGTGCGCTGCTCGCGGCAGATGACCATCTCCCAGTCCCATTGGTCGACATAGACGGAATGAGTGTTGTCGCACTTGTCGTCCCGCCTTATGGCGTTCATGTCGGTGTACAGCCCTTCGCCGCAGCGGAAACCGTAGCGGGCGAGAGCCAGCCTCTTCCATTTGGCGAGAGAATGCACTATCTCCGCCATCCTGCCGCCCTGCGCCGAGATGTCGAAGCGGACGGCGCGTTCCACGCCGTTGAGGTCGTCGTTGACCCCCGAACCGCTCTCCACGAACAGCGGAGCGGAAACTCTTTCAAATCCGAAACAGCGGCGGAAGTTGCGCTGGAAGGCGTCCTTCACGAACTTGATCGCCTTTTCGGTCTCCCTCACGCTCATGCGAGGGGCGTAATCTTTGGGTAATATCAATTCCATGTTATCTCCTTGCGTAAGCCTCCCGGCTCTCACGCCATGAGATCGCCGGGGGTGCGGCTGTACAGCTGCAAGTCGCGTATGTTGCCGACGCCGGTCACATACATGAGCATCCTCTCGAGCCCCAGCCCGAAGCCGCTGTGCGGCACCGAACCGTACTTCCTGAGTTCCATGTAGCCTTTGTAGTCGTCGAGGTTCATCCCTCTCTCCGTCATGGCGGCGACCAGCTTGTCGTAGTCCGCCTCTCTTTCGCTGCAGCCTATTATCTCTCCGACGCCGGGCACGAGAAGATCGGTCGCCGCGACCGTCTTGCCGTCGTCGTTCTGCTTCATGTAGAAGCTCTTTATCTTCTTGGGATAGTTGATCACGAACACGGGCTTGCCGATCAGCTTTTCGGTGAGGCAGCGCTCATGCTCGGTCTGCAGATCCAGCCCCCACTCGACGGGGAAGGCGAACTGCTCGCCCGACTCTTTGAGCATACGGATGGCGTCCGTGTAGTCCACCACCGCGAAATCGCTGCCCGCCACGCTCTCCAGCTTGGCGCGGAGCCCGGGCTCGAAAGCCTTCTCGAAGAAAGCCAGCTCCTCCCCGCACTCGTCCAGCACCGCGCGGATGACATACTTTATCATCTCTTCGGCTATGGCGATGATGTCGGGGAGCTTCGCGAACGCCACTTCGGGCTCGATCTGCCAAAACTCCGCCGCGTGCCTCGGGGTGTTGCTCCTCTCGGCGCGGAAGGTGGGTCCGAAGGTGTAGATCCTGCCCATCGCCATGGCGGCGACTTCGCCCTCGAGCTGCCCCGAGACCGTCAGCCCCGCCTTGCGGCAGAAAAAGTCGCGCGCGATGTACTCCGCCTCGTTCGCGCAAGCCTTGGCGTCGGCGTAGGAATTGGTGGTCACGCGGAAGATCTCGCCCGCTCCTTCGCAGTCGCTGCCCGTGATGATCGGGGTGTGCACATAGGTGTAGCCCCTCTCCTGGAAATAGCGGTGCAACGCGAAGCTCAGCTTGCTGCGCACGCGGAGCATGGCGTTGAAGGTGTTGGTGCGCACCCTGAGATGAGGCACGGTGCGCAGGAACTCGAGCGTGTGATATTTCTTCTGAAGAGGATAGTCCGCCGGGCACTCCCCGATGAGGGAGATCTCGGAAGCGTCGATCTCGTAGCCGCCCGCGTCCGTCTTCGCCTCGACCACCACGCCGCGCGCCTCTATCGCCGCGCCGCTCCTGAGGCACGCCGAAAGCGCATCCGCGGGGATGACGCTCTTGTCCAGCACTATCTGCAGATGCCTGAGAGTCGTGCCGTCGTTGAGCGCCGCGAACGCCATATTCTTACCGTCGCGCGCCGTACGCACCCAGCCCGCGACCGTCACCTCTCTTCCCGCGAGGGCTACGCCCTTCGCGAAGACTTCGGATATGTCCGTGTATTTCATATCGCCTTCCGTCCGCGCGCCGCTCTCGTGCGCGCGTAAACCTTTATAGATTGATATTATAAAAGCGTAAAGTAGGTTTTGTAAAGGATTTTTTGAGGGGCAAAAAGTTGACGGAGGGGCGCGCCGCGTTTATACTGATACCGTTTCATCGGAGGTGGGCAATGTACGATGTCGTCATTCTCGGAGCAGGACCTGCGGGACTCACCGCGGGCATCTACGCCGCGCGGGGCGGTCTTTCGGTCGCCATCGTCGAAAATCAGGCGCCCGGCGGGCAAGCCGCGCTCACTTCCGAGATAGAAAATTATCCCGGTTTCAAGAGCATCGGCGGCTTCGAGCTGACTTCGCTCATGGTCGCACAATGTGAGGGTTTAGGAGTCGCTTTCGTGTTCGACAACCCCGTGAATGTGTCGCTTGACGGCGATGTCAAGGTCGTCGACACCGCCTACTCCGGAAGGCTGGAAGCAAGATCCGCGATCATCGCCACGGGCGCCCTCCCCCGCCCTCTCGGGCTGGAGAGAGAAAGCGCGCTCATAGGCGGCGGAGTGTCCTACTGCGCCACCTGCGACGGTGCCCTCTTCCGCGGCAAACGCGTCGCCGTGGTCGGCGGCGGCAACACCGCCGTCGAGGACGCGCTCTATCTCAGCAAATTCGCCTCCGAGGTCTGCCTCATACACCGCCGCGACGCTCTCCGCGCGGACGCTCTCCTCTCCGAGCGCGTCAAGGCGAGCTCCGTCCGCATCCTTTGGGACACCGTGGTCACCGCCCTCGAGGGCTCTCCGAAGCTCACCTCTCTCGCCCTCAAAAATGTGCGCACGGGCGAGACCTCTTCCCTCCCCGTGGACGGCGTGTTCATCGCGGCGGGCAGAAAACCGGCGTCCGAAGGGCTCACCGGCGTCGAACTCGACGAGGCGGGCTATGTCCTCACCGACGACGAGATGAGGACCAACCTCCCCGGCGTGTTCGCGGCGGGCGACATCAGGAGAAAGACCCTCCGCCAGGTCGTCACCGCGGCGGCGGACGGCGCGATCGCCGCAGAGAACGCCGTAAAGTATGTGAACGCGCTGAGGTAAACGCGCCCGCGCCCGAAATGCGACATCCGCGCCGCGAAATGCGGCGCGTTTTGTTTGCCGAAAACGCCGGCCCGCCCTCTTCTTTCCGCTCTCACCGCACACAAAAAATACACAAAACTTATATGCGGCTTTCATTTTATTTTAAGGTTTTGTAAGGTTTTGAGAGGGGTTTGAAAAATTTTTTGTTTTTTCTTACAAAAATCGCTTGACACTCTTATGCGGCGGTGATATTATGCAACCGTGATCGCGAGGTCACATCAAAACTGCTCATAATTTTCCCCCTTATCATAGCAAGACGCGCTCGGGTTTCCCGGCGCGTTTTGCTATGCGCTTTGCTATGCCGACTTTTTCGCGGACGCACTTCCCGTTAAAAAACCGCCGCCGAAGAGGTTTCGGGCGGCGCGCATAAAATTCGGATCACCGGCGGGCGTTCCCGCGCACTCACCGCGCGGGGCGGGGCTAATCTTCCTTCTTCGCGAGGAGCACGATGAGCACGGCGATGTCCGCCGGGGAGACTCCCGAGATGCGCGACGCCTGTCCGAGGTTCAGAGGGCGGATCTTGTCCAGCTTCTGCCTCGCCTCTATGCGCAGCGCAGAGAGCGAAAGATAGTCGATATCGGGCGGAAGGGCTCGGGATTCCAGTCGCTTCTGCTCGGCGATCGCGGCGTCCTGACGGGCGAGATAGCCCGAGTAACGGAGTTCGACGAGCGCGGCGGACAGCGCCTCTCTCGAGCATTCGAAGGGGAGGAGCGCCGCGATGTCCTCCTCTCTCACCCCGGGGCGGCGGGCGGCGTCTCCCACCGTGAGCGCCTTGGACAGTTCCTTTTCGCCGCCCGCGCGCATTATGCGTTCCGCCGTCTCGCGCGGAAGAGGCTCGGAAGCGGCTGCCATCACCCTCTCTATCTCCGCGCGTTTGGCGCGCGTGCGCGTTATCCTTTCCTCCGTCGCCAGCCCCGCGGCATAGCCCTTTTCGGTGAGGCGCATATCCGCGTTGTCCTGTCTGAGCTTTATCCTGTACTCTGCGCGCGCGGTCATCATCCTGTACGGCTCGTTGGTGCCCTTGGTGACGAGGTCGTCTATGAGCACGCCTATATACGCCTCGTCCCTGCCGAGCACGAGCGGTTCTCTCCCCTCGAGAGCGAGCGCGGCGTTGAGCCCCGCCATCAGCCCCTGCGCCGCCGCCTCTTCGTAACCGCTGCTGCCGTTGATCTGCCCCGCGAGATACAGCCCGCCCACCGTCTTGCTCTCGAGAGTGGGGAGCAGCGCGGTGGAGTCGATGCAGTCGTATTCTATGGCGTAGGCGTATTTTGCGAACCTGCACTTTTCAAGCCCGGGCACGGTGCGGTACATCGCCTCCTGCACATCGTGCGGCAGCGAACTGCTCATGCCCTGGATATACATCTCGTCGCTGCCGAGCCCCTCGGGCTCCACGAATATCTGATGCCGCTCCTTGTCGCGGAAACGCATGACCTTGTCCTCGATGGAGGGGCAGTAGCGCGGACCTATGCCGCTTATGCTGCCGTTGTAGAGCGGACTGCGCCCGATGTTGCGCATGATGATGTCGTGGGTGGCGGCGTTGGTGTAAGTGAGCCAGCAGGGCTCTTCCTCGAACACGGATATCTCGGACATGAAGGAAAATCTGTCCGTGTTCTCGCCGCGCTGCTCCTGCATCGCCGAAAAGTCTATGGAATCGCGGTAGATCCTCGCGGGAGTCCCCGTCTTGAACCGCCTGACGGGCAGACCCGCGCGGCGCAGGCTGTCCGTGAGCAGCCCAGCGGGCGGGAACCCCGAGGGTCCCGAAGGTTTGGAATAGTCCCCTATTATCACTCTGCCGTTGAGATAGACGCCCGCCGCGACTATGACCGCGCGCGCGGGGATCTCCTCGCCCGTCGCGAGCCGCACGCCGCACGCCCTGCCGCCCTTGACCAGGATGTCCGCCGCTTCCCCCTCCCTCACGGTGAGCCGGGGCTCGGAGCGGAGCACGGAGAGCATGAGTTCGGAATAAAGCCGCTTGTCCTCCTGCCCGCGCAGCGAGTAGACGGCGGGACCCTTCGCCGAGTTCAACATCTTGATCTGCAAAAGAGCGCGGTCGGCAGCCAGTCCCATCTCCCCGCCGAGAGCGTCGATCTCCCTGACGAGATGTCCCTTCGCCGTGCCGCCTATGGCGGGATTGCAAGCCATGTACGCGACCGTGCCGAAGGTGAGGCAGAGCATCAGGGTCTCATGCCCCTTGCGCGCCGCCGCGAGAGCCGCTTCCGCGCCCGCGTGTCCTCCGCCTACGACCACCACATCGTACATGTCACTTGCCCACGCAGAACTTCTCGAACACGCTGTCCACCACCGCCTGCGTCGCGGTGCTGCCCGTGATCTCGCCGAGGGCATCGTACGCCTCTCTGAGACAGACGAGGATGCAATCGGGCGTGTCGTTTATGCCGCGTAACGCGGCTTCAAGCGCGTTTTTCGCGCGATAAAGTGCGGATATGTGCCGTTCCGAGGTGATGAGCTCGCCGCCCTGCGTCAGCCCTTCGCCCATGAGCGAGGCTATGGCGCGGCGAAGTTCGGGCACGCCGATCCCCTCCTTCGCGCTCACCGCGAACCAGCCTGCTCGCCTCGGGCAGGCATAGGAAGTGAGGTCGCATTTATTGAGCACCGTGAAGACGGGAGCGTCGTAGTCCTCGTACTCTCCGCCCCCTCTTCCTTCGGAGACGGTGTCCACCACTCTCAGCACCACATCGGCGTGCGCGGCGGCTTTGCGCGCGCGGGCTATGCCTTCGCTCTCCACCGCGTCCGAGCTGTCGCGGAGCCCCGCCGTGTCCACAAAATTTATCCTCACGCCGTCGCACTCCACGCTCCCCTCCACCGTGTCGCGGGTGGTGCCGGCGACGGGAGTGACGATGGCTCTGTCGTCGCCGAGAAGGGCGTTGAACAGCGAGGACTTGCCGGCGTTGGGCTTGCCGGTCAGCACCGCCGTTATGCCGTGCTTCGCCATCCTGCCGCTCTTTGCGGTGGCGAGCAGCGCTCGGGTGTCCGCGAGCGCTTCGCGGACGCTCCCTTCGAGCGGGGGCAGCACTTCGTCCTCGGTCTCTTCGGGGTAATCCAGCACGGCTTCAAGACCCGTCATGACCGAGAGCAGCCTGTCTGCGATGAGGTTTATCCTCCGCGACACGCTGCCGTCCATCAGTCTGTACGCCGCGCGCAGTCCCGCCGCGCTCTCTGCGTTTATCATGTCTGCAACGCCTTCCGCGTCGGCAAGATCCATCCTGCCCGCGAGGAACGCGCGCCTGGTGAACTCCCCTCTCTCCGCCGCACGCGCGCCCTTTTTCAGGCACTCTTCGAGCGCGCCGCGCATTATCCTCACCCCGCCGTGCAGATAAAATTCCACCGTATCCTCACCCGTGTAGGCGCGATCGGCGGGGAAAAAGACCGCGTAGCCGCGGTCGCGGAAATCTTCGGCGACGAAATCGCCGAATATCATGGTCATGGGCGAGGAAGTCAGCGCGTTCGCCGCGCCCCTGCCCTTTTCTCTGCCGCGGCAAACGAAAACGGCATCCGCTATCGCCCGTGCGTCCTTGCCGGACACGCGTATGATGCCGATGCCGCCTGCTCCCGCGGGTGTGGATACAGCCGCGATGGTGTTCATTTTTTCAGAACCTCTTCTTGCCGCCGAAACTCTTGAACTTGGGAGGACCGCTCGGCTTGTTCTCGGGCTTGACGAAATCGTCGGTGAAGTAGCCCCTGTATTCCCTTCCGACGGGGATATCCTCGTCCTCGTAGCGCGGAGCGCGGTCGCGTTCCCTGCGGTCGCCCCTGCCGCCGCCGCGGCGGTCGCGGTCGCGGTCACGGTCGCGGCGTCCGTCTCTGCGGTCGCCGTCGCGACGCCCGCCGTCCCTTCTGCCGCCGCCCGGTCTCGGGCGATCCTCGCGGAGTTCCACGCCCTTGGGGATGATGACGACATACCTTGCCGGCTCTTCGCCCTCGGATCTGGTCTCGGCGATCTCGCTGTCTGCGAGCGCGCTGTGGATGATCCTTCTCTCAAAGGGGTTCATGGGCTCGAGGGAGACCTTGCGGCGGGTGCGATGCGCCTTTTCGGCGAGCCTTTCCGCAAGAGACACCAATGTGTCGCGTCTCCTGCCGCGGTAGTTCTCGCAGTCCACCGTGATCTTGCCCGCGGAGGGTTTCCGTTGATTGAGGCAGGTGCGGGTGAGGAATTGGAGCGCGTCGAGCACCTCGCCGCGATAGCCTATCGCCGCACCGCTGTCCGCGCCCTCGATGTCGAGCACGACGCCGTCCTCGCCCTTCTTCGCCGTGGCGCGGGCGTCCAGACCCATGAGGGTGAGCGCGCCGTTCAAAAACGAAAGGGCGATGTCCTCCTCCGACTCGCGGACGGTCACGCGCACTTCCGCGCTCTTGAACAGTCCGCCTTTGCTGAGCACCTCGACTTCCGCCTTATCCCGCGTGACGCCGAGTTCGGCAAGCGCCTTTTCGACCGCGAGGTCGACGCTGCTCGCCTTTGCCGTGGTAGATCTTTCCATATCCTGAGACTCCTGTGGTCTACGCCCGCTTCATGCCCTGCCTCGCCGCGTCGCGTCTGTCGAGCAGTTTGCCGACCAGACCGAATATGAGCTGGAAGAGGACGGACACCAACGAGCTGGTGAATGTGTACAAAGCGAACGCCGCCGAATAGAAGAGCGCGAACACGCCTACCATGATCGGCATGAAGACCTGCATCATCTTCATGTTCGCCTGCGCGCTGTCGCCCTTTGCGGTGGGGGGCGGCGCGCCCTGCGATTTGGTGAGCAATTTCTGCGAAAGGAAGCTGAGCGCGATGGACAGCACGGGCAGGATGAGCAGTCCGTTCCACTTGCCTTCCTTGCCGTAACCAGTGTCTTCGGCTCCGAGCACCTTGCCCATGACGAGGTTATACTCGTCCTTCATCACGCCGGTTATGCGCGACATGGCGATGCCTTCCTGCCCGGTGACCACGAGGTAATCGGGCACACCCTTTTCCCAGCTGTCGGGAACAAAGATGTTGTGGATCCACAAAAACTTGCGCCTGTTCTGATTTCCCTCGCTGAAATAAGCGTTGTAGACGGCGGTCTGCGCCTTGTCCACGGCGGCAGCGTGCGCCTGCGCTTTTTCGGCGGTCTGCGGGAGATCCTCGTAGCTCTCGAGATCCGCCGCCTCGAGCGCCTCCGCGAGAGAGGCGTTCATCTCTGCGTCGTAGACCTCGGTGAACACATCGTAGGACTGCCTGTAATCCAGCGCGAACTGGTAGCCGACCATCTGACGGAACCCCGCGAACAGCACGATGAACACGATGAGCGTGACCAGCGAAGGCAGGCAGGCTCCCAGCATGGAGTACTTCTCCTTCTTGTAAAGAGCCATCTGCTCCTGCTGATAACGCTGCTTGTCGTCGCCGCACTTCTCCGCGAGCGCCTCGAGCTGCGGGCGCATACGCTCCATCGCCTTGGCGTTGCGGCGGGAGATCGCCTTCTGCCATATGTCGAGGGGCGAAAGCACCACTTTGAGAATGACCGTGAACGCCACCACCGTCCAGCCGAACACCTGGACGCTGTCGTTGAGCCCCAGCATCAGCTTGGCGATGAAATGGGTGGGCTCGGCAACGCCGTCGCCCGACACATCGAATATGCCCGCGTTACGGTTGCACGCCGTGAGGATGACCGCACACGCGATGAGCACGAGCGCCACCGCGTATATCATGAGCATCCTCTTGCGCCTGTAATCTAAACCAGCCATTTGATCTTTCCCCGGTAATTCTCGGGCACCGGATCCCGCCCGCCCTCGGAAAAGGGATTGCACCTGAGCACTCTGAAGAGCCCCATCACGCCGCCCGCGATGAGCCCGTGCTTCTCCACCGCCTGACAGGCGTACACCGAACAGGTGGGAGCGAATTTGCAGTTGTTGCCGATAAAGGGCGACAGCGTGCGCTTGTAGACGGCAAGCAGCATCCTCGTGATCTTCACGCCTTCGCCTCCCCGAGCCTGCCCGCACGGGCGAACAGCTCCTCTACCTCGGCGCACATCTCGGCATATCCGAGCTCCGCCGCCGAAGGGCGCACGGAGACGATGTAAAGCGCCGACGCGTCTATCCTGTCCTCTATCGCGGTGACCGCCTCGCGCAGCAGCCGCTTGACGCGGTTGCGCACCACGGCTTTGCCCACCTTCTTGGATACGGAGAGCCCGACTTTCAGCCCCTCCGCCGACCTCGCCGCTATGAGAGCGAGGTGACGGGTCGCCGTCCTTTCGCCGCGCTTTCTGACATAGGTGAACGCGGCGCTCTTCTTGAGCCGGTGCTCACGCTTCATTTCAGACCGTCAGCTGCTTCCTGCCTCTCGCGCGGCGCCTCTTGAGCACCTTCCTGCCGCCGGTGGAACGCATCCTCTCGCGGAAACCGTGCACTTTGCTTCTCTGTCTCTTTTTGGGTTGATAGGTTTGCTTCATTTCTTCCTCCGAAAGGGGCTCGCGCCCCGTTAGTCAGTCGTCTTTTGCGGCACGCGTACGCGCGCCCACTGTAAAATACGCTGTGTCATTATAAAGAAAGGGGCGCGGGCGTGTCAACTGTTTTGCGCCCAAGTGCCCGCGCCCGCGCGTGATCGCGCTCCTTTACATCTCGTCGGGAGCCTTTATGCCGATGAGCGAGAGCGCCGCCCTCAGCGTCCTCGCCACCGCGTCCGTGAGCGCGAGCTTCGCAGCCGTAGCCGCCTCGTCCTCGGTGATTATGCGCTCGGCGTAGTAGAAGCGGTTGAACTTCTCGGCAAGATCCACCGCGTAGCGCGTCACATAGCACGGCTCGCGGTAGCGGGCGGCGGAACGCACCGCGTCTTCAAAGGACAGCACCGCCTTGACCGTCTCGTACGCCTCGTCGGAGGAGAGCGCGCGAAGATCGGGCTCCGCCGCGGGAGCGCCCGCCTTTCTCAGCACGCTGGAGCAGCGGGCGTGAGTGTACTGCACATACGGCGAGGTCTCTCCGTCGAAATTCAGCACCTTGTCGAAGGAGAAGACGATGTCCTTTATGCGGCTGTTCCAAAGCGCGGAAAACACGACCGCGCCCACGCCGACGGCTTCGGCGATGTCGTCCTTGTTCTCGCAGTCGGGGTTCTTTTCGGCGACGATGGCGCGCGCCTTTTCCACCGCTCTGTCCAGCACCTCTTTGAGCCAGACCACCCTGCCGCCGCGGGTGGACATGGCGCCGTCCTCGAGCGAGACCATGCCGAACGCGACATGTTCCATATCCCCAGCGCCGTCAAAACCCATGAGTTCAAGCACCTTAAACAGCTGCTTAAAGTGCAGATTCTGCTGATACGCCACGACATAGAGGCACTTGTCGAAGTCGTACTCTTTCTTTCTGTAATACGCTGCGGCGATGTCGCGGGTGGCGTAGAGAGTGGCGCCGTCCGCCTTGACCAACAGGCAGGGCGGCATGTCGTAGTCGTCCAGCCGGACCACCTTGGCGCCGTCCGAATCCACGAGCAGTCCCTTGCGTTTCAGGATATCGAGGCAGGGCTGCATCTTGTCGTTGTAGAAGCTCTCGCCGGCATAGCTGTCGAAGGTGACGCCCAGGCGGTCGTACACCTTGCCCACCGCTTTCATGGTCACCTTCTTGAAGGCGTCGAAGTAGGCGAGCGCCTCCTTGTCGCCGTCCTCTATCCTGCGGAACCAGGCGCGCGCCTCGTCGTCGAGGGCGGGATCAGCCTCCGCCTCGCGGTGATAGCGCACATAGAGGGAGTTGAGGAAATATTCTTCGTTCTTTTCGACTTCCGCAAGAGACGACCACTTTTTGACGGCGACGATGAGTTTGCCGAACTGCGTCCCCCAGTCCCCGAGATGGTTGATGCCCACCGCATTGTAGCCGAGGTACTTGAAGATCCGGTAGAGCGCGGCGCCTATCACCGTGGTGGAGAGATGCCCGATGTGGAAGGGTTTTGCGATGTTCACCGAGCTGTAGTCGAGGCATATGGTCTTGCCCTCTCCCTCGCGCTCGCCGCGGGTGCTCTCCCCCGTCCAGCCGTCCAGCCCGCGAAGACCCGCCGCCGCTTTCACGCGATCGAAGAAAAAGTTGAGGTATCCGCCCGCGAGCTCGGTGCGTTCCACGCATTCGGGGAGCTTTATCGCCGCCGCGATCTCGCCCGCTATGGCGGGGGGCGCCTTTCTCAGCGAACGCGAAAACTTGAAGCAGGGAAGCGCAAGGTCGCCGAGCCTGCTCTCCTTGGGCGTCTCGAGCGCCGCGGCTATCTCCTCCTTTGTCAGCCTGCCCGCAGCCGCCTCGTATACGGCGGAAATTATCTCTTTTTCAAACATAACTTCTCCTAAACATTGAACCTGAACAGCACGACATCGTTCTCGCGCATGACATAGTCCTTGCCTTCGCTCCTGACCTTGCCCTTCTCTTTCGCCGCGGCGAAGGAGCCGCATTCGAGCAGCGTCTCGTAGTCGACGATCTCAGCGCGGATGAACCCCTTTTCAAAGTCGCTGTGTATCTTGCCGGCGGCGGCGGGAGCCTTGGTGCCCGCCTTTATCGTCCACGCTCTGGTCTCCTTTTCGCCCGCCGTGAGATAGCTTATCAGCCCGAGCAGCTTGTAGGACGCCTTGACGAGTTTGTCCAGCCCGCTCTCTTTGAGCCCGTACTCTTCCATGAACATGGCGCGGTCCTCTTCGTCAAGGCTGCCGAGATCCTCTTCGAGTTTTGCGGACAACACTATGCACTCCGCGCCCTCGCTCTCGGCGGCGAGCCGCACTTTTTCTGTGTACGCGTTGCCCGAAAGCCCCGCCTCGTCCACATTCGCGACATAGATGACGGGCTTTGCCGTGAGCAGGAACTGCTCGGCGATGAACGCCGAAAACTCCTCGTCGACGGGCAGAGACCTGAGAGGTCTGCCCTCTTCGAGCCACGCCTTCATCTTTTTCAGCCGCTCGACATCCACGGCGTATTTCTTGTCGGCTTTGAGCATGCTTTCCGCCTTCCCGAGCCGCCTTTCCACGGTCTCGATGTCGGCGAAGACGAGCTCCAGCCCTATGGTCTCCATGTCGCGCACGGGATCCACCCCGCCGTCCACATGGATGATGTTCTCGTCGTCGAAACAGCGAACCACCTCGACGATCGCGTCCACCTCGCGAATGTGCGAAAGGAACTTGTTGCCGAGCCCCTCGCCCCGGCTGGCACCGCGCACCAGCCCCGCGATGTCCACGAATTCGAGCGTGGTCGGCGTGACCTTCTTGCTGTCGTACAGCGCGGCGAGCTTTTCAAGCCGCTCGTCGGGCACCGCGACCACGCCCACATTGGGCTCTATCGTGCAGAACGCGTAGTTTGCCGCCTGCGCGCCCGCCTTGGTTATGGCATTGAACAGCGTGCTCTTCCCCACATTCGGAAGACCTACCACTCCGAGCTTCATATCCACCTCTCGCGCCCGCGGCATACCTGCGCCGCGCACGCAATATACTCTATCGATTATACTGCAAACGCGGCGATTAGTAAAGGACTCCGCGCCCTCCGCCGCAAAAGGGTGAAAATGACCGTCCTTCAAGCCCTCGTCCTCGGCATCGTGCAGGGGCTGACCGAATTCCTGCCCGTCTCCTCTTCGGGACACCTCCTGCTCCTCGAAAAACTCGGAGTCGGCACCCCCGACCTCTTCTTCAATATCTGTCTGCACCTCGGCACCCTGCTCTCCGTCCTCGTGTGTATGCGCCGCGACATAGCCGCCCTCTTCGGGAAAGATGGGCGAAAGACCCTCTTTCTCATCTTCTTCGCCTGCCTGCCCACCGGCGTCATCGCTCTGCTCTTCGAGACCTTCGCCCCGGGACTCGCCCGCGGAGCCGCCCTCCCTTTCGGCTTTATGGCGACCACCGTCCTGCTCGTCGTCTCCCACTTCCTCGCTCCGTCCTCCCGCCCGCTCGACACGCGCTCCGCCTTAGCCGCCGGCGCGGTGCAGGGCATCGCCGTCCTGCCGGGACTGTCGAGGAGCGGCGCGACCGTCGCCGCCCTCAGGCTCGCGGGCGTCGAAAAGACGGAAGCGGCGCGCTTTTCCTTCCTGCTCTCCGTCCCCGTCATAGTCGCTTCCGCCCTCTACGAAGGCGTCTCCCTCGCCTCCGCGGGCACCCCTCCCGCCGCCGATCCGCTCGCCGTGGCCGTCGGGGTCACGGCGGCGTTTTTCTCGGGAACGGTCGCCGTCCGCTTCTTCCTCACCCTCTTCGAGCGCCGCTCTCTCATCCCCTTTGCCGTCTACACCGCGATGTTGTCCGCATTCTCGTTTCTGCTGTATTACACTCCTCTTTTTGCATGATAAACAGCCGTTTCGGAGATTTGCGCCAAGAATGAAAAACCGCCGCGCGGGGTGCGCGGCGGCTGCTTTTTTGCCTCTTTTTCGAGGGTGAAAAGCGCGTCCTTTACTTGAATATAAGCACGACGACGCCGTCCTTCGGGATCCTGACTTTAACCTTGCTGCCGTCCGCGCTGCCCTCGCCGACGACATACCTTATCTCGCCGCCGAAGGGCTTTGCCGCGACATAGTCGTCGCGGGTGAGCTGCGCAAGGTCGTAAGACGCGCCGCTCGCCCACGGGCGTTTGTTGAAGAAGCAGACCGCCGTGCTGCCGTCCGCGAGCGGCTTGGCGAGGATGTCCACGCCGCCGCGGCGCACCCTCTTCGCCTGCTTGCACAGGGGATCCTGATCGATGGCGATGAGGTCGCGGTTGGTGACGATGTCGAGCACGGGTTTGGTGATCTTGCGGATGTCGTTGCCGAGCACGAGCGGCGCGCTCATCATGCACCAGAGGGCGAAGTGCGCCATGTTCTGATCGTAAGTGAGGCTGCCGTTGCCGACTTCCAGCATATCCGGGTCGTTGAAGTGTCCCGGGGAAGCGTACTCCCAGAGCTTGACATTGCGGGAGTAGATGATCTTGATCCAGTTCCACCACGGACGGATGTCGGGCGTGGTGTGCCACATATTGCCCGCCGACGCGCCCCACAGCCAGGGTTTGCGGAAGCCCCATTCGCAGATGGAGAAGAGGATGGGTTTGACCTCTTTGCCGCTTTTTTCAGCCTGCTCGCGGGCGGCGCGCACGAGACAGCGGGACATATGACGGTACTGCACGGCGGCGGAAGCCTTGGCGTCGGTCACGGGATTGCCGAGCTCTATCGAATTCCTGCCCGCCTCGAGGGTCACCACCGTCTGGAAGCGCGCGGTGAGGTTCCAATGCTTCTGTGAGGGGAAGTAGATCCCGTCCGCTGCTTTTCCGTTGACGGTGACGCCGAGATACTTCTCGTACTGCCCGTATTTCTTTATGCAGACGGTGAGCACATATTCGCCCGCGCGGTCGACGACGATGTTGTCGAAGACTATGCTGCCCGCGCCCGCGTCCATGCCGGACACATACTGCCCGCCGGGCAGTTTCTTATCCTTCATCCTGCGCGCGTATCCTTTCAGGATGGCGTTGGACACCGGATAATCCGTCTCCTTGCCGCTCCCCTTCTCGGACACCGTGATCGCATAGATCAGCGGCGCGTAGGACGGGACTTTCTCGTTGTGGCAGAAGTCGTACTTGAAGTACTCGAGCCCCCACTTCGCGATGGTGCGCGCGTCGGCGAGCTCGCGCCCGAGGCTGGCGGGCAGATCCTCGCAGGTCAGCGTGCCGTTGGAGGAATATATCCCGACCTTGAGCCCGAGATCGTTGATCTTCCCGACGAGCGCGGGGATCCCTTCCGAGAACCTGACCAGCTCCGCCTGCCACTCGCCGTTTTCGTCGCGCATGTTGGAGTGCCAATTGTCGTCGAGGTTGACATAGACATACCCCGCGTCCGCGAGCCCCGTCTCTTTGAGGGCGAGGGCGGTGTCGTAGATGAGTTTCTGATCGATGTTGTTGCGGAAAGTGTTCCAGCTCGACCACCCCATGAGCGGCGTCTTCCTCACGCCGTTCTCATAGGGTTCTACTCCGTCTTCGCGGTGCCTCGGGGCACCCGTGAACAGCTTGCGAAGATAGCATATCGGACACATCTTGTTGCGTTTTGCCATGATAAACTCCTTTTTCGGACGATTTCTCGCTTTTTACTTTTCGGGCGCGACCACGAAGACATGCGCCTCGTAGGGGCGCATGAAGTCGGCGAGCGAGCCGTCGTAGGTGCCCGCGACGCGCCTTGCTCCCTCGGGGATGATGCGCCTGACCTTTGCCGCCGAGGCCTTCTTCCCGGACATGTTCGCGACCACGAAGAGGCGGCTGCCGTCCTCGCCTATTTTCTCGTAGACATAGAGCTTGCCGCTGCCTTTGAGATACTCTTTGTACCTGCCGTAGACCGCCGCTTCCTTATACTCTTTTCTGAGCGCGATGATCTTGCGGTAGTAGTTGAGAAGGGAGTTCGGATCCTTCTCTTCCGCGGCGGCGTTGATCTCGGTGTAGTTGGGGTTGATATGGAACCAGGGCGTGCCCGTGGTGAACCCCGCGCCCTCTTCCGCGCTCCATTGCACGGGGGTGCGGGCGTTGTCGCGGGAGGCGTAAGCGCAGTTGCGGAAGATGGTCTTCTTGGAGAACAGGTGAGTCTTCTCCATCATGCTCTTGCCGCAGTAGGACGCGACATCGATGATATCGTCCCAGCTCTTGAAGGGGTAGTTGAGCATCCCTATCTCCTGCCCCTGATAGACGAAGTGAGTGCCCGAGAGGAAGGTGTAGATCGTGGCGATCGCCTTGCCGCTCTCCGTCCTCATCTCCTCGCTGCCGAAGCGGGAGATGACCCTCGGCTGATCGTGGTTTTCCATGTAGTTGGTGTTCCACGCGATGCCGTAGAGCTTGTTCTGCCACCTGCGGAACACCCTCTTGAGCTTGCGGAGCTTGAACCCCGTCGGGAGATAGCTGACCACGATGCAGTCGGCGGACATGTGCTGGAACTGGAACATCATGTCCAGCTGCTGATCCTTGCCCTCGGTGATGTATTTCAGCGCGTTCTTGGGGGTCATCATGGGCGCTTCGCCTATCTGCACGGCGCCGAATTCCTCGGCGACCTTGCGGTACTCGAGCAGATACTTGTGGATATTGGGACCCGGCGAGTAGTGCTCCTGCCCGCGCATGATGGGGATGGGGAAGCCGTTGGGCAGCCCCTCGCGCTTGCTTATGTAGGTGATGACATCCTCGCGGAACCCGTCCACGCCCATCCCGAGCCAAAAGCGCATGATGTCCTTGACCTCTTCGCGCACGGCGGGATTGTCGTGATTGAGATCGGGCTGCTCCACCGCGAACAGATGCAGGTAGTACTCCCCTCTCTCCTCGTTAAACTGCCAGCCGGGACCGGGGAAGGTCGCCATCCAGTTGTTGGGCGGGCGCTTGCCGTCCTTGCCCTTGCCGGGGCGCCAGATGTAATAGTCCTTATACTTGGGATCGCCCGCCGCCGACTTCTTGAACCACTCGTGCTGATCGGAAGTGTGGTTGATGACGAGGTCCATGATGACCTTCATCCCCCTCTCGTGCGCGCCGTCCAGCACCGCCTTGAAGTCCTCCATGGTGCCGTAGTCGGGATTTATCGCCCGATAGTCCGAGATGTCGTAGCCGAAGTCCTTCTGCGGAGAGGCGTAGAGCGGCGAAAACCATATCGCGTCCACCCCGAGGCTCTTTATGTAATCGAGTTTGCCGAGCACCCCTTTGAGATCGCCTATCCCGTCGCCGTTGCCGTCGCAAAAGCTCCTCGGCCAGATCTGATAGACCGAAAGTTCCTTGTACCACGCTTTTTTCATGACCTTCTCCTTTGACGCCCGTCCCGCATGCGCGGGCGGATATCTCTCTTTTTCTCATTTTAGCAACTTTTCACGCGCACTTCAAGCCCGTTATTGCCCGTTTTTGCGTGGCAGACCCGCCGCCGCCCGCAAACGGGGCGGCTCTTTCCCCTTTTTTCGCCACCGTTCGGGCGCCCGCGCCCCTCTCGCGAGGCGGCGGAGAACAAAAAAGGAAAAGCACCGCGAAAGCGGTGCTTTTCCGTCATCTAACCGCGTGGATCGCGGCTTTATTCCTCTGCGGGCGTCTCCGTTTCTGAGGGGGCTGCTCCTTCTGCGGCGGGAGCTTCGCCCTCCGTCTCCGCAGGGGTCTCTTCGGGCTCCTCTTCCTCGTGCGGGGTGAGCGCTATGCTGACCACCTTCGCCGAGTCGCCTTTGAGTTTCATGATGCGCACGCCCTGGGTGGCTCTGCCGAGCTTGCTGATCTCGTCCGCCTGCACCCTGATGATGATGCCGCCGTCCGTGATCATCATGATGTCGGTGTCGGCGGGGATGACCTTGAGCCCCGCGAGCGCGCCCGTCTTCTCGTTGAACACGCCCGCCTTGACACCCTTGCCCGCTCTGCCCTGGAGGGGATAGTCGTCCACGCTGCTGCGTTTGCCGTAGCCGTGAGTGGTGATGGTGAGCAGTTCGCAGCCGTCGTGCACCACGGCGAGCGCGACCATATGCGCGCCCTCGGGGAGACGCATGCTCTTGACGCCCATCGCAGTCCTGCCCGTCGGGCGGATGTCGCTTTCGCGGAAGCGGATGGAGTAGCCTTCGCTGGACGCCATGATGAGCTGGTCTTCGCCGCTCGTGAGCACGGCTTCGATGAGCTCGTCGCCCTCTGCGAACTTGATGGCGATCTTGCCGTTCCTCTTTATGGACGCGAACTCGGAGAGCGGGGTCTTCTTGATAAGTCCGTCGCGGGTGGCGAGCACGAGATAGCGCCCTTCCCTCTCCTCGGGGAGCGGGAGCACGGTCTGCACCTTTTCGCCGGGCACGAGTTGCAGCAGGTTGATGATCGCCCTGCCGCGCGAAGTCTTGCTCGCCTCGGGGATCTCGTAGCCCTTCATGGTGAACGCCTTGCCGAGATTGGTGAAGAACATGAGATCCTGATGGGTGTTGCTGACGAAGATATGTTCGACGAAGTCGTCTTCCTTCGCCTTGTGCGCGGTGACGCCCATGCCGCCGCGGCGCTGCGAGCGGTACTCCGCCACGGGCAGACGCTTGATGTAGCCGCCGTGGGTCATGCTGACCACGATGTCCTCTTTGTCGATGAGGTCGGCGATGTTGATCTCGGAGTAATCGTAGCTGAGTTCCGACCGTCTGGGCGTGGAATAACGCTCCTTTATCTCGGTGAGTTCCTGCACGATGATCTCTTTCACCGCGTCTTCCGAACCGAGAATGCGCTTGAACTCCCGGATCTCCGCGCGCTTTTGTTCGAGCTCTTCGTTGATTTTCTCCACCTCGAGCCCCGTAAGGCGCTGCAAACGCATTTCGAGGATCGCCACGGCCTGTTTCTCGCTGAGGAGGAAACGCTCCGTCAGCTTGTCTATGGCATCCTGTCTGTCCGCGCTCTTTTTGAGCAGTTCCACCACTTCGT
>DVOE01000093.1 GCA_018713795.1 Candidatus Limadaptatus stercoripullorum
ACTTTAATCTCCGCATCTATTGCAAATTGAAGAATCTGTTTTACATCTGTTATATTGACCATCTTACTATCGGATGTCGTGCGAGCTCAGGGAGGCTCTGACGCAGTTAGTCGCCGAATAGCGGAGACTCGGCGGGAACTCGGCGACGATATTCGGATGAAGAACAAGGAAAGCGCCCGCGCAACGGACAGGAGTGTACTTTTGCGTACATGACTGTTCGGGGCGTGGGCGCTTGACGCAGTTATTCGCCGAATAGCGTCGCCGAGAAGGTGCAGGACATGATGCACGGATTAACAGCACCTTCCAGGAAATAGCCGTAACTGACGAGATTGACGGTGCCGTTTTTGACGATGACGCCGCTGTAACCGTTGTCGAGATTGGGGGCGCCGCCGACCTCGATGAGCATATCGCCGAGGGTGTCGTTGGCGGGATCGTCATCGGCGTAGCTGAGGATATCGGCAATGTTGCCGACCCAGGCATACCAGCCGTCGCCGAGGCGGCTCATGACGGAGAGAGGACCGGGTTTTTCGGGGATGATCTGACGGAAGGAGACGATGAGGTCGCCTTCGGCGTTCAGATATTCCGCCTTATGCCTGTCGCCGCAGAGGTCGTAGGGAAGCTCGCGGATGGGTTTCCAATTCTCGCCTTCGTCGGTGGAGACGCTGATGAGGGAATTGGAAGTGCGGCGCTCCGCCCTGCCGAGAAGGACGATGGCGTCCTTGTACTCGGAATAATAGGGGCTGCTCTCGTCGAGACCGCTCACTCGGATCGCCTCGACTTCGCACATGCCGTGCTCGCGGGCGTAGTTGTCGTTTTCGCTGCCCGCGCCGAAGACGGGGGTGGGCTCCGACCAATCCCAATCTATGGAGAGCTTGCCTTCCGCGTCGTAGGAGACGGTGGTGGCGGTGAGGATGGTCTTGTAGACATTGAACTCGTGGTCGTGGAAGAGACCCATCCACTCGTTCCTATAGCTACCGTCCTCGTTCTTGAGCTGAGTGAGGGACGCCATGGCGACGATGGCGTCGAACGCTTCTTTGCCGCTCTCGCTCGCCCAATCCTTGCCGTAGAACTTTTCGAATTCCGTCCAGCTTTCGCCGCCGTCGAGGGAATAGGAGAAGTTGAAGCCGTCCGCCTCATAGGTGGTGGCGGGCCAATAGGGGCAGCCGGAGATGAGCACGAGCACCTGGTTCTTTTGTTTGTCGGTGATACCCACTATGCCGGCTTCGGGGTCGCCGCTGGTGCCTTCGGTGAGGTTGTAGATGGTGGGAGTTTCCTGGGAATCCACCCAGCTCTCGGGCAGGTCGTCGCGGCGCTCCGACCAGGTGACGCCCATGTCCGTGGACTCGCGCATAGCCACTTCGCCCTTGCCGTGTCCGAGAGGATAGACGGCGAGGATCTTGCCGTTATCCGAGCCGTCGTCCACCCAAGCGGTGTCGGGATGGGCGATGTAGCTGCCCGGATCGTCGACTATGGTGCGGACGAACATGTCGCCGCCCGTGTACGCCTTGGCTTCCTCGGCGGTCATGATGGTGCCGGACGGGAGCCTGAGCACGGGAAGAGACAGAAAACTGCCCGCGTCTTGAAGGCTGGTGTACTGGATGGCGAGCAGCGCGGATCCGAGACCCACGCCTATCACCGCGATGACGAGCAGGATGACTCCTATCTTGCGTCCGTTTATGCGGCGCTTTTTCTTGGGGGTGCCCTCCGCGGGGACGGCAGCTGCGGTGTTGTCTGACATAGTATCCTCCCTTAGCCTTTTAGGCTCACTCTATCGCGGCGAGCGCCGCACCACGGTCATTCGCTCCTCAGCGCGACCGTGGGATCTTTCTTTGCTGCGACTCTGGAGGGCGCGAAGCCCGCCACCACCGCCAGCAGTATGCTGACGAAGAACATGAGGAGATAGTGCCACCATGTGGGCGCCATCAACCCTTGGATCTTGACCAGGAAGGCGAGCACGGCGTTGCCTATCGCGGAGAAGGCAAGGCTCATGATCACGCCTATGAACCCCGAGAACGCCCCTATCATGGCGGACTCGGCGGTGAACACGCGCGAGATGTCCTTCTTGCGCGCGCCGAGCGAACGCAGAACGCCTATCTCCTTCCGCCTCTCGAGCACCGAAGTGTAGATGATGATGGCGATCATTATGGTGGACACGATGAGCGAGATGGCGGCGAACCCGACGAGAACATTGGTCATGGTGTTCGCCATCTGCTCGACGAAGGACATGATCATGCCGAGCGTGTCGCTGTACATGATGTTCTTGCCCGTCTCAGCCGTGAACTCGTCGATGAGCCGCTCGACCTCCGCCTTGCTGTCGAAGGAACTGCATTTGATGCGGATGGAGCTCGGGTTGCGCTCGTCCGCGCAGCCGAATGTCGAGACTATGCCGAGGAATGCGTCGTAGTCCAGGATCGGGTCGCCTTTCGCGACCACGGTGGTCTCGGTGACCGTGCCGTCCTCGCCCTTGACGCGCTTGACGACGGTCGCGGGAGAGGTGAAACCGTAGTACGAGAAATTCTCTTCGGTCAGAGCCTCGTTCGCTCCGAGACCCGCCGCCTCTCTCGCCGCCGCATAGAACTGCTCCGCGACGGGCGAACGCTCCGCCTTGGCGAGCAGCTCGTGAGTGAGCGCCTGAGTGTAGCCGAGATAACCGTTGATGGAAGTGACATTCACCCCTTCCTTGGGACGGACGACGCCGACGACCCTGAGCTCGATGCTGCCCGCTTCCCTGTCCATCTCGTTGATGATGTCGCTGTCGACGGTGCCGCTGAGGTGATTGGTCCACTTGCCCGTCTCCTCGTCGAGATAATAGTAGTCGCCGTCGGCGAAGAGCTTGTATCTTAGGCTCAAAATGTCGTCAACGGTGTAGGAAGTGTAGAACCCGGAGTCCTCGCCGCCGAGCGCGTCCCAGATGTCGTCCGCCGCCTTCAGACCCAGCATGAGCAGCGCGTAATCGGGAACTTGGTTGTACTTGTCCACCACGACGACGATCTCGTTTGCCGACTCGGGCCACTTGCCGCCGATGACATCGTATTGCTGATCGAGCAGCGTCTGATTTGTGCTGATCTCGTCCCAGCCCGCGCCTATGTTGTCGCCCAGCGCTTCCAGACTGCCCTGCAACCCGCCGAGAGTGGGGTTCTCTTCGAACAGCGCGCTCATGGCATCGGTGAAGGGATTGAGCTTCATGTACAGCTCGGAGTCCCCCGGCGTCGGCGCGTAAATGTTCATGGTGGAACCGTAGTCGTAGGTCACCGTGCCGAGAGAGTCGTCGAAGTTCTCGTCGAGATATTCCTTCAGCGCGGCGAGATCGTTGGTGCCGAAGATCTTGCCGATGTTGGAAGTTATGTTGCCGAGGAACTTGCCCGGAGTGATGACGCCGTCGTCGGGATATTCTTCGCCGGGGTCGTTCTGCGACGCCAGCATCTCGAGGATGGCGGTCATGTCGAACGCCTGGCGGTCGATGGTGATGGGATATTGCGAAAGGGCGTTCTCCTCGAGCATATTGATGTAGTTGCCCACTCCGCCCGAGAGCGTGAGCACGAGCAGTATGCCGATGATGCCTATGCTCCCCGCAAACGAGGTGAGCATGGTCCTGCCCTTCTTGCTGAACAGGTTGGTCCACGAGAGGCTGATCGCCGTCCCGAGGCTCATGGAGGACTTCTCCTTGAGCTTGCGCCTGAACACTTTTGCTTTGAGAAAAGCGGCAAACCCCTTCTTCTCCTCCGCGCCGCGCTCTATCCCCGCGGTCGCGAAAAGTCCCCTGCGCGCGACGAGGCGTTCGTACTCTTCGGCGCCGGCGCTCCCGTCATCCTTTTGCTTCTCGTCCGCCGCGAACGCCTGTTCGGCGGCGGCGCGCGCCTGCCTCATGAACTCCTCTTCGGCGGCTTCTTCCTCGTCCGTGTAAGGCATGGTGTCGCCCACGATCTCGCCGTCGCGGAGATTGATGATGCGAGTGCTGTACTCCTCCGCGAGCTGCCCGTTGTGGGTGACCATGATGACCAGGCGGTCGCGGGCGACCTCCTTGAGCAGTTCCATGACCTGCACGCCGGATTCGCTGTCAAGGGCGCCCGTCGGCTCGTCCGCGAGGATGATCTCGGGATCACCGACTATGGCGCGCGCTATCGCGACGCGCTGCATCTGCCCGCCGGAAAGCTGGCTCGGGCGCTTCTTCGCCTGCTTCTCCAGCCCCACCCTTCTCAACGCTTCGAGGGCGCGCTCGCGGCTCTCGTCCTTGCCGACGCCTGCGAGAGTGAGAGTGAGCTGCACATTCTTCAGCACGCTGATGTGCGGGATGAGATTGTAGCTCTGGAAGACGAAGCCTATGCGCTGATTGCGGTAAGTGTCCCAATCGAGATCGTCGTAATCTTCGGTGGAGACGCCCTCCACCTGTATGTCGCCGCTGGTGTATCTGTCCAATCCGCCTATTATGTTGAGCAGCGTGGTCTTGCCGCAGCCCGAAGGTCCCAGGATGGACACGAATTCGTTTCTTCTGAAAGTCACCGAGAGGTTGTGGAGAGCGAGCAGGCTCTCGTCCTCGAGTCGGTACTCCTTTGTGATGTCGATGAGTTTGAGCATAACCCTTCCGTATTTCGTGGTCGTTGCGTGCACGCCCGCGCTTATCAGTTTTAATATAAGGCGTACTACGCTCGACTATGATACCATATCTCAGGCGCGCGCGACAACGGTTTGCCGCAAATTTCCGTTTTTACAACTTTTTGACATTCCGGCGACATGTCGGTTGCATTTGTGATATATGCTGTAAAATAGTTACGGGGCGTGCCGAAAGAGGCGCGCCGGCGGAGGATCATGGATATAGTCACCATCGTATGTCAGCTCATCGCCGGGCTCGGTGCCTTCCTCATCGGCGTCAAGCTGCTTTCCGACAACATGGAAAAACTCGCCGCAACGCGGCTAAAGGACTTTTTCCACCGCAAACCAAAGGATAAAACCGCGTTTCTGCCGGAAGACCTCTCCGGGCTCTCCGACGAGGAGCGCGCCGACCGCATAGCAGCCGCCGAGCGCGCGGAGATAAGGAGCAGGCGCCTGAACACCGTGGCGAGCCGCCTTTCCGGGGTGGGCATAGGCACGGTCACGACCGCCATCGTGCAGAGCTCCTCGCTCACCACGGTCATGATCGTGGGTCTGGTCAACGCCGGCGTCATGTCCCTCTCCTACGCCACTTCGCTCATCATGGGCGCCAATATCGGCACCTGCATAACCGGGCTCATCGCCGCTTTGCAGGAGTTCCCCGTCGCCATCATCGCCACCGCCCTCGCGGGCATAGGCATCTTCGTCGCCCTCTTCTCCAAAAAGGAGAAGGTGGTCACGGCGTCCATGGCGGTCGCGGGTCTCGGGCTCGTCTTCATCGGGCTCGAGCTCATGGCGGAGTCCATGGCGGCGGTGCGCGAGAGCGATGTCATCACGAACGCTTTCGCTTCCATCGACAACCCCTTCCTGCTCTTCTTCCTCGGCATCGCCGTGACGGGCATCGTTCAGAGCTCCTCCGCCGTGACTTCCATCCTCATCTCCATGGCGGCGGCGGGCATAATCATCGGCGACAGCTCGAACTCGGTCATGTTCGTCGTGCTCGGCACCAATATCGGCACCTGCGTCACCGCGCTCATCTCTTCCATCGGCACCAACATAAACGCCAGGCGCGCCGCGGTCATCCATCTCCTTTTCAATGTCATCGGTTCGGTCATCTTCTTCATCATCCTGCTCCTTTGGGACGACATGGTGGATGTGACCCTCGGCGTGTGGTTCAAGGGGCTGCCGAGTATGCAGATCGCCATGTTCCACACCTTCTTCAACATAGTCTGCACCATCATCTTCCTGCCCTTCAACGATCTCTTCGTCAAGGCGGCGGTCTTCCTCGTGCGCGAGCGCAAAAAGAAGGGCGAGACGAACGCCGAGATCGCGCCCGTCTCCAACAGGCTGGACAAGCGTCTGCTCGCCACCCCCGCCATCGCCGTCGACAACGCTTCCGCCGAAGCCGCCGACACCCTGAAGCTCGCGGTCAAGTGCCTCTCGGACGCGGTGGACGGTTTCCTCTCCGCGGACAGGGAAAGCATAGAACGCATCGCCGTGGCGAAGGAAGGCATCGCCGAACGCTCGGCGGCGATAGGCGACTATCTGACCAAGATCTCCGCCTATGACGCCACCCTCGAGAACGAGAGGCGGATAACCGCCCTTCACAGCTGCGTCGGCGACATCAACAGGGTCGCGGAGCTGGCGGAGAATGTCGGCAAGTACACCCGCCGTTCAATAAAGGACGACCTGCGCTTTTCCTCGGTGGTGCGCGACGAGATAAAGGACATGACGGGGCTCATAGTTTCCATGTCCGAAAAATCCGCCGCAGTGCTCGAAGGGGGCTCGGCGACCGCGCCCGAAGAGGCGGCGGAGATAGAGGAGCGCATAGACGCCAAGCGCAAATCGCTGATGAAAGATCACCTGAAGCGCCTGGGCAGCGGCGAGTGCCGTCCCGAGAGCAGCGGCGTGTTCATCAATCTCGTGTGCAACCTCGAAAGGGTGGGCGACCACCTCAACTATATCGCCAACTCGGGCGAGACATTCCAGTAAAACGCTTGGAATTCCCGCGCCCGAGGTGATATGCTGAAGACGGATATGGAAAAGCTCGTTTATCTGCTCGAAGACGACGAGGCGATCCGCGACCTCGTACGCTGCTCTTTGCAGCTTAGCGACATCGAATGCCGCACTTTCTCCACTGTGGCGGAATTCGAGGAGGCGGTCTCGCGCAAGCTCCCGCGCATCGCGGTCATGGATATCATGCTCGGCGACGGCAACGGGCTGGACGCGATGGCGCGGCTCAAGGGTCGTCATCCCGAGATCTACTGCATCATGCTCTCCGCCCTCGGGAAGGAGACGGATAAGGTCGCGGGGCTCAACCGCGGCGCAGACGACTATATCGCAAAACCCTTCGGCATCCTCGAATTTTCCGCCAAGATAGCCGCCGTGTTCAGGCGCATGGACAGAAAACAGCCCGTCATCGAGGTCGGCGGCATTGTCATGGACTGCGACAGGATGACGGTGAAGCTGGACGGCAAGGAGCTCAGCCTTTCCGGAAAAGAATTCAAACTGCTCCGCTACTCCCTCGAAAATCCCGGCAAAGTGCTGACGCGCGACGAGCTGCTCACCAATGTCTGGGGCTACGAGGGCGGCGAGACGCGCACCATCGACAACTACATAAGCCACCTGCGCAAGCTGGGATTCCGTTACGAGACGGTGTTCGGCGTGGGCTACAAGTTCAGACCGTGAGATGAGAAAGCGCATACTCGTCACCACGCTCATAGTCGTTCTGCTCGGGATGCTGGTGTATTCCGTGGTGTCCGCGGGCATACTCCACCGCACTCTGCTGGACGAGGCGGAGGTGGCGCTCGCGGCGGTCGCGGCGATGTACGACGGCGGGGGCGCGGACGACGAGGCGGCTGCCGCCCTTTCCAAGGATACCGGCGGCATGACGGTCACCTTCCTCGACGAGACCGGCAAAGTGACCGGCGACAGCGCGGGGACGGAGACGGGCGAGGATCTCTCTTCGCTCGAAGAGGTAGGAGAGGCGCTCGCGGGCGGGAGCGGCTCGGCGCCGCGCGAGGACGCGGACGGCGTTTACAGGCTGTGGTATTGCGAACGGACGGCGGACGGAGCGCTCATCCGCATCGCCATGCCCGTCCTGACAAGCGGCGATGTCATGCTCCGCACCCTCCCCTATCTCGGCTGGTTCATGCTGCTCGCAGTGGTTTTCTCGCTCATCTTCACCTATTTCGCCACCGCCTGGATACTCCGTCCCGTCGAGGAACTCGCCGAGAAATCGCGCACCTCGGCGCATATCTCCACCAAATATCCCGAACTCGACTCCATCACCGATATCCTCAACCGTAAAAACGACGAGCTCTACGAGCAGGTCGACATAATCAAGCGCGAACAGGCGCGCGTGCACAGCGCGCAGGAGTCCAAAAACGAGTTCATCTCCAACATAACCCACGAGATGAACACCCCCCTCACCAGCATAAAGGGTTTCGCCGATCTGCTCGAGGCGGGCAGCCTGGACGAGGAAGGCACCAAAAAGGCGGTGTCGGTCATAAAGGCGCAGTCGGACAGGCTGAGCGGGCTCATCGCCTGCATAATCAACTACAACGAGCTCAGCGACGACGAACTGCCCTCCTACGAGTGCGATGTCACCGCCGTCGCCCGCGAGACCGCGGAGTCCCTGCGCCCCGCCGTCGAGGCGCTCGGCGTCACGCTCGAGGTGGACGCCGACGAGGGCGTCACCGTCTCGTCGAGGCAGGAGCGGCTCACCGAGATATTCGGCAATCTCATCCGCAACGCCGCCCGCTACAACAAGAGCGGCGGCTCGGTCACCGTCCGCGTCCGCGGCGGGCGCACCCCCTTCGCCGAGGTCGAGGACACGGGCATAGGCATAGCCGAGGAGAACCTCGACAAGATCTTTTCGAGATTTTTCACCGTTGACAAGTCGCACAGCGGCAAGAACGGCGGGTTCGGGCTGGGGCTCGCCGTCGTGAGAAAGCTCTGCGACCGCGCGGGCTGGAAGCTCACCGTCAGGAGCAAGCTGGGCGAAGGCACCTGTTTCCGCATAGAATTCTGAGCCGCGCGGCGCGGTTTTTCCGCTCTTGAACACGGGGGCGTCTTGGGTTATAATATTCCCGCACCGAGTGCATCCGCCGGGGACACCCGTCTCCCGCGGCGATCCGGAGGAAGATCATGGACTACACCATCTACAACGAATTTCTCGAGGTCACCGTCTCCGACCGCGGCGCCGAGCTCATGTCGATAAAGTCGCGCGAAAACGGCACCGAGTACCTCTGGCAGGGCGATCCCGCTTACTGGGCGGGGCGCGCCTACAACCTCTTCCCCATCTGCGGCAGGCTGACCGAGGGCAAGTACACCTACCTCGGCAAGACCTACGAGATGAACCTGCACGGTTTTGTCAGAAAATCCGTGCTCGACGCCACCGTCCTCGCCTGCGACAAGATCGACTTCGGCATCCGCGCGGACGAAAAGACGCTCGCCGTATACCCCTTCGAGTTCGAGTATCATATCACCTACTCCCTCGAGGGCAGGAGCATACGCACGGAGATCTCGGTCACCAACAAGTCCGAAGCCACCATGCCCTTCGCGCTCGGCGGGCACCCCGGGTTCAATGTCCCCCTGGACTCAAAGGGCGGCTTCGAGGACTGGGAGCTCGAGTTCACCCCCGAGTGCTCCCCCCGCGCGCTGAGGTTGTCCGACACCTGCTATATGCTGGACGGCACCGATCCCTTCCCCCTCAAGGAAGACAGGGTGCTGCCCCTCCGTCATTCGCTGTTCGACCGCGACGCCGTGCTGCTCGAAGGGATGTCCGGGAAGGTCACCCTCCGCTCGGACAAGAGCGACCGCTTCGTCACCGTCGAGTTCCCGGACGCCATGAAGTATCTCTCGATCTGGCACACCCCCAAGACGGACGCCCCCTTCGTCGCGATCGAGCCATGGACGAGCGTCCCCGCCCGCGACGGCGTCATCGACGTCCTCGAGGACAAGCGCGATATGTTCATGCTGCGCCCCCTCGCCACCTACGAACTCATCTGGACCATCACCGTGGGATGATCCCCCATCCCGCACCCCTCTTCGCGAGAGGGGATACGACGCCCGCCGCTCTTCGGAGCGCGCGGGCGTTTTTTTGTCCGCACGGTGATATGTCCGAGCGGACATATGCCGCTTCGGAGACCGCACATATGACCATATATCGGAAGCCGAAATGCCGGATGGGAATATGTGCGCATATGACAAAACGGGCATTTGATGCCCGTTTTTCGCCGGATAAAGTGCGCATTTGCGCATATGAGCGGAGGTCTACTCCTCGGGTCGCGAGTCTTTTTCTTCCCCGCTCCCGGCAGGGGGATCGGCGGCTTCTAAGGGGGCGGTCTCCCCTGCTCTCTCCCTCTCTTCGGCTGTCTCGCCGCCGTCCGCCTCCTCCGTTTCCTCGGGGAATGGGGCGTCCGAAAGCGCCTTGTCGCGCGCTTCGGCGATGATCTTCGCGACCTCTTCCTGCGAGATGTTCCCGTCCGCCGCGCGCAGCCTCTCCACCATCTCCTTGACGGCGGCGTACTGCCTCGCGCGCTCCTCCTCGTACTTGGCGTCGGCGTCCGCTTTCAGGCGGTCGAATTTCCTCATCATGACGAGGGTGACCACGAACATCGCGCATATGGCGAGCCCCAGACCTATGATGACTCCGCCCGTCAGCCTGCTGCCCGTCGTAAGATAATATATGCCCGTGCCGATGAGCGCGAGCCCCACTCCGCAGCATATGCTCGCGGTGATGAGATTGCCTTTTTTCATCCTGTTCATAACGACCTCGATGAAATTTTACATCTCCCCCGCCGCTCTGTCAACGGCGGCGGCGTTGACACCGCCCGCGCCACTGCGGTAAAATCTTGGCGTGAGCTTTTTCGACGGACGGTTTTTCATAGAGGCGGCTGCCGCGAGCGGCACCGAAGCGGCTCTCAAACGCGAGCTCGTCGCGCTCGGGTATGAGCCTTCGGGCGCGGAGTACGGCAGGATACGCTTCCAGGGCGATATGCGCGACGCCGCGCGCGCCAATGTCTTTCTCAGGACGGCGGGACGGGTCAGGATAGAACTCGCCCGTTTCCCCGCGCGCTCTTTCGACGAGCTCTACGACGGGGTGCGAGCCCTCCCCTGGCGGGATATCATGGGAGCGCACGCCGCACTCACCGTCACCGCGCGCAGCATACACAGCACGCTCTTCTCGCTCTCCGACATACAGCGCGTCACAAAAAAAGCCGCCGCCGACAGTCTCGCCGCCGCTTACGGGCTGCGCACCCTTCCCGAAGACGGCGTGCGCTACTCCGTCGAAGCGGGCATCGCGGACGATGTCCTCACCCTCGCCCTCGACACCTCGGGAGAGGGGCTGCACAAGCGCGGCTACCGCACTCTGGTCGGCGCGGCGCCCATACGCGAGACGCTCGCGGCTTCCATCATCGCCATGTCCTTCTGGCGCCCTGACAGGGCTTTTGCCGATCCGTTCACGGGCTCGGGCACCTTCCCCATAGAAGCCGCCATGATCGCGGCGGGAATGGCGCCCGGCGAAAACAGGCATTTCGCCTTCGAACGCTTCGAGTTCGCCCCGCCCGTGCTCCGCGATGTGCTGGAAGAGGCGAGAGCGGGGCATGTCCCCTCCCCCAAGGCGGATATCGTCGCCTCGGATATATCGGCGGACGCGATAAAAATGGCGCGGCTGCACGCCAAAAAGGCGGGCGTGGACGGGCTGATAAGGTTCTCGGTCGCGGACGCGGCGGACTTCGTCTCCGACCGCTCGCACGGCGTGTTGTTCGCGAACCCGCCCTACGGCGAGAGGCTGATGGGCAGGCGGGAGCTCGAGGAGATGTGCAGGGGGTTTGGGCGGGCGTTTTCCGCCCTCGACGAGTGGAGCGCGTTCGTCATAACTTCCATGCGCTCGTTTGAAAAATATTTCGGCAGAAAAGCGGACAAAAAACGCACGCTCTATAATTCGGAGATAGAATGCTCGCTGCTGAGGTTCCCGGGCGCGCCGCCCGCTAAGGAGGATAAAAAGTGAGAGCCGTCATACAACGCACTTTCGAGACCGCTCTGTTCGTGGACGGAGAGGAGATCTCCCGCATCCCTTCGGGGCTCACCGTCTTTCTCGCCGTCTGCCGCGGGGACACCGAGGTGCAGGCGGACTACTTCGCAAGAAAGGTCGCGAGGCTGAGAGTGTTCCGCGACGAGAACGACAAGATGAACCGCTCCATACTCGACGCGGGCGGAGAGATCCTGCTCGTCAGTCAGTTCTCGCTCGCCGGCACCCTCGGCAAGGGCAGCGGCAACCGCCCCGATTTCGGGCATGCCGAGCTCCCGGAACGCGCGCGCGAGCTGTATGAGCGGGTACGCGACAAACTGCGCGAAGAGGGGCTCACCGTCAAGACGGGGGTGTTCGGCGCGCACATGTACATCGAACAAAAGCAGGACGGTCCCCTTTCCTTCATCTTCGAGTGCTGAGCGCGGCTACTCCTCTTCCGCGATGAGGGAGCGGATGATATGCCCCGCGATCTGCATACCCGCGACGGCGGGCACATAGGACACCGAAGAGGGCGGTCCGCCCGCGTTCTTCTTCGGGAGTTCGGACGACCACAGCGCGTCCACGCCCGTGACGCCGCGCGCGGCGAGCGCCTTTCTCACCGCCCTAGCCAGCGGACAGACGCTCGTTTTCTTTATGTCCGTGATGACAAAATCGGCACTTAATTTGTTGCCTGTGCCCATTGAACTGACGATCTTGACATTTGCCGCCTTGGCGCGGCAGATGAGTTCCACCTTCGCCGCGACATCGTCGACGGCGTCCGCGACCCAATCGTACTCCGCGAGCGGCACCTCGTCCGCCGTGTCCGCGCCGTAACGCAGAAGGTAGGTGTCCACGCGGCAGGAGGGGGCTACGGACAGCACCCTTTCGCGAGCCGCTTCCGTCTTCGCCATGCCGAGAGTCAGGCGGGTGGCGAGGATCTGGCGGTTGAGGTTGCTCTCCTCCACCCTGTCACAGTCGAGGAGCCCTATCCGCCCCACGCCCGCGCGCGCCAGCCCTTCGACGACATAGCCGCCCACGCCCCCGAGCCCCGCAACGAGCACGGCGGCGTCGCGAAGCTTCTCCATCCCCCGCTCGCCGACGAGCGCGCAAGTTCTGATACACGATGCGTCCATCATCCTCTCCGTAAAAAAATTTTTTGATACATGAAAGCGCCTTTCCACTCACGATGATAGCACTTTTCCGGATTTTTATCAACCCGCGCGACGCGTGCCCGCATTGACACGGCGCGCGCGCCGCCGTATAATGGTCTCTGCCGCTCAAGAAGCGGCGGGGTGCGGTGCGATGCTTAAACTTGTCGATATTAAAAAGGACTATGTCTCGGGCGACTCCGTCGTGCATGCGCTGAAAGGGATCAGCGTAAATTTCCGCAGGAGCGAGTTCGTCTCCGTCCTGGGTCCCTCGGGCTGCGGCAAGACCACCCTTCTCAACATAATAGGCGGGCTCGACGACTACTCGGACGGCGATCTCGTCATCGGCGACCGCTCGACCAAGGATTTCGGCTCGCGCGACTGGGATTCCTACCGCAATCACACGGTGGGTTTCGTCTTTCAAAGCTACAATCTCATCCCCCATCTCACCATACTTCAGAATGTCGAACTCGCCCTGACCATCTCGGGTATGCCGCGCAAAAAGAAGCGTGAGCTTGCCGAGAACGCCCTCATCCGCGTGGGGCTCGGGGGGATGTTCAAGAAGAAGCCCGGACAGCTCTCGGGCGGACAGATGCAGCGCGTCGCCATCGCGCGCGCCATAGTCGGCGATCCCAAGACCATCCTCGCCGACGAGCCCACGGGAGCGCTGGACAGCGTGACCAGCGTGCAGATCATGGATCTGCTCGCCGAGATCTCGGACGACAAGCTCGTCATCATGGTCACGCACAATCCCGAGCTCGCGCGGCGCTACTCCACCCGCATAATCGAACTTCGCGACGGCGAGATCGTCGGAGACAGCGATCCCTACGACGGACTGCCCACAATGCTCTCCCCCGTCGGCGCGGTGGACCCCCGCTCGCCCATAGAGGAGTATATCGACGAAAACGCCGCCGAGGAGCGCGCCAAAGATCAAGAGGCGCAGGCGGAAGGCGGCGAACAGCTCGAAGCGAGCGAAGGCGAAGCGCCCTCCGAGGAGCGGAGCGAGGGCGCGAAAAAGAAGGGGAAGCAGAAGAACAAACAGGACAAGTTCGTCGCCCTGGTCTCCCCCGAAAAGCCCGAAAAGCTCAAAAAGCGCAGCGGTCAGCCCAAGGAAAAGAGGCAGCGCGCTTCCATGTCGCTGTTTACGGCGATCGGGCTCAGCGCGCGCAATCTCATCACCAAAAAGACGCGCACCATCCTCACCGCCATCGCGGGCAGCATAGGCATAATCGGCATCGCGCTGGTGCTCAGCATGTCCAACGGCTTCAACCTCTACATGGATAAGATGGAGCAGGAGATCCTGACCGCCATGCCCGTGCAGATCGCGAGCACGGGCGTGCAGATAGATGTCGACGAGGCGATGCAGATGCCCACCGTCGAGGGCGAGTTCCCCGACACCGACACCATCCGTCCCTATCAACCCGAGGCGGGCTGGCAGGGCGTGGAGATCAGCGCGAACATAATCACCGAGGAATATGTCGACTATGTGCGCGGGCTGGACAAGGAGCTCGTGAGTTCGGTGAAGTACCGCTACACCGCGGGTATGCGTCTCGTCCGCGAAGGCAAAAGCGCCGCCGAAGGCAGCGCGGCGAATGTCGCGACGGGCACGGTGAAATGGCAGCAGCTGCTCTGGCCGGAGTTCATGAATTCCATGTACGATGTGCTGGCGGGCGGCTATCCCGGCAGCGAAGAGGCGGATAAGCTGCTCGCCGAGTACACGGGCACGAGCTCGTGGGCGGACGGCGAGAACTACGACGGCGCGACAGCGAGGCAGGCGGTGCTGGTCATCGGGAGCACCAACTCCCTTGATGTCGGCATACTTCACGAACTCGGCATATACCCGCGCTATCTGCAGGACAGCAAGTACGACGAGATCTCATTCGACGAGGTGCTCGGCACCACTTTCGAGCTGGTCGCCCCCGACAACCGCTACGAGCGCGCACCCGCGGAAGAGGGCGAAAGGGAGCTCTTCGAGGAGATCGGCTCCCCCGAAAAACTGCTCGGCAAAGAAGGCAATGTCTCGGTCACCGTCGTCGGCATCCTCCGCATAAAGGAAGGCATAATGCTGCCCTTCCTCTCCTCGGGCATCGCCTACACCGAAGACCTCATGAACCTCTATCTGGATATCGCGGGCGAGAGCGAGATCGGCAGAGCGCAGCGCGAGAACACCGAGTACAATGTCCTGACCGGCGAGGATTTCACCGAGGATGTCTCCCCCATCGTCACCATGGCGTCCGCCTACGGCATCACCGAGGGCGACCTCATGCGGCTCGTCCTGCCCATGCTGAAGGAAACCCTCAAACCCGAAACGGACGCCGAACTCATCGAGGATATAGAGAATGCCCCCGGGTTTGCGGATATGGTGAGGATATACCTCGACGGCAAGGGGCTGACTTTCGGCACGGTGCGCGCGATGTTGGTGCCGCTGCTCTCAAACAAGCTCGGCGTGGACGCCACCGTGCTCAACGCCCTGCTCGACAGCGCCTACACCAACGCCTTGCAGCAGCTTGGCGCGTCCGATCTGCCCACCGAGATACATATCTACCCCAAAAACTTCGAGGCGAAGGACGCCGTGCTCGAATATCTCGACGCCTGGAACGCCTCCCATCCCCCCACCGAACAGGTGCAGTACACCGATATGGCGGGGATGTTCTCGGATATCATGAACCGCGTGGTCGGCATCGTGTCCTATGTGCTCATCGCCTTCTCCGCCATATCCCTCATCGTGTCCAGCGTCATGATCGGCATAATCACCTATGTCTCCGTGCTCGAACGCACCACCGAGATAGGCGTGCTGCGCTCTCTGGGCGCAAGGAAACTCGATGTCGCCAACCTCTTCAACGCCGAGACCGGCATCATAGGCGCGATAAGCGGCATACTCGGCGTCGTGCTCGCGCGCATCATAATCCTGCCCTTCAACGCGTGGATAGGTTCCATTTCGCCCGACTTCCCCGACAGCTTCGCCGTGCTGGATCCCGTGCACGCCGTCATCCTCGTCGCGCTGAGCATAGGGCTGACCGTGCTCTCGGGACTAATCCCCGCCATGCTCGCGGCGAGAAAGGACCCCGTCAAAGCGCTGAGAGCGAGCGGATAACGCGAAAACTCTCATTTTTCGCGCCGTTTCGCGCTCTTCCGCCCTTTTTCGCGGATATACGCGCGGTTTTGTCAAAGCAGCCGCAAAACGACAAAAAAAAGCCGCCCCTCACGGGGCGGCTTCCGTTTTCCCGAAAGATCACTCGTCCTCTTTCTCGAAGTCTTCGAGCACCTGCACGGACACCGCGAAGCAGTCCGCAAGGCATTCCTTGTCGAGATTGTCGTAGCTGTCGTAACGGGTGTGGTAGTAGTTCTTGAGATTGTGGTCCATGGCGGTGATGCCGACCGCGCGGAACCCGCCCTGATTGAACGCCGCGGAGTCCGTCGCGCCGAAGGGCACGCTACCCTCGAGGCAGTTCACGCCCAAGCTGTCCGCAGCCGCTTTGAAGCGACGAGAGATGTCCTCGTCCGCCTTGACGGAAGCGTTGTGGTCGCGCTTGTTGACCTGCAGATACTTGCTCTCGCGGATGGTGTCGTAGGCGATGATGTAGGTCGGGACATCCTTGTAGTCGTCCTTGTGAGCCGCCGCCCACGCCTTCGCGCCGCGCAGACCCGCCTCTTCCGCACCCGAGATCAGGACGCCGATCTCGGTGTGTTCGAGCTCGATGCCCGCGTCTTTGAGCGCTTTGAGCACCGCGATGCCCATATAGCAGCCGGTCAGGTTGTCGTTTGCGCCGTCCACGATCTGCCCTTCGTTCCACATGATATACATGAGCAGCCACGCGGGCACGAAGCAGAGGGTGCCGAGCGCGAGCTGGGTGATCAGGATGCCTTCAACGAAGAAGGACGCGATGGTCACGCCGAGCAGATAGAGCACGCCGATGATGGAGAAGATGACATGTCCGCCGAACAGCACTCCGCCGCCGAGGTAATTGAAAGTCCACTCGCAGGCGGCGTCGGGATGTCCGTTGAAGAACACGCGGCGGCGCACCTCGCCGGTCGGCTTTTTGACGGCGGTGACATTGTGGGACACCTTCTTCGGGTAGATCTTGTCCACCACCTTGCGGTACATGACGAACTCGCCGATCATGATCGCCATGCCGACGACTATGAGCACCACCGAAACTATCCTGCCCGCAAAATGCGGCACGAAGAACAGACCGAACGCCGCGAGGATGAGGGTCACGGTGATGTAGATCCAGCCCATGAACGCCGCGGGGTGCAGCTCGAACGGCTCCACCTTCACATCGTCGCAGCCGAGGTCTCGGAGCGTGTCCGCCATATACTCGCACGCCTTCTTCTCGCCCTCGCTGCCGGGTCCGCGCTTGCCGAACTCCTTGATGACGGAAGTGATCTCCGCCTCCATGAACTCGGCGGCGGCGGCTTTGTTTGCTTTTACGCTGTTAAGGTCCATATCGCCCTCCGCTCTCTTAATACACACATTGTACATTATCCCGTGAACTTTTTCAACACAAAGATGAAATTGTCCGCCCGGGAGCAAGACCAAGCGAAAAATCCACTTATCGTGCGTTGACAATCGGCGCCGGGCGGGCTATAATGACGGCGTGACCAAAGAGGTGTGATATGCTTAAGACCGTCTTCCCCGAAAGGCTGAAACAACTGAGAAAAGACAACGGCATGCTCCAAGCCGACCTTGCCGCGCACTTTAATGTGTCGAAATCCGCCGTTTCGGGCTGGGAAGTGGGCAGAAATCAGCCCTCTTACGACATACTCATCGAGATGAGCATACTCTTCGGCGTCACCGTGGACTACCTCATCGGCAGGCGCAATTACTGACCGCCGCGCGGCGCAAAACACGAATCGTGGAAAACTCCCTCTCGACCGAGAGGGAGTTTTTGTCTTATGATCGGACGCGGACAGCCGTCTCAGGCTTTCTTTGACCACTCGCCGCCCGCGAGCACTTTGCGCAGATACTCCGCCGTGTAGGAAGTCCTGTGCTTCGCCACCTCTTCGGGCGTGCCCGCCACCACCACTCTGCCGCCGCCGCTGCCGCCGTCGGGACCGAGGTCGATGATATAGTCGGCGGTCTTGATGACATCGAGGTTGTGTTCGATGACTATGACGGTGTTGCCGGCGTCCACGAGGCGGGAGAGGATGGCGAGCAGCTTCGCCACATCGTGGGAGTGAAGTCCGGTCGTGGGCTCGTCGAGGATATAGAGCGTCCTGCCCGTACTCCGCCTGCTGAGTTCGGCGGCGAGCTTGACGCGTTGCGCTTCCCCGCCGCTCAGCGTCGTCGAGGACTGACCGAGTTTGACATAGCCGAGCCCGACATCGAACAGCGTCTGTATCTTGTTCCTGATGCGCGGGACATTCTCGAAAAATCCCAGCGCCTCCTCAACGGTCATGTCGAGGACATCCGCGATGCTCTTGCCCTTGTAGCGCACTTCCAGCGTCTCGCGGTTGTAGCGCGCGCCTTTGCACACTTCGCAGGGCACATAGATGTCGGGCAGGAAATGCATCTCGATCTTGATGATGCCGTCGCCCTTGCAATGTTCGCACCTGCCTCCCTCCACATTGAAGGAGAAGCGCCCGGGCTTGTAGCCGCGCGTCTGTGCCTCGGGAAGAGTGGCGAACAGGTCGCGTATCAGCCCGAACACATTGGTGTAGGTCGCTGGATTGGAGCGCGGAGTGCGCCCTATGGGGCTCTGGTCTATGGCGATGACCTTGTCGAGATATTCCGCGCCGTCCACGCCGAGAGCGGCGCCGCGAGGCAGATGAGTGCCCATGAGCGCATTGGACAGCGCCGGGAACAGCACTTCGTTGACAAGGCTGGATTTGCCGCTCCCCGACACGCCGGTGACCACGGTGAACACCCCCGTCGGGAAGGCGACATCTATGCCCGCAAGATTGTTCTCCGCAGCGCCGCGCACGACGATCGCGCCGCCGCTGCCCTTGCGCCGCTCGGCGGGAACGGGGATGGAAAGTTCGCCGGAGAGATACTTGCCCGTGATCGACCGCGGCTCGGCGACGATGTCTTCCACGCTGCCCGCAGCCACCACTTCGCCGCCATGCACGCCCGCGCCGGGACCTATGTCCACGATATAGTCCGCCTCGCGCATGGTCTCCTCGTCGTGCTCGACGACTATGAGGGTGTTGCCGAGGTCGCGCAGCCCTTTCAGCGACGCGAGCAGCCTGCCGTTGTCCTTTTGATGCAGTCCTATGCTGGGCTCGTCGAGGATGTAGAGCACGCCCGTCAGCCCGCTGCCTATCTGAGTGGCGAGGCGGATGCGCTGGCTCTCGCCGCCGCTCAGCGACGCCGACGCCCGCGCGAGAGTGAGGTAGCCGAGCCCCACATCCGTGAGGAACCTCAGCCGCGCCTTTATCTCTTTCAGGATGCGCTCCGCGATCATCGCCTCGGTCTTTCCGAGTTCGAGCGCGTCCAAAAACTCCTGCGTTTCGCCTACGGGCATACAGCAGAGTTCGTGGATGTTCTTGCCGCCCACCGTCACGGACAGCGCTTCCGGCTTCAGCCTCTTGCCGCCGCACGCCGTGCACGGGACCTGTTTCATATAGCGCGAGATCTCCGCCTTGACCATGTCCGAGTCGGTCTCGTTGAAGCGGCGGAGGAGATTGTTCGCGATGCCTTCGTAGGGAGTGTTGAAATGCCCGCTGAAACTGCGGGTGTTGTAGTCCATCCTGACCGGCACGCCGCCCGTGCCGTAAAATATGATGTCGAGCACGCTCTTCGGGAGGTCTTTGACGGGAGTGTCCAGCGAAAAACCGTACTCGCGCGCCAAGCCGCGAAGCTGCATCTGCATCATCTTGCCGGTGTCGATGAACCAGCCGCTCGCCTTTATGCCGCCCTGCGCGAGCGTGAGGTTTTCGTCCGCAATGAGGCGGTCGGTGTCTATCTCGCTCGTGAACCCCAGCCCCGCGCACACCGGGCAGGCGCCGTACGGATTGTTGAACGAGAACAGCCTCGGGGTGAGTTCCTCGAAACTGAGTTCGCAGTCGGGGCAGGCGTATTTGGTGGAATAGAGCACCTCTTCGCCGCCGAGGTCGGCTATGACCAGCCCGTCGGCGAGCTTGACCGCGTTCTCGATGGCTTCGGTAAGGCGGCGTCCGATGCCCTCTTTTACGACTATCCTGTCCACCACCACGCCGATGTTGTGCTTGACATTCTTCTCGAGGTCGATCTGCTCGTCGAGAGTGCGGTCCTCGCCGTCCACCCTGACGCGGAGATAGCCCGCCTTGCGCAGCGATTCGAGCAGCTTGGAGTACTCCCCCTTCCTGCCTCTGACAACGGGCGCGATTATCTGCGCCTTAGCTCCTTCGCGGGCGGAGATGCGGTCGGCGATCTGATCCACCGTCTGCCGCTCGATGACCCTGCCGCACTTGGGACAATGCGGCACGCCGACGCGCGCGTAAAGCAGCCTCAGATAGTCGTAGATCTCCGTCACCGTGCCCACCGTGGAACGGGGGTTGTGGGAGGTGGTCTTCTGATCTATGGAGACGGCGGGCGACAGCCCTTCGATATACTCGACATCCGGCTTCTGCATCTGCCCGAGGAACTGGCGGGCGTAGCTCGAGAGACTCTCGATATACCTGCGCTGACCCTCTGCGAAGATGGTGTCGAAGGCGAGCGAGGACTTGCCGCTCCCCGACAGCCCCGTGAACACGATGAGCTTGTCCCGCGGCAACACGAGATCGATGTTTTTGAGATTGTTCTCCTTGGCGCCTTTTATAAAAATCTCTTTCATCTTACGATATCATTCTGCCCGCTTCCCGCGGACATATCCCTTTCTGCTCGCGCACGCACGAGGCGGCTTCGCCGCCGGGATATGATAGCTCACTTTGCGCCCGCCGTCAAAGGAAAAGGCGGGGCTCATCTCAGTTTTTTTATCAGCTTCCTTATCTCGTTCAGCTCGTCGCGGAGCTTGATCGCCGCCTCGAAATCCAGCCGTCCCGCCGCAGCCTGCATGAGCCCTTTCACGCGCTCTGCTTCCTGAACAAGGTTTTTAGGCGACATTTTGTCACGGTCAACCTTCTTTTTGGTGATCTCGAGGGTGTTTTTGAACTCTCGCTCGACGGTGCGCGGCACTATGCCGTGCGCCTTGTTGTACTCGTCCTGGACGCGGCGGCGGCGAGCCGTCTCGTCTATGGCGCGGCGCATGCTGTCCGTCACCGTGTCCGCGTACATGACCACCCTGCCTTCGGCGTTCCTCGCCGCTCTCCCCACCGTCTGTATGAGCGCGGTCTCGCTCCTCAAAAAGCCTTCCTTGTCCGCGTCGAGGATGGCGACCAGGCGCACCTCGGGAAGATCCAGCCCTTCGCGCAGCAGGTTTATGCCCACCAGCACATCGAAGTCTCCGCCGCGCAGCCCGCCCACGATCTCTATGCGCTCGAGGGTGTCTATGTCCGAGTGCATATACCGCACCCTCACCCCCGATTCGCGGAGATAGTCGGTCAGGCTTTCCGCCATCTTCTTGGTGAGCGTGGTGACCAGCACCCTGCCCCCCTCGGCGGTGACGCGGCTTATCTCGCCGAGCAGGTCCTCCACCTGTCCTTTGACGGGCTTCACCTCTATCACGGGATCGAGGAGCCCCGTCGGGCGGATGAGCTGTTCCGCCACATCGTCCGCAAGCTCGAGCTCGTAGCGGGCGGGGGTCGCCGACACGCAAACGAACTGTTTTATGCGCGCGTCGAACTCCGCGAAGTTGAGAGGACGGTTGTCGTAAGCCGCGGGCAGACGGAAACCGTAGTCCACGAGGTTCTTCTTCCTCGCGAGGTCGCCGTTGTACATGGCGCGAAGCTGCGGCAGGGTCATGTGGCTCTCGTCGATGAAAGTCACGAAGTCCTTGGGGAAAAAGTCGAGCAGCGTGTAGGGCGGCTGCCCGGGGCTCCTGCCGTCGAAATAACGCGAGTAGTTCTCTATGCCGGAGCAGTAGCCCACCTCGCGCATCATCTCGACATCGTAGTTGACCCGCTCGTTGATGCGCTGCGCTTCGATGAGTTTGCCGCGCTCCTCGAAATAGCGCACGCGCTCCTCCTTGTCGGCGAGTATGCGGCGGAAGATCTCCTCCCTGTCGCCGCCTATGACATAGTGGGTGGCGGGGAAGATCATGGCGTGTTTGAGCTCGTGGACGGGGGTGGCGGTCACGGCGTCTATCTCGCGGATGCGCTCGACGGTGTCGCCGAAAAACTCTATCCTGAGCGCCGTCTCCGAGCTGCCCGCCGGGAAGACATCCACCACATCCCCGCGCACGCGGAAAGTGGAACGCACGAAATCGAAATCCGCCCGCTTGTATTGGATATCCACAAGGCGGCGGAGCAAGTCGTCAAGCCCCGTCTCGTCCCCTTCGCGCACGGACACCGCCTGCCTGTAATAGTCCTCCGGCGCGCCGAGACCGTAGATGCAGGATACGCTCGCCACCACCACGGTGTCCCGCCGCTCGCAAAGCGAGGCGGTCGCGGAATGGCGGAGCTTGTCTATCTCGTCGTTGATCTCGAGCTCCTTTTCGATGTAGGTGTCCGAACGGGGGATGTAAGCCTCGGGCTGATAGTAGTCGTAATAGCTGACAAAAAATTCCACCCTGTTCTCGGGGAAAAATTCGCGGAATTCGTTGCAGAGCTGGGCGGCGAGAGTCTTGTTGTGCGCGATGACGAGCGCGGGACGCTGCACCCTCTCGATGACATTCGCCATCGTGAAAGTCTTTCCGCTCCCGGTGACGCCGAGCAGCACCTGAGTGCGGAAACCGTTCTCTATGCCCTCCACCAGCTTGTCTATGGCGGCGGGCTGATCGCCGCAGGGGGCGAATTTGCTGACCAGACGGAACGGGATCATAGCCCTGAAAGATGCTGGATGAGCAGCCTTATCCCGAGCGCCGCCGCGCCCGAGCACAGTCCGCCCACCACGGCAAGCAGTATCTTGAAACGGATGTTGCTCCTGAACGCCTTCTCGACGCGGGCGAAAGCCAAGCCCTTTTGGTGCATGTTTATGCAATATACGAGCTCGCCCTTGCGGTCGGAGCGGGTGATGTCGAAATAGTCGTCGATCTCGAGATTGCGGAGGGTGGAGTCCAGCTCGTCGTCGTCGAAGTCCAGATCCAGCGAGAGAGCGTCATAGAGGTCGAGAGGCGACATGAGACAGGTGCCGGCACGCTTGTCGGCAGCTTTGTAGACGGCGCGCATGACGGCGCGCTCCTTCTTGGTCAGGACATGTTGCTTCTCGAGAGCCATGACTTATCTTACCCGAAACGGCGGTTTACACTCCGTTTTTGTCACATGAAGAGGAACTTTTGCAGCAATATCGCTATCGCCGCGACTATGCCTCCGCCTATCATCCCGCCGAACATGGCGAACAGCATGACGCCTATCCTGCCTCCCTTGCGGGCGCTCTCCTCCGAGGCGGACGGCGCGGGCTTCACCTTCTTTCCGGCAGCGGCGGCGGGCTCCTCCGCGGTCTCTTCCGCGGCGGGACGCTCTTCGGTCACGGCGGGCGCGGGGGGCGTCTCGGGTTCGGGCTGTCTGTTTTCCACGAGCAGACAGTATTCGTCGGGCGTGAAGTACTTGACCTTGACGAACCCGTCGTCGCGAAGCTGCCTTATGACCGTGCCGAGCTGCTGTTTCCCGGCAGAGGACATCTCCGCGGGCAGGCGCTCGAGCACCTCTTCCGCCTCGATGACTTTGTAAACTCCGTCGTCGCCCGCTATGCGGCGCAGAGCTTCGAAGACCGCTCTTGCTTCGGCGTTCATCGCCACCTCCTTGCTGTCCTTGAATTTTAGCATACGCCCCCGCAATAATCAATTATTTTCGCAAAAAGCTACACAAAGCGCGCGCGTTGTGGTATTATGGCGCAAAACGGCGCGCGCCGCGGGCTGCCCGCGCGCGAAAGGAGCCCTCCGCTCCGCCGCCGCCTCCCGGAGGGATCATGAATCTGCTCAATAAATTCATCGACCGCACGGATTTCGCCGATTACGAAGAGTTCAAAAGCATCCGCGTCACCGTGCCCGAAAACTTCAATTTCGCCTGCGATGTCGTGGACGAATACGCTCGCCTCTGCCCCGAAAAGCGCGCGCTCGTGTGGTGCAATTCGGTGGGCGACGAGAAGATCGTCACCTTCGGCGAGCTCTCCGCGCTCGCCAACAGGACGGTCGCTTTCCTCACCGACGCCGGCATAAACCGCGGCGACTATGTCATGACCATGCTCAACCGCAGGTGGGAGTACTGGGTGGTGGCGGTCGCCTGCTGCAAGCTCGGCGCCGTGCTCATCCCCGCCACTCATCTGCTCACGGCGAAGGATATCGCCTACCGCTGCAATTCGGCGGGCGTCAAGATGCTCATCGCCACCGCGGAAGCGGATGTCATCGAACACACCCTCCACGCCGTGGACAAGTGCGAAACGCTCCGCGAGTGCGTCTTCACCGCTCCCGTCGAGGGGCACCGCTGCTTCGAAGAGAGCATCATGAGATTCCCCGCGGACGACCCCGGTCTCACCCGACCCGATCCCCGCGGCAATATGCTCTGCTACTTCACCTCGGGTACCACGGGTATGCCCAAGATGGTGCAGCACGATTTCGAGTACCCCATCGGGTTCGTGTTCAACGCCTACTTCTGGCAGGCTGTCGAGGACGACGGATTGCACTTCACCGCCGCCGAAACGGGCTGGGCAAAGTGCAGCTGGGGAAAGATCTACGGACAGTGGATCGCGGGCAGCGCCGTGTTCGCCTACGACTATCACGGCAGGTTCACCCCCACCGACCTCCTGCCGCTCATCGCGAAGTATAAGATCAACACCTTCTGCGTTCCCCCGACCATCTACCGCTTCCTGGTCAAAGAGGATCTTTCGGGCTACGACTTCTCCTCTCTCCACCACTGCACGACGGCGGGCGAAGCGCTCAACGCCGAGGTGTTCAGGCAGTTCTACGAGGCGACGGGTCAAAAGATCTACGAGGGTTTCGGGCAGACCGAGTCCTGCGTCATACTCGCCAATTTCAGGTTCATGCCGCCCGTGAGCGGCTGCTCGGGCAAGCCCTGCCCTCTCTACGATGTCAGGCTGCTCGACGACGAGGAAAATCAGGTCCGCGACGGCGAGGAAGGCGAGATCTGCATCCGCCTGCGCCCCCATCAGATAGGGCTCGTGTCCAACTATAAGGACGACCCCGCCCGCACCGCAGCCGCACGCGGCGGCACCTACTACCACACCGGCGACCTCGCAAAACGCGATGAGAACGGGCTGTATTGGTTCGTCGGCCGCAAGGACGACATCATCAAGTCCAGCGGCTACCGCATAGGGCCGTTCGAGGTGGAATCCGCGCTCATGGAGCACCCCTCCGTGCTCGAGTGCGCCATAACCGGCGCGCCCGATCCCATCCGCGGCACCGTCGTCAAGGCGACCATAGTGCTCGCCCCCGGCTACACCGCCTGCGACGCGCTGGTCAAAGAGCTGCAAAACCATGTCAAACAGGCGACCGCGCCCTACAAATATCCCCGCATAATCGAGTTCGTGAAGGAGATGCCCAAGACCGTCTCCGGCAAGATCCGCCGCGTGGAGATAAGGGAAAAAGACAGCAAGTGACAAAAAATGTCACCGTCACGCAATATCCGACAAGGAGCGCACCGCGCTCCTTTTTTGTTTGTCCGCTCAGGAGCGCGGAGCATCGTAGCTGCGCCCGATGAGACCCGCTCCGAGCGGGCGTCCGCGCCCTCCCCCGCGCCGCCTTTTTTCTTAACTACACGCCCGCAGCCTCGCCATCACCTTCCGCCGCACTACATTTTTCGAAGACGGAATAACGCGCTCGCCTTCGCACTCGCTTATTCGAAGCGTTCTTAGACCCGACGGGCGTCCTTTCAGGGCGTTCCTATACCCGCACTAATTTTTTCGAAGACGGAATCACGCGCCGCTCAGCCAAACTTTCACAGGCGGCAAAGCCGCCGCTTGAAAGTCGCGGCGCGCTCTTTGAGTGCCGAGCAACGCCGTATCACCGAGTAGACACGGGCTTTAATTTGCGAGCGCCGAATTCCTCGCCCCGCGCGGGGATCTCAGCCGGTAGTGCCCTCCGATTGAAATAAGCGAGTGCGCCACGATAAGCGTGAGTATCTCACTTGCGTTTGTCGCGCATGATACGAGGACTGTCCCCTATTCCGCGTGGGGGAGGAAAGCCCGAAGGGAAGGAGGGGGTCTGTATTCCCACGCTCGGGGCACTTCGCTTGATCGAGAGTGTTTGAGTTCGCACAAAAATTATTCGGAGCGTTCC
>DVOE01000094.1 GCA_018713795.1 Candidatus Limadaptatus stercoripullorum
CTGTTCATGGTGACGGAGTCGAAGACGATGATGCCGGAGGAGGCGAGGCTCTCTTCGGTGACCTGACCCGCGTCGGCGTCGTCGCCTATGACCGCGCCGGTGATGTCCGCATTCTCGCCCAGCCACAGTCCGAGCTCGAGAGACACGGAGGTCAGACCCACGCGGATGTTGAAGGTGTAGCGGTGCCATTCGCCGTCGCCCGCTATCTCGAACCACACTTGTTTGCCATCGCGCTCGGAGCCCGAGGCTTCGGTGGCGAGATAGATCATGCCTTTGGTGCCGGCTTCCGCCTTCGCCCACACGCTCACGCTGCACACGGAGGAGGCGGAGAGGCTGAAGGAATCGGAAGTGAATCCGGCGTTGAACGCTTCGCCGTCCTTGCCTGCGAGCACGAGCACGGAGGGAGCGCCCGCCTTGATGAGGTCGTCGGCGTTCGCGTAAAGACCCGTGAAGAAATCGGTGTCGTTCTCGTTCGGGAAGAGGGCGCTCGCCTGCTTGCTGACCGTGCCGTCCGCGTTCATCTTGACAATGCCGCCGACGAAGCTGTCGCCGAGGATGTCCGAAGAGAGCGTCCAGTCTTCGGGCACGCCCGCCTTGTCGCCATCCTGCAGCGCCTCGCCGCCCGTCGCGAGACCTTCGGTCTCCTCGAGGTCGACATTGTCAAAACCGCCGTTTGCGAAAGAGTAAGTCTTGGAGCTCGCGAGGGAGACCTTCTTGACATAGGTGCCGGTGGTCGTGTCGTCGTAGTCGGCGGGGGTGACCTCGGTCATGCTCATGTTGGCGAAGAACACGGTGCCGCGCGTGAGCGTGGAAGCGGCGTATCTGCCGCCGGTGCCGAGGGCGAGGGTGAGCCACAGCTCCTTTGCCTCGTCGGCGTTCCCGCGCACGAGCAGGGTGAGCTCGCGCCAGCCGTTGTTGTCCTCGAGCTCGTCCGTGTTGACGGCGGTGAAGGAAGCGAGATCCTTGACCTCATCCTCATTCTTGTCGTCGGACTGCCTGAGGTAGACATAAGCGCCCGTGCCGCTTTCGATGTCCGCGGTCTTGACCCAGACGGAGATGCGGTAAGAGGCGTTGGGACGGATGGTGAATTTCTTGGAATCGTACGCGAACGAGGTCGCCTTGTCGGCGCTGAGCATGAACGCGTAGTCGCTTTCGGTGGCGTAGGGGGTGAGGGGAGCGTCGACGCCTTCGGGGAGACCTTCGCCCGTCGCGGCGTTGACGACGCCCGTCCTGACAAAGGACGCGTCGACGACTGCGGGATTGTCGGCGGTGCTCGCGGAGAAGGTTATGCCCGCGGACAGCCCGAGCGAACCTGTGCTGTAAGCGTCGTCGGAGCCGACGACGGGGTTGAACTCGCCGTCGATACCCGTGCCCGCGGAGCCCGCGGACGCGGAGAAGAGGTTGGTGGTCGCGAGGTCTATTCTGAGACCCTGCGCGGCAACGGAGCCGTTCGCGTCGAGAGAGTAGTCTCCGTCGCCGGTTACGGTTGCGGAATCGAAACCGTCCCGGTCGGTCTCTTTGAGAGTGAGATTGTCGATGAAGACCCAGCCCGTCGAGAAAGTGCCGCCGGTGGTGTAGGTCTTTTGGGAGCTGCCGCTCGAAGTGGTGGAAGTGTAGCGGGTGTAGGTGGTCTCGGTGTTGTCCGAGGGGGTGTCCGTGCCCAGCCACATTTCCATCTTGTAGGACATGTCGCGGTAGCTGTTGCCGTGGATGACGAAGGTGAAGGTCGTCCAGCCGGTGGTGGACTTGCCCTGTTCGGGGCTGCCGTACACGACGGCGTTATCGTCGCCGGTGGGGTTGGACGCTATGCCCGTGATCTCTATGTCGTTGCCGCTGCCCGTGAGACGCAGGGTCATGCCCGCGCCGTAGATGTTGGCGAGATAGACATCCACCGAGAGGATATAGTACTTGTTCTTCTCGATGACGATATCGCGGGAAGTGCGGATGCCCTGGGCGGTCATGAGCTGCTGAGAGAGCATGTAGACATTGTCGCCCATCACGCCGTCGCGTTTGACGACGCGGTCCGCTATGCCCGCGAGCTGCTCGGCGGGGTAGTAGCGCACGACGCTGTCGCCGTCTTTGATGTAGTAGCTCGAGCTGACGAAGTCGGCGTAGTCCTCCGCGAACGAGGAGAGGGACACGATGCCGTTAAAGCGGTCGGAGGAAGGAGCGGAGTCGCCTCTCACCATGCTCCAGCCCGACGGGGCGGTGGAGGAAGCGATGCTCGTCGAACCGAACTCGAAGCCGCCGTTGGTGAGTTTGAGGGAAGCGGTCGCGACAGTGCGGACAGCCGCGGGATCGTTCTTTTCCGCCTCGTATTGGGTCTTCTCGAGCGCGGTGGCGTCGGCGTACTTCTCGGCTGCGGTCTTGCCGCCCTCGTCGTCGGTCAGCTTCTCGAGAGTGACATTGTCGAAGAAGGCGTAGCCGGTGGTCAGTCCGTCGCTGTAGTAAGAGGAATATTTGCCGAGAGAGAGGTTGACGGTCAAAGAGCTCGACGAGCTCACGCCGCCCTCGATATAGATCTCGTAGGTCACCCACTTGCCGTCGGTGTCGATGCCGGCGAACTCGGCGTAGGTGGCGGAGGAGACATAGATGCGCGCGCCGGGATCGGCGTGCTCATTGTCGGGGTCGCCCTTGATGCCGTAGGTCAGGACATCCACGGAGAGCTTGTAGTAAGCGTTCTTCTCGATGGAGAAGGAGGCGGAGGTGTAGCCGTACGCGGTGGGACCGTAGTCCTCGTCGCCCGTCTCGTTCTCCTCGGGCATGTAGATCATGAGCGCGTTCTTGATCGCGTCGTTTTCGCCGTAGCGGCCGTCCGCGGTCAGCAGCTTGTAAAGAGCGCCGTCCTCGTCGTCCCAGAGATGACGGTACTGCTCGTAGGTCGCGGAAGAGAGATTGACCGCGCCCGCGATGACATCCTCATGCACGGCGGAGGAGCTGTACAGCCTTGCGCCCGACCAGCTCGTCACCGAACGCGGGAAATCGCCCGAAGTGCCGATGACTTTGAAGTCGGAGTTGGAGATGAGCAGCCCCTCGGTGGCTTCCGTGTCCGACGAGGTGTCCGCGGGGGTATCGTCGGGATTGCAGGCGGCGAGCACCAGCGCGGAGATCGCCATCACCACTAAGAGAACGAGTGCGATAACAGAAAACTTCTTTTTGTTCATAACTTCCTTAACGCCTCTTGGCATTTTTGCTGTCGCTTTGCGCCCTGCTCGCGCGTGAGCGCGCGAATTTATAGGCTTGTGTATTCTACAACAAACGCTCGCCCTTTGGCAAACGCTTTTGATAATTTCCGGCGAATTAACGATAATAACCGGGTGGGAGGGCTCACGATGGAGAGTATTGCCGCTTTTTGTGAAGGAAAGACCACGCTCGCGCGCTATTCGGCAAAACCCGTATCCCCGGGGCGCGCCGCCGTCTCGGCGCTGCTCGGACTGCTGGTCGGGGCGGTCAACGGACTTCTCGGGGCGGGCGGAGGTATGCTCGCCGTGCCGCTGCTCACGGGTGCGGAGGGGCTTCCCGCCAAGAAAGCGCACGCCACCGCGATCGCGCTCATCCTCCCGCTCTCGGCGGTGAGCACGCTCGTGTACGCCCTGACCGGCGGCGGCTCTTATGCGGCGGAGATGCCCGCAGCAGCCGGAGTGTTCGCGGGCGGGATAGTCGGCGCGCTCCTGCTCTCGAAGGCGCCTGCGGCGCTCCTCACCGAACTCTTTTACGGCGTCATGATGTTTGCGGGCATCAAGATGCTGTTCGGCGCGTAAAAACAAAATCAGAGGTTTATCATATGAAAACAGATATTAAAAATGTCGTTTCCGCGCATATTGCGGCGGGGAGGAGAATGGCGTCGTGAGGGTGGTGTGGCTGATCGTCGCGGGCGCCGCGGGCGGTATCCTCGCGGGGATGGGCATGGGCGGAGGCACGCTCACCATTCCCCTCCTCGTGCTCGCGCTCGGGGTGAGCCAGCGTGCGGCGCAGTTTGTCAACCTCGTCGCCTTTCTCCCGACGGGCGCAGCCGCTCTCGCGGTGCACACGGGAAAGGGACTGGTGTCGGGCGGCTGTCTGAGGTATATCCTCCCGCCCGCTCTCGTCGCGGCGTCGTTGGTCTCATATTTCGCGGCGGAGGTGGATCAGGAGGTGCTCGGGCGGGTGTTCGGCGGCTTTCTCGTGCTGCTCGCGGCGGGCGGGCTTGTGTCGGGAGCGGCGGCTAAACGCGCGGGGCGGAGCGGCGGCTTTTGAATTTTCGGTATTTACACCACCCCCTTTTCAGTTTATAATAAATTAAAGTTGCCGCGCCCGTGCGCTCATGCACGCGCGGCGTGATGAGAGAGATCATGCCCCTAAGCGCGCTCTTCAAAACTTTCCGGCACGGCACACATCCGCCTGCCCGTAAAGATACGGCGGGTGCCGTCGTTTCCGAGCTGCCTGTTCCCGGCGAACTTTTCGTCAGCCTCGGGCAGCATATCGGTGCGCCCGCGAAGGCGGTCGTCGCGGCGGGAGACAGGGTGCTCGAAGGGCAGCTTTTGGCCGAGCCCGCCCCCGGGCTTTCGGCGGCGGTGCATTCCCCCGTTTCGGGGACGGTCAAGGGCGTGGTGAAACTGCCGGTCGCTTCGGGCGGCAGTGCGGAACATATCGTCGTCGAGAACGACGGCAGGTACGAAAAGAGCCTGCTCCCGCCCCTTCCCGAGGACGCGTCTCCCTCGGAGATAGTCGGACGGGTGCGCGAGGCGGGCATAGTCGGCATGGGCGGAGCGGGTTTCCCGACCGCCGTCAAGCTGACCCCCAAGGAGAAGATCGACACCCTCATCGTCAACGGCGCCGAATGCGAGCCTTACATAACCTGCGACTGCCGGGTCATGCAGGAATCGGCGGAGGAAGTGGTGCGAGGCGCGCTGCTGCTCGCGAGGGCGGTCGGAGCCTCCCGCACGGTCATCGCCGTCGAAAAAAATAAGCCCGAAGCGGTCGCGGCGCTGAGAGCCGCGGCGGAGGGGAGAGCAGAAGTGCTCGCGCTCAGGGTCAAGTATCCGCAGGGCGCGGAGAAGCAGCTCATATATGCCGCCACGGGGCGGCGCGTCCCGGCGGGCGGACTTCCGTCCGCGGTCGGGTGCGTTGTGGACAACGCGCAGACGGCACTCGCGGTCGCTCGCGCCGTTTTGCACGGCGAAGCGCCGGTCTCCCGCGTCATCACCGTTGCGGGCGGCGGCGTGGAGAAGCGGGGGAACTTCCGCGTCCGCGTGGGCACGCCCTTTTCCTTTGTCTACGAGTGCGTGCGCGGCGACAAGCCCGAGACGCTGACCGACAAGGTGATCTCCGGCGGTCCCATGATGGGCACGGCGCAGGCGGATCTTTCGGCGTGCTGCACCAAGACCACTTCCGCGCTGCTTTTCCTCTCGCACGATGAGATAAGCGTGGCGGAGACCACCGACTGCATAAACTGCGGCAGGTGTCTCAGGAGCTGTCCCATGTTCCTCCCGCCGCGCGAGATAGAGAGAGCGGTGCTCTCGAAGGACGCGGAGCGCGCCCGTACGCTCGGCGTCGAGGCGTGCATGGAGTGCGGGGTGTGCTCGTATGTCTGTCCCGCAAAGCGTCCTCTGGTGCAGGCGATGCGGCTCGCGAAGAGGCAGCTCAAAGGAGGAGGCAAATGAGCAAATATCTCGTCTCCTTCTCGCCGCACATAACCTCGCGCGCCACCACCCGACGCATAATGCTGGATGTCATCATCGCGCTCATGCCGGCGCTCATCGCGGCGACGCTGCTTTACGGGCTGTACACCTTCTGTCTCGCGGTGCTGAGCGTGGGGAGCGCGGTGTTCTTCGAGTGGCTGTTCAACGCGGTCACTAAGCGCAAACAGACCACGGGCGATCTTTCGGCGGTGGTGACGGGGCTCATCCTTGCCCTCAACCTCCCGCCCGTCGTGCCCTTCTATGTCCCCATGGTGGGCGCGGCGTTCGCCATCCTCGTCGTCAAGATGCTGTTCGGCGGCATAGGCAGGAACTTCGCCAATCCCGCCGTTACCGCGCGCATATTCCTCATGCTCGCCTGGGCGGGAGTGATGACGAGGTTCGTGCTGCCCATAGACCTCTCGGAGCCCGGCTCGTTCGTCGCCTATTTCTCGGAGGCGGTGAACATCTCGCTGCCCGACGCGATAACCACCGCCACTCCGCTCGCGGGCGTCAAACAGGCGTTCGAGAGCGGCGCCGATCCCTCGGCGGGGCTGAGCGCGCTCGACATGTTCCTCGGGCGCATAGGCGGCAGCGCGGGCGAGGTCTCCGCCCTCGCCGTGCTGATAGGCGGCGTCTATCTCGCCGTGAGGCGGGTGATAGATGTGCGCATCCCCGTCATCTATATCGCTTCGACCGCCGTGTTCACCGCGATCTTCTACGCGAACACCGGCTATGTGGGCGAGTATGTCTGGACATATCTGCTCGGCGGCGGGCTGATGTTCGGCGCCGTGTTCATGGCGACCGACTACGCCACTTCCCCCAAGAGCACGCCCGCCGTTGTGATCTACGGGATAGGTCTCGGGCTGCTCACCGTCGTCATCCGGAAGTTCGGCACGATGAACGAGGGCGTGTCCTTCGCCATCCTGCTCATGAACATAGTCACGCCGCTGCTGAACAGGATCAGGACGCGTCCCTTCGGTGCGCCGGCGGCGAGACCCTTCAAAAAACTCGCGGCAGCCGTCGCGGAGAGAAGAGCCCGGAAAAAACTCGTCCCCGAGACGGGCGGGGCGGGTGCGCCCGCCGTGGACGCGGGGAAAGAGGAGAGCGCCGCGAGCGCGTCGGCGGAAGGAGGGGAGAGCGATGAGTGAACGCCGCGTTCGGACTCTCGACGCCCCCGCCCGCTTCGTCACCAAAGATATGGTGATGTGCGTGGTCGTGCTCGCCGTGATAGCTCTCGTCGCGGGAGTGCTGCTCGGGCTGGTCAACTGGCTGACCTATGTCGATCCCGCCGCCGCCGTCGCCGAACAGGTGGCGGAGCATTACGGCGTGGATCCCTCTCTCGTCTCCTCCGCGGAAGACAGGGCGATGAGCGCTCCCGGCGCGTCAAGCACCGTGGATGCTGCCTATGTCGTCTCGCGGGAAGGGGAGACGCTCGCTTACGCCTATCTGGTGTCGGGAGCGGGCGCTTACAAGGGCACGGTGCAGTTCATCTTCTATGTCACGCGGGGGGGCAGGATAGAGGGGACCGAAGTCTACGCCTCTTCCGAGACCGCGGGCATAGGCAGCAAAGTGCTGACAAAGGACAATCTCGCCCGCCTCGTCGGGCTGGACCTCGGCGCGATCACCGACTACGGCGATGTCGGCTCGTCGGCGGTGAGGGACGAGGGGGTCTATATCACCGGAGCGACTTACACCTCTAAGTCGCTGGTAAATGCGGTGCGCGCGCTCGCTTACGCGTTCGCCGCGGCTTCGGGGGAGGTGACGACATGAGCAGACTCGGTCGCCGTCCCATGCCGCCCGCGCTCAAAGGCAAGGGCAAGATAGTCGCCGACGGGATATTCGCGTCCAACCCGGTGTTCAGGCTGGTGCTCGGGATGTGCCCGACGCTCGCCATATCAACGAGCGCGTTCAACGGGCTGGGGATGGGCATCGCCGCGACCGTGGTGCTGGTGTGCTCCAACGCCTTGGTGTCGCTGCTCAGGAAGGTCATCCCCGACAAGGTGCGCATCCCCGCGTATGTGCTCATCATCGCCACCTTCGTCACGCTGGTGGAAATGCTCCTGAGAAAGTTCGTGCCCGCCCTCTACGACGCCCTCGGCATATACCTGCCGCTCATAGTCGTCAACTGCATAATCCTCGCCCGCGCGGAAGCCTTCGCGAGCACAAACAAGGTCGGCGACTCCGTGCTGGACGGACTGGGCATGGGACTGGGGTTCACCCTTGCGCTCATGCTACTCGGCGTGATACGCGAGTTCCTGGGCGCAGGCACCTTCTTCACGGGCAGCTTCGGCGGGGCGGACTTCGGTGTGACCCTCGGGGCGATGCCCGACTACGCCATGTCCGTGTTCGTGCTGCCGGCGGGCGGGTTCCTCACCCTCGGGCTCGTCATGGCGGCGATCAACGCGATCTCGGACAAGATAGAGAAAAAGCGCGCCGGTGCGGCGGAGGACGCCGCCGGGAGCGCGGACGGCGAAGAGAACGCGAAGAACGACGAAACGAACGAAAGCGAAGTTAATGCCGCGGGAAACGACGGCTTAAGCGCGGATAGCGGCGGAACGCTGCCGAAGGAGGAGGCGTGATGGAGTACTTCCTTCTCATAATCGGCGCGATGTTCGTCAACAACTTCGTCCTCTGTCAGTTCCTCGGGTGCTGTCCTTTCCTCGGCGTGTCCAAGAAGACGGACACCGCCCTCGGGATGGGGCTTGCGGTCATCTTCGTCATGGGCATCGCGTCGGTGTTCACATGGCTGGTGCAGAAGCTGCTCGTCGCGGCGGGGATAGAGTATCTCCAGACGATAGCGTTCATCCTCGTCATCGCCGCGCTGGTGCAGACGGTGGAACTGCTGCTCAAGAGGTTCATGCCCGCGCTGTACAGCGCGCTCGGCGTCTACCTGCCGCTCATCACGACCAACTGCGCCGTGCTCGGCGTGGCGATACTCAACATCCAATCCTTCGGGACGGTGGGGGCGGAGAGCCTCCTGCAGTCCTTCCTCAACGGCGTGTTCAGCGGAGCGGGGTTCACCATCGCGATACTGCTGCTCGCGGGCATACGCGAGAGGATGGATCTCGAGGCGGTGCCCAAGCCGTTCAGGGGATTCCCCATCACGCTCATAGCGGCGTCGCTGATGAGCATGGCGTTCACCGCGTTCGCGGGGATGATCTCGTGAGGAGGGCGGCATGACGGCGGGCATACTTTCGGCTGTGGATCCCATGACCGTGCTCTGGTCGGCGCTGGTGCTGCTCGCGCTCGCGGTGGTGTTCGGCGTGCTGCTCGCGGTGCTCGGCAAGAAATTCGCGGTCAAGAAGGACGCGCGCGAAGAGGAGATAAGGAAACATCTGCCGGGGGCGAACTGCGGCGGCTGCGGCTACGCAGGCTGCGACGCGCTCGCGGCGGCGATGGCGGAAGGGAAGGCGGGAGCGAACGCCTGTCCCGTCATGAAACCCGACGCCAGAAAAGCGGTTGCCGAACTGCTCGGCGAGGAGGCGGACGGCGTTCCCACCGTGCTCGTCGTCGCCTGTTCGGGCGGCAACGCGGCGGCGGACAAGTACGATTACATGGGCTACGGCGACTGCCGCAGCATGGAACTGCTCGGCGGCGGGCGCAAGGCGTGTCCCTGGGGCTGTCTCGGCATGGGGAGCTGCGCGGACGCCTGTCCCGTGCACGCGGCGGGCGTCGGCGACGAAGGGCACGCCGCGATAGACCGCGAAAAGTGCATAGGCTGCGGCAAGTGCGCCGCCGCCTGTCCCAAGAAACTCATCGTCCGCATCCCGGCGGACGCGGCGGTGTATGTCGCCTGTTCCAACCGCTTGCGCGGCGCAAAGCAGGTGCACGAGATATGCGCGCGGGGCTGCATCGGCTGCGGGCTGTGCGCGCGGAACTGTCCCTCGGGGGCGATAGAGATGAAGGACAATCTGCCCGTCATAGATTACGCGAAGTGCACAAGGTGCGGCATATGCGCCGATAAGTGCCCCGCGAAGTGTATCAAGAGACTACAACCGGCTGCGCCGCATGGCGACGCCGCGGCGCAATAACGCACGCTCCCGTCCGCGGGGGCAAACACCAGCGGTACCGCCTGCGGAGGCGGATAAAAGGAGATCATCATGGAAAAGATCGCAGTCATCGACCTCGGTTCCAACTCGGCACGCCTCGTGCTCGTGAACATTCTGGAGGGGGGCTACTTCGTCGTCTTCGACGAGCTCAAAGAGACCGTGCGTCTCGGTCAGGACATGGACTGGGACGGCATCATCAAACCGCAGCGTATCCAACAGACGATAAGGACGTTGTCCATGTTCAGGCGGCTTTGCGACGCCAACCATGTGGACAAGATCTTCGCCTACGCGACGGCGGCGGTCAGGCGCGCCAAAAATCAGAAGAGCTTCCTCGACGAAGTGGCGATGACCTGCGGCATCAAGATCAAGGTGCTGTCCGTCGAAGAGCAGGCGCTGCTCGTCTATCAGGGAGTCATCAACTCCATGGATGTGCCCAAGGGGCTCATAATGGAAATGGGCGGCGGCTCGACCAATCTCATCTACTACAACCGCCGCAATCTCATCCACTACGAGACCCTCCCGTTCGGCACGGTGACGCTCACCGATCTCTTCCGCGGGTACAGCTCGGAGCCCGAGACCCGCGCGGACAAGATCGAGGAGTTCATCGGCGAACAGCTCGAAAAGATAAGCTGGCTGGACAGCGTGGAACCCGACACCAATTTCGTGGGCGTCGGCGGCGCGTTCAGGAACCTCGGCAGGATAAGCCGTCTCGTGCGTAAGTATCCCTTCAACATGACGCACGGCTACGAGATCCCCGCCCGCGAGTTCGACAGCATCTACGCCACCATCCGCAAGCTCGACCTGGATTCCACCATGAAGATAAAGGGGTTGTCCAGCGGCAGGGCGGATATCTTCCCCAGCTCGCTCGCCGTCATCAAAGCGGTGGTCAAGAAGTTCGGCTTCCAGCGCATAACCATAAGCGGCTGCGGACTGCGCGAAGGCGCCATGTTCCGCTACGCCGTGCCCGGCGTCAACGAACGCCCGCTCACGGATGTGCTGGGTCACGCTCTGCACACGCAGATGAAGTACTACGATGTCAACATCAACCACGCCGAGCATGTCTACAATCTGTCCATACAGCTGTTCAAGCAGCTCAAGGTGCTGCACAAGATGCCGCGCATGTATGTGCGCGCGCTCAAGATCGCAGCGCTTCTGCACGACACCGGCATGCGCATCAAGTACTATCACCACGAGCAGCATTCCTGCTACATCATCCTCAACAGCAACCTCTACGGCGTGCCGCATAAGGATATCGTGCTCGCGGCGTTCATCGCGGCGGGGCACAGGAAGAACGAGGTCGTGAGAGAGGATATCCTGCGCTACAAGGATATGCTCACCGCTGAGGATGTGGACGCCATGCGCAAACTCAGCGTCATCCTGAGGATCGCAGAGAGCTTCGACCGCAGCCAGAGCGGCGTCATCACGGGCATAACCTGCGATGTGCTCGGCGACAGCGTCATCGTCAAGACCGAGACGGAAGGGGACTGCTCGCTGGAGGTCAAGGACGCCATGTCCGCGGCGCAGGAGTTCAAGGCGGCGTATGGCAAGAACCTGGAGATACTCTGAGCCCATAGTCCTCGCCTCCGCCTCTCCGAGAAGGCTCGAGCTGCTCTCCGCGGTCGCGGACGACCTCACGGTCATCCCCGCGGACATAGACGAGAGCCTGGTGCGGGCCCGCTCGCCGCGCGCCCTCGTGAGAGAGCTTTCGAGGCGCAAGGCGCTTGCCGTGGCGGGACGCGCGGAGTGCGCGGGAAAGACGGTGATCGGCGCGGATACGGTGGTTTATCTCGACAAACCATATGGTAAACCCCACGATCGTGCGGACGCCGTGAGGATGATATCCGAACTCGGCGGGCGCACCCACCGCGTGTACACGGGCGTGACCGTGGTGCGCGGAGATAAGATCCGGACCTTTTCGGTGATGTCGGAAGTGACTTTCCGGGAGCTCACGAGAGAGGAGATCGAAAGGTATGTGGACGGGCATCGTCCCTATGACAAAGCGGGCGGCTACGCCATTCAGGAAGGCGAGGTCGTGAAGGAGTACAGGGGCAGTTACACGAACATAGTCGGGCTGCCCATGGAGAGGCTCGGGGCGGTGCTCCGCGCTTTCCCCGAAGAATAAACCGGGCGGCGGGCGAGCCGCTCAAAGGTGAGTTATGGCACGCATAGAGCTGGCTGTCGATCTCGGCAGCAAATTCATCACCGTTTGCAGAAAGGATGTCGGGCTGGTGCTCAGGGAACCCGCCGTCGCCGTCGCGCGCAAGATAAAGGGCGGCTACGAGGTCGAGGATGTGGGCTACAGGGCGGAGAGCATAGTCTCCACCGCGCTCGGCGGCATAAGCGTCGTCGAGCCCGTCAAGGAAGGGGCGATAGCGGACGAAGACATGTTCGTGCAGATGCTGAGGCTGTTTTTGAAGCGCATCCTGCCCGCGAGCGCCATCCCGCCCCGCGTCAGCGCCGTCGTCGCGATAAGCTGTTCGATGACGGGCGGGGATCGCAGGGTGGTCGAGAAATGTTTTCTCAAAGCCGGCGTCAAAGAGGTCACTCTCGTCGAATCGCCGCTCTGTCTCATCGCGTACACGGGCAGCATAGGCGGGCTGTTCGTGGATATGGGCGGGGACAAGACCGAGGTCGCCGCCGTCACAAACCGCGGGATCGCCTGCGGCGCTACCGTCAATATCGCGGGCGACGCGTTCAATTCGGCGATAATCGACGCGGCGTACACCGCTTACGGCGTCAAGATAGGCGAGTATACGGTCGAGAAACTCAAGAAGTCCGCGCTTTCCTTCTACCTCAACGACGAGGGCAGTTACGCGGTCAGCGGCGGCGGAAAGGACGGCGCGCCGAGGACGGTGCATGTCACGGCGGCGGATATGCGCGAAGCCGTGCTCCCGCTCGTCAACGATATCATCGATGTCATCTACGATGTCATGGACAAGACCCCGCCCGAGCTCGCCGCCGAGATCAACAGGAAGGGCATTTTTATCACCGGCGGCTCCAGCCATATCCCCGGGCTCATCGAGTATATGGAACAGGCGTTCGAACTGCCGCTCACGCCGCTTTACGACGCGGAGAACTGCGTCAGCCTCGGAGCGATGAAGTTCTTGGACGACAAGAAACTGCTCGGCGACCTGCTCGGAGTCAAACTGGACTGACCGCGCAGAACTAAGCCCGAACACGACACGGAGAAGAGCGGACGCGCTCTTCTTTTTTGCACGCAAAACTGTCCGGGATCGCCGATCCGAGCCCTCGCCCTAACCTAAAACTTACCAATTGGGGACGGGGTTAAATTGGTAAAAAATCTTCCAATTTAACCCCGTCCCCAATTGGTAAGTTGCGGGAAAAGGCAGTGGTGAGTGGGATTTTGAGGGAGGGGAGAGAGCACGGAAGAGTGGATCATGCGGCGGGGAAAATTAACTGTTGTTAAGTGAATCGGGGCATAAAAACGCCCCGTCCGGATGGCGGGCGGGGCGAGGAGTTTTCGGGAAAAATCCGGGGGATCAGAAGCGGGCTTCGGTGGGGTGCGGTCCCAGTCTTCCGATCTTATCCGAAGCGGAGAGCAGCGCCATGTCCGCGTCGTCCAGCGCAAAGTCGAAGATGTCCGCGTTCTCGCGGATGCGCGCGGGCGTAGCCGACTTCGGGAGCGGCAGCGTGCCACGCTGCAGGCACCAGCGGACGAGCACCTGCGCTTCCGTCTTGCCGTGCTTTTTCGCCACCGAAACGAGATCGGGATCGCCGAAAGCTTTCCCGCGGCAGAGCGGAGCCCACGCCTCGACGACCATCCCGCGCTCCCTCGAGTAGCGCGCCGCTTCCTCCTGATCGGGATCGCGGAAGCCGAAGTGGTATTCTATCTGATTCACCATAGGCGCCACTTTACATGCATCAAACAGCGCATTCAAGTGCTCTTTCAGACAGTTGCACACGCCTATCGCGCGCACCCTGCCTTCCGCGAGGAGCTGTTCGAAGGCACGCCAGGTGTCGAGCAGGGCGGCGGGGTAGTCCGCCGCGAAGTTCTTGGAGACCGGCCAATGCACGAGGTAGAGATCGAGCGTGTCCAGCCCGAGCTTTTTCATCGATAGGTCGAAGGCGCGCAGAGCGGAGTCGTAGCCCTGATCGGTGTTCCAGAGTTTGGTGGTCACGAAGATATCGCTGCGGTCCAGCCCGCTCTCGCGGATCGCCGCTCCGACGCCCTCCTCGTTGTTGTAGAAGGCGGCGGTGTCGATGTGGCGGTAGCCTGCCCCGAGCGCCTCAAGGACGGACGCGCGGCAGACCTCACTATCCTCGTTGCGGTAGGTGCCGAAACCGAGGCAGGGGATGCGGACGCCGTTCGCGAGGATCAGGGTATCGGCGGGCGAGGTGCAGGCGGCGGGATCTGTCGCGCGGTTCATGCGTTTTCCTTTCCGAACGGCAGGTTGATGAACCTCGGGCGTTCGGCTCCCTTGAAAAAGACTGCGAGCGCGCCGGGGCCGGCGTGCGCGCCGACGAGGTAGTTGACATAGCAGGTCTCTATCTGCGCATCGGGGATGAGTGCGCGGATCTTGTCCGCGAGCGTCGCGGCTCCCGCTTCGTCGTCGCCGTGTTCGACGAGAATGAGCTTATCGACCGCGGGACGGTAGTACTTGGCGGCGTATTCCGCGAGGGCGGCGATCGCCTTTTTCTTGCCCATGACCTTGAGAAGGGGCATTATCTTGCCGCTGTGGTTGAGTTCGAGCAACGGTTTTATGCCGAGCAAAGTGCCGACAGTGGCTTCCAGCCTGCTAAGCCTGCCGCCGCGGTAGAGCGTGCCGAGGTCCTCGACGATGAAAAAGTGGTTGTAGCACATGGCGGAAGCGGCGAGCGCGTCCGCGGTCTCGTCGAGGCTCATGCCCTTGTCGCGCATGGCGAGGGCGTCGCGCACCATGAGTCCCTGACCGCCGCAGCCCGAGAGGCTGTCCAGCACGCGCACCCGTCTTCCCGGGAAACGGCGTTCGAGCTCGCAGGCAGAGGAAGTGAGGGCGGAGTGCCCGCCGCTCATGCCCGAGGAGAAGGAGATGTGCAGCACATCTTCACCCTTCTCGAGGTGGGACTCGAAGACCTTGATCGCGTCGTAAGAGGAGACCTGCGAGGTGGTCGCGGTCTCGCCGTCGCGCATCCGCTCGTAAAATTCCTTGTAGCCGGGGATCCCTTCGGTGTAACAGTCGGTGGAGCCGATGCTGAACGGCATGGGCACCACATCAACGCCCCGGCTCTCGAAGAACCCTTCGGGCATATCCGCCGCCATATCCGTCGTTATCGCGTAATTCTGCATAACTGCCTCCGGTGTCGGGCGCGGCGAAGCTCCGTCCGACTCTGACATTTTACCACCCCGGCGACGGCATTTCAACACATAACGCGCTTTTGACAAATATCGACGGCATTCTCCCGCCTCGGCGCGTCCGCGCGGCGCGCTCCGTGCTACCATCTCCGCATGAGGAAAATAGTGGTAACTTCGGGCAAGGGCGGCGTCGGGAAGACCACCGTCACCGCGACTCTCGGGCGGCAGCTTGCCGACATGGGATATTCGGTGGTGCTCGTGGACGCGGATGTCGGGCTCAACAACCTCGATGTCGCGACGGGCGTGGAGAGCAGGGTGGTCTACGATCTTTCGGATGTGCTGGCGGGCAGGTGCTCGGTGACGCAGGCGCTGGTCGCCGATCACGAGAGCGCGGCGCTCGTGCTGCCGTCCTCTCCCGCCTGTTTCGGGCTGTCCGCGCAGGCGTTCAGAGGGGCGCTCGAAGGGCTCGAAGGCGACTTTTTGCTCATAGACTGCCCCGCGGGCGTGGAGGAGGGGTTCCACAGGGCGGTATCCGCCGCCCGCGAAGCCATCGTCGTCACCACCCCCTCCGCCTCCGCGATACGCGACGCGGACAAGGTGATCGCGCTGCTCTCCGCCTACCGCCTCGACGATGTCTCCGCCGTGGTCAACCGCGTGCGTCCCGATATGGTGTCAAGGGGCGAGATGATGAGCGTCGAGGAAGTGTGCGCGCTGCTGCGCGTGCCCGCGATAGGCGCCGTGCCCGAGGACGACTGCATAACCCTCTATCAGCAGCTTGGCAGAGTGCCGGATTTCGCGCCTTCCGAAAAGGCGTTCAGGCAGCTCGCGGAGAATGTCGCAAGGCGGGAAAAGAAACTCACCGCCGCCGTGCGCGGCAGGAGAAGGAGGAGATCGTTTTGGCGCTGAAAATGTCGGGAAAGATGACCGAAAGGGTGCGGCGGATGCTCACCCGCGACAAGCTGGGCGGGGAGGGGTTTCCCGCCGCCTTGAAGAGGGACTGCGCCCGGATTTTGGGGGACTATTTCGCGCTCGCGGGCGAACCCGAGATAGCCGTCTCGCAGCGTGAAGACGGGGGATACGACATCACCGTCCGGGCGCAGGCTCACGAGATACGCCGCTTCCGCACCACCGAAGATCTCCCGATGCCCGAGATATGACGGAATATCCGCCCCGCCGCCCGCATAGGGTAATGCGAGGTGTGCTATGGAACTTGACCGTACCAAAAAGATCCAAGTCGAAGTCACTGAAAACAACATCGTCGAAAGCGAAGTCGGCGTCCGCGGCAAAAGGCGCAGGGCTCTGCCCCGCGCACTCGACGCGCTGGACATCGCGATCATCCCCGTCACGATAGGGGTATTCGTGTCGCTGGGCTTCCTGTTCGCAGGGCTGTTCCGCGCCGCCGCGCCGCTCGCGGCGACCACCGTGGGGAGCGTCCTCGCCGCCGTGCTCTAAATGCGCTTAAAACTGCATCCTCTCTTCTTTGCGCTTGCCCTCGTGCTCGTGCTGACGGGGCAGGCGCTCGCCTTTTTGTGCACGCTCGCAGCCGTCGCGCTCCATGAAGCGGGGCACGCCGCCGCGGCGAGGATGAGAGGATATATCCCCCGCGAGATAACGCTCATGCCCTTCGGGGCGGCGATGGGACTGGAGGACAGACCCGACGCGCGGACGGGCGCCATCGTCGCCGCTGCGGGGCCCGCGGCGAGCCTGCTCGCGGCGCTCGTCACCGCGGGAGTGTGGTGGCTGTTCCCCGCCGTCTATCCCTATACGCGCGCTTTCATGCACGCGAACCTCGTCATAGGACTGTTCAATCTGCTGCCCGTCTATCCCCTCGACGGCTCGCTCATCGTGCTTTCGCGGGCAAAGAGGAAGTTGCTCGCTCTCCGCGTCATGCGGGGAATGGGCATAGCGGTGTCCGCGGCGTTGCTCGCGCTGTTCGTGCTTTCGCTGTTTTATTCGGCGAGTTTCACGCTGTGCGTGGCGGCGGTGTTCGTGTTTTACGGCGCGACGGTGGGGACGGCGGGCGAGATGTACGCTTCCGTGCTGGACGCGGGGAGCAAGAATTATTCGGCGGGCGTGACCCGAAAGCGCGTCCTGATCTCGTCCTCCGCGCCCGTTGCCCGCTGTTTCCGCCATGTGGACGGCAGGTCGGTCACCGTGTTCACCGTGGTGGACGGAGAGAACGGAAAACCTATCCCCGCGGGCGAGATAGACGAAGCGCGGCTGCGCTCGATCGCGGCGGGCGGCAAACTTTCCCGCACGCTCGGCGACTGTCTTTCGGAAGAAAAAGAGGGGAGAGGCGTGAGTCCCGCAAGGGGAGCGCGCGGGGCTTCTTGACTTTGTCCGGCATTTGTAATACTATATCCCACGGAAAATTTTCATGCGCGCAACGCGCGAGGAGCGAGCTATGTATTATGTCGGCGTGGATATAGGCGGTATGTCTCTCAAAGCGGGGCTTGTCGATGAGCGCGGGGTCATCTCCGCGAGCAAAGCCGTGCCCACGCGGGCGAAAGCTCCTTCGGAAGAGATAGTCTCCGATCTCGCGGGGCTGGTCGCGTCCCTTCTCGAGAGCGAGGGGCTGACCGTGAAGGACATCGGCGGCATAGGCATAGGTTCGCCGGGTTCGGTCAACGACGCGGCGGGCACCGTGCGCTACAGCTGCAACATCAATTTCCGCATGACGCCCATAGTCGCCATGCTCAAAGAAGCCCTCGGCGCGGACAGGGTCGCGATAAGCAACGACGCCAACTGCGCAGCCCTCGGCGAGACGCTGTTCGGAGCGGGTCGGGGCGCAAAAAACAGCGTGACCGTCACCCTCGGCACGGGCATAGGCACCGGCATAGTGGCGGACGGCAGACTGGTGACGGGCAACGGCTCGGCGGGCGCGGAAGGCGGGCATATGTGCATCGCCTACGGCGGCGAGCTCTGCGGCTGCGGGAAGCGCGGCTGCTACGAGGCGTACGCCTCCGTCTCCGCACTCATCAGACAGACAGAGCGTGCCATGGAAGCCCACCCCGAAAGCCTCATGCACGAGATCGCGAAAGAAGAGGGTGTGAACGGAAAAACGGCGTTTATCGCCATGAAACGAGGAGATAAAGTGGCGAAAGAGGTGGTGGACACCTATATCGGCTATGTCGGCGCGGGCATGGTCAATTTCGCCAACATCTTCTGGCCGGAGGTGTTCATCGTGGGCGGAGCCATCTCCCGCGAAGGGGACACCCTCATCCTCCCGCTCCGCGAATACATCGCCGCTAACATCCACAGCGCCGCTTACAATCCGCCCATCGAGGTGGTGGCGGCGACCCTCGGCGGAGACGCAGGCATAGTGGGGGCGGCGGCTCTTGTCATGGAGCGCCCGCCGCGCGCGAAGTTGCATTAAATTTTTTTGGTGCATAGATGAAGAAACTGTACATCGATCACAGTCCTTTTTTCGTGCGCGCCGCGCTCACGGAGGACGGTGAACTTGCCGAGTTCGGCGTTGAAAGGGCGACGGGGCGCAGCCGCGTCGGAAACATCTACAAGGGCAAGGTGGAGAATGTGCTCTCGGGTATGCACGCCGCCTTTGTGGACATCGGGCTTTCCCGCAACGGTTTTTTGTATATCGAACCCTCATCGCGCGGGCTCTCGCCCGGCGATATCATCATGTGCCAGGTCGCAAAGGACGAGCATAATCTCAAAGGCGCGAGACTGACCACCGACATCACGCTGCCGGGGAGTTTCGTTGTGCTGCTCCCGAGGGGCGGCGTGCACGGCGTATCGCGCAAGATAGACGACGAAGACGCGCGCGGCAGGCTGGAAAAGCTCGCGGCGGGGCTTTGTCCCGAGGGCATGGGATTCATCGTGCGTTCCGCCGCCCGTTACGCGGACGAGGAGGACATCGCGGAAGAGATATCTTCGCTCGTCGCCCTCTGGGAGCGCGTGGAGGCGGATTACGCCAAGGCGCAGCCCGGCAGGACGGTGTTCCGCGAAGCGCAGCTCATCGACCGCATAGTGCGCGACGGCTATCTCGACGACGCCGAGGAGATCGTGGTCAACGACCGCGCCGTCGCCGAGGGCATGGCGGGCAAGCTCGGCGGCAAAAAGAAAGTGTCGTTTTACGACGGCGCGGAGAATATTTTCAGGCATTTCGGGATAGACGGTCAGGTGGACAAGCTCGCGGACAGGCGGGCGGAGTTCGCGGGCGGGGCTTATCTCGTCATCGACCGCACGGAGGCGCTCACGGTCATAGATGTCAACACCGGCAGGTATGTCGGTGCCAAGGACCTCGAAGACACCGTCTACAGGACAAATCTCGCCGCCTGCGAGGAGATCGCGCGGCAGCTCAGGGTGCGCAACATAAGTGGCATCGTCATCGTGGATTTCATCGACATGTCCGACGAATCCCACCGCGCAGAGGTCCTCGAAAAGCTGCGCGCGGAGCTCAGGAAGGACAAGCGCAAGACCACCGCGGTGGGTATGACGGGGCTGGGGCTCGTGGAACTCACACGCAAGCGCACCCGCCGTTCGGCGGACGATTTCATGCTCGAAGCGTGCCCCGGGTGCACGGGCGGCAGAGTCGTGTCGCGGGCGCATCTTGCCATCAAACTCCGCGACAAGATGGTGGATCATTGGCTCAAAGACCGCACCATGTCGCTCATAGTGCGCGCGCATCCCGATGTGTGCGCGGAGGCGGCGGCTCTCGGCATCATGTCGCACGAGCTCGCGGGCATTTGGCGGGGAAGAAGGATATATCTCATTCCCGATCCCTCTCTCGCGAGAGACGAGAGCGTCATCACGGGCAGCAACGACAAGGTCCTGACCCTGCCGCAGGACGCCGTGCTCATCGGCTGAAAGAGCTTCACGCTCCGCCGTCCGGGCTTGCATAGTCGGCGGGGCTGTGATATCATCATATATGTTCCGCGGCGAGGGAGGACAAGCCGCCGTGCGGGCAAAGGGTGGATATGAAAGCGTGGCATATCGAGAATCTCAACAGGATCAAGCTCGTCGAGAGCGTCCTGCCCAAACGCGAGGGGGAGATAAAACTCAAGATGTCTAAGGTCGCCATTTCCTCGACCGATTTCGCGTACTTTGCCGCAGGCGAAGAGGACGAACACGGGAAAAGCGTCGTGGTGCCCGGGCATTCCGCCGTCGCTTATGTGTCCAGCGAAGACAGCGCCGCGGGATTGAAGCTCGGCGCGCGCGTGGTGGTCAGCCCCTTTGTGCGCTACGAGGAACACGGCGTCGCCAAAGTCAAGGTGCTCGGCGTGGACACGGACGGGCTGCTCGGCGATTTCGCGTCCGTGCCCGAGGAGAATGTCTACGCGCTTCCCGACGGCATCCCCGACGACGAGGCGATCTTTGCCGAATATATCGCGCTCGGCAACAATGTTCTGAATTCCATGGAAGCCGACAAAGGCGACTTTGTGGTCATAGTCGGCGCAAGCACGCTCGGGCTGGTGCTTTCGCAGCTCGCGCTTTACTATCAGATGATCCCCATCCTCGTCGATCTCGACGCCGAAAAACTCGCGCTCGCGGCGTCCTGGGGGGTGTACTATCTCCTCAATCCCACTTACGACAACCTCGAACGCCGCGTGGAAGAGATCACGGGCGGCAGGATGGCGGAAGCGTCTGTGTATGTCGGCGACGGCGTGCCTTTCGACTGTGCCTTCCGTCTGGTCAAGGACAAGGGCGAAGTGGTGGTCGCGGGCTACTCGGTGCGCGCGGGTCACAATGCGGATGTCGCGGATATCCTCGCCAAGCAACTCCGCGTCATAGGCGTCGCCGACGGCTACGGCGAGATGTCCTCGGCGATCAACCTGCTTGCCAACCGCATAGTCAAGACCGAAGGGCTCATCGGCGCGCGCATAGGCTTCGACGAAGTGCCCGAGATGGTCGAGCAATGCGCGGAGTATCCTTATCAATACAACAAGATCCTGATCACGGTCGACTGACGAGACCCGGATGCACGGCACGGCGCGCCCCACGGCGCGCTTTTTCTTTTAGGGCGTCGCCCCGCCGCTGACCGGTTTTCCGGAGCTCCGGGCGCGTGGGTCTCTATCGCACCTCTCGTGGAAACGCGCGGTTTTTTTGAAAAAAAAACACGATAAGTGTACAATAACGGGCGGCGGGCAATAAAAAACCGTCCGAAAGCGGACGGAGCACGAAAAGTGTTTTTATGCTTGTCAGTCTATCAGGGTGTCGTAGAGCAAGGAGTAGACATTCGCCGCCTTGTCCACCCAGTTCTTGTAGATGTATTTGGCGTGTTGCCTGTTGCCGACGACGAGGCGCACTTCCATGAGCGTGGAAATGTCGTTGTTGATGCGCATGATGACCGTGTAGGTGCCGTCGGCGTTCTTGGAGTAGTCGCAGAAGTAGGACTGCCTCTTTTTGAACCTCATGCGGTTGTCGCGGACAAAGAGGTTGATATCGTCGCGCAGCGAGGACGGGATCCTCGAAAAGAACATAGCCAGGCAGCTTACGCCGTCCTGCGTGATGTTGATGCAGTCGCTCTTGGGCACGCGGTAAAGCAGATTGGTGTCGATGAGCTCGGAGAGATACTGCTTGCATTCCATGTACGGCACCCAGTTGTTCTCCGCCGAGCAGATGTCGAGCAGCGTGTTTTCGGACAGCGGAATAGCCATTCTGTCGAATACGAACAGAATGACCAGCTTTTGCACCTTGCTGTCGAGAGGAACTCCCCCTTCCGTCATACGATCCACGCCGTGACACTCCTGACGGGGCGCGCGAGACCGCGACCGTCCCCGAATTATCCGTTTGAGCCGGGAATAGGATTTTAGCACCCTTTCTTCCCCATATCAAGACTTTGAGAGAAAAATTTCGCCCTACACAACGGGTAGTGATCTGCTCCCCGCCTCGGCACAAACGCCCGCCCGCGAGTCTCGCTGAGGAAGCTGTCGGAAAAGCCGACAAGTTGACCCGCCTCGGCACAAACGCCCGCCCGCGAGTCTCTCCTCCGCCTGCTCCGCGCGCCCGTCCTTGTTTTCGGCGGAGAAGCGAGGATTTTTTTGAAAATTAACTTTAATTAAGTGGCAAAAAGCCCCTCCGCAGGGAGGGGCTTCGGGTGTTTTTCCGCGTGTGGCGGCTATTTTGCCAGCATGAGTTCGAGGCAGTTCACGAAGAATTGGGTCGCCTTTTCGAGCTGGTCGACATGCAGGCGTTCGTTTATGCCGTGTATGCGCGCTTGGTCGTCTAGGCTGTTTATGAAGGGTCCGAAGCGGAACACATTGTCGGTCAGCGGGTTGTAGAAGCGCGCGTCGGACGCCGCGATGAACATGTACGGCGCGACCACGATGTCGTCGAAGGTACGCGTGATGGTCTCTTGGAGCCGCTTGTAAGCCGTGCAATGCACATCCGCCTCCGGAGAGGGGTTGGAATAGGACAGGAGGTTGACCTGCACCTTGGGGCCCAGGAGCTTCTCGAGGTGGGCTTTGACATCGTCTGCCGTCTCGCCGGTGATCATGCGGTAGTTGATATTGGCGCGGACTTCTTTGGGGATGACATTGCGCGCGTCGCTGCCCCAGAGCATGGTGGGCGCGAAGGTGGAGCGCACGAGGGCGTTGGTCATGGGCGCGGCTTTGGTGAAGATGAACTTCACGAGCGGCGAGAAGACATCGCGGTTGGTGAGCACGAACTTGAACACGCCCGTGCAATAGGGCGAGAGCGCTTTGAAGGTCTCCTTGGTCATGTTGGTCCAGCGCGTCTTCATGGGATGCGTCTCGACCTTGACGATGGCGTCCGACAGCACTCCGACGGCGGTCGGCGGCTTGGGATTGGAGGCGTGTCCGCCCGACTTGTTGACCACGAGCTCGAGGTCGCCGTTGCCCTTTTCGCAGGCGCCTATGAGCGCGACGGTGTGCGGCACGCCGAGCAGCTTGCCGTCGAGCACGGTGCCGCCCTCGTCGATGACGAATTCCATCTCGACGCCCTTCTCCTTGAGATGCTTGACTATGTTCGCCGCGCCCGAAGTGGAATTGCCGGGCTCCTCGTCGTGGCCGAAGCACAGATAGAGATCGCGGTCGAAAGTCTTGCCGGCGGCGAGGTGATATTCCACCGCTTCGAGCAGCGCGATCATGTGCGACTTCATGTCCTGCGCGCCCCTGCCGTAGATATATCCGTCCTCGGTCAGCGTGCCGGAGAAGGGATCGTACTCCCATCCGTCTTTGGGGGCGGGGACGACATCGATATGGCTGAGGTAGCACCCGCCTTTGAGGCTCGGATCCGAACCCTTGAGGTGATAGATGATGCTGTAGCCCGCGATGATGGTGCGCTCCGCCTTGGCGTTGAGCAGGGGATATGTGCGCTCCAGCCAATCGCGGTAATCGAGAAAAGGCTGCTCGTTGTCCGCATATTCCTCGACCATGGACACGGTGGGGATGCGGATAGCCTCCTGAAGATGCCTGACGGCGGCGTCCTTGTCTATCGCGGGAAGCGAAGACGCCTTGCCGGGCGCGGATGCGGGCTTGTTGAGAGCCGTGCGTATGCCGAGCGCGAGGAAAAAGAGCACAACGGCGGCGGCGACGACTATGCCGACTATAGCTCCGACGGACATAATGTTACCTCCGGAAAGAGAACTTGCTTAAATTATACTCTCCGCACGCGCGTTTTTCAAGAGCGGAGGCGCACTCCGCGCGCGGCGGGGCGTCTCCCGCGCATAAAGAGCCGGGCACAGCCTCGGGGCGGCGAAGGGATGCGGAAAAAGCGCGGGAAAGAGGCTTCGGGCGGCAAAACGAGCCGGGAGGAGGAAAAGACCACTCGCGCCTTCGGAAATCGCCCGGGAAGAGCGTTTTGGCGCAAAATGTGCCCCAAAAGCCGCAGCAATATGTGAAACGACTGAAGAAGTGGCAAAACCTCGCCCCGAGCCCCGAAAGCGCCATATCACTTGCCTTTGCGCCTTTTTCGCGCAATTTTTACACGAAGAGGGGAAATGCCTCCGCTCTTCCGTCTCTCGCCGCTTGCCCGCCCATACCCCCTAAAACTACTCTCGATTTCGACGACTTTGATAATATAGTACTCTCGAAAAATCCGCTTTTTAGAGAGGTTTTATAAAAATGCGAATTTTCGAGAGTAGTTTTCGGGGCTTTTGGCCGCTCTTGTCCGTGTTGCAGATCGGGCTCGTGCCCCATCGCCCCGAGCAGCCGCGCGGCGATGGCAGCCCGGGCGGGCGTCGGACGCCGTCTCGCGAAGCGCGATCTTGGCGCAATATTTGAGAATCGTTTTTTATGACGCGGGGGGCGACACTTGTGCCGCGTGCGTGGACAGGAACTCGTACGAGCGCGCCGAGCAAGCGCGCAAAAGCCCAAACAGAGGCAGTGACGGGAGTCCGCAGGAAGCGGGCGCGCGCGGAATAGGCGGGCGCATGGACATAGGTCGCGCGTAAGAGGGGGCGCGCGCAGGGGCGAGCGGATCGTGGCGGGGCGGCGCGAGGGGCGCGGAATAAAGCGGTTGACACTTTGCGGGGGCAGGTTGTAATATCTTATGTAAGCGCGAGCGCGCGCACGGCTTTTCGATCTGCGGCGGGATATCGCCGGGGCGGGGAGCGCGGCGGAGCGGGAAAGAGCCCGACCGCGGTGGGCGTGCGGCGGAACGGAAGATCATAAAATTGCGGCTCGAGCCTCGGCGTAAGGCGGGGCGGGGCGCATGGAGGTCATATGAAATTTGCAAGCAAAGGAGTTCAGCAGTTTGTCGATGAGAGCGTTGCGCTTTGCACGCCCGACAAGGTCGTCCTCATAGACGGCAGCGAGGAACAGCTCGAGGCGCTCCGCGCCGAGGCGGTTTCCACCGGCGAGATGATCAAGCTCAATCAGGAGCTGCTGCCCGGGTGCTATCTGCACCGCACCGCCGTCAACGATGTGGCGCGCGTGGAAGGGCGCACCTTCATCTGCACCGAGAAGAAAGAGGACGCCGGTCCCACCAACAACTGGATGCAGAAGGATGAGGCGTACAAGCTCCTGAAAGGCATCTACAAGGGCGCGATGAAGGGCAGGACGATGTATGTGATCCCCTATTCCATGGGCGCGGTCGGATCCCCCTTCTCCAAGATCGGCATCGAGCTGACGGACAGCATTTATGTCGTGCTCAACATGGTCATCATGACGCGCGTGGGACAGAAGGTGCTCGACACTCTCGGCACGAGCGACGATTTCGTGCGCGGTCTGCACGCCAAGGCGGACATCGACGAGGAGAAGAGGTATATCTGCCAATTCCCCGAAGACGACACCATCATGTCCGTGAACAGCGGCTACGGCGGCAATGTTCTGCTCGGCAAGAAGTGCTTTGCGCTGCGCATAGCGTCCTATCTCGGCAGGCAGGAAGGCTGGCTCGCCGAGCATATGCTCATCCTCGGCCTCGAGAAACCCAACGGCGAGACCAAGTATATCGCGGCGGCGTTCCCGTCCGCGTGCGGCAAGACCAACCTCGCCATGCTCATCCCTCCCGAGGAGTTCGCGAAGAAGGGCTACAAGGTCCACACCGTCGGCGACGATATCGCGTGGATAAGAGTGGGCGCGGACGGCAGGATGTACGCCATCAACCCCGAGAACGGATTCTTCGGCGTGGCTCCCGGCACCAACGCGAAGTCCAACCCCAACGCGCTGGCGTCCACCCGCAAGAACACCATATTCACCAATGTGGTGCTCAACACCGACAACAACACCGTGTGGTGGGAAGGTCTTGACAAGAATCCCCCCGAGCACGCGATCGACTGGAAGGGCAACCCCTGGACGGCGGAAGACAGAGCGAACGGCGTGAAGGGCGCGCATCCCAACTCCCGTTTCACCGCGCCCGCCAAGAACTGCCCCTGCATTTCGGACAGGTTCGAAGATCCTCAGGGCGTGCCGCTCGACGCGATAATCTTCGGCGGCAGGCGCGCCAAGACCGCGCCGCTGGTGTACGAAGCGAGAGATTGGAACCACGGCGTGTTCGTGGGCTCGATCATGGCGTCCGAGACGACGGCTGCCGCGAGCGGCGCAGTGGGCGTCGTGCGTCGTGACCCGATGGCGATGCTGCCTTTCTGCGGTTACAACATGGGCGACTACTTCGCGCATTGGATCGAGATGGGCGACAAGGTGGCAAAGAAGCCCAAGTTCTTCAATGTCAACTGGTTCCGCACCGACGAGAACGGCAACTTCCTGTGGCCGGGGTTCGGCGACAACATGCGCGTGCTGGATTGGATCATCCGCCGCACCGAAGGCACCGCCGAAGCGGTGGAGACCCCCATCGGCTATGTCCCGAAGCCCGAGGACATCAACCTCAACGGGCTGGATATGACGGTCGACGATGTGGCGAATCTGCTCACCGTGGACAAGGAACTCTGGAAAGAGGACGCGGAGAACATTGAAAGCTTCTATGCCAAGTTCGGCGACAAACTGCCCGAGGCGCTGCGCAAGGAGCTGGACACTCTGAAGGCGAATCTCGCATGACGCCGCCGCGCGGCAAAGCCGCGTGACGAGACGAAAAGATAAGAGGGAGCCGTGAGCGCCGGGCGGCGATGCCGCGCGGTGCTCTGCGGCTCAATTTTTTGAAAAAAAGCCCCGGGAAACGGGGCGGAACATCACCGGGAAAGGAGCGGTGACTCCAAAAAAAAGATGGAACTGTACCAAAGATTTCTGACCGAAAAAACGGATGCAAACGGGATGCTGGAAAGCGTCGATTTCCACGCGCCCGAAAGCTTCAATTTCGGCTTCGATGTGGTCGACTACTACGGCACCGAGGAGCCGGATAGAAGAGCCATGATCTGGGTGGGGAGCGACGGCGAAGAGGAAAGGATATTCACCTTCGGCGACATGATGAAGCTGTCCGCCCGCGCGGCTAACTACTTCAAAGCCCTCGGCATTACCAAGGGGGACAGAGTGCTGCTCGTCCTCCGCCGTCATTGGGAATTCTGGCCGACGATCGTCGCGCTGCACAAGATAGGCGCGATCACCATTCCCGCCACCGACCAACTCAAAGAAAAGGATTTCGTGTACAGGTTCGACGCGGCGGGAGTCAAGGCGATAGTGTGCACGACCTCGGGCACGGTCATCGACGAAGCGGAGGGCGCCTGCGAGCGCTGCCCGCAGGTCACGATCAAAGTGTCCGTCGGCGAAAAGAAGGAAGGCTGGCATCATTTCGGCAGCGAATGGGAGGCGTTTTCGGATATCTATCCGCGTCCTTCGGACGGCAGCGCGCCCATGCGCGACGAGCTGATGCTCATGTACTTCACCTCCGGCACCACCGCTTATCCCAAGATCGCGGCGCACGAGCACACCTACGCGCTCGCGCATTTCCTCACCGCGAAATGGTGGCATAATGTCCGCAAAGACGGCATCCACTTCACCGTTGCCGAGACCGGCTGGGGCAAAGCCGTGTGGGGCAAGCTGTACGGGCAGTGGCTGTGCGGCGCGTGCGTGTTCACCTACGACTTCGAGCGGTTCGATCAAGAGAAACTGCTCGGGATGATCGAGAAATACCGCATCACCACCTTCTGTGCTCCGCCCACAATCTACCGCTTCATGATAAAGGCGGACCTGAGCAAACACGACCTCTCGTCGCTCGAATATATCACCACGGCGGGCGAGGCGGTCAATCCCGAGGTGTTCAACCAAATGAAAACCGCCACCGGGCTCACGCTTATGGAGGGCTTCGGTCAGACCGAGACCACGCTCACCATAGCCAACCTCGTCGGCATGACCCCCAAGCCCGGCAGCATGGGCAAGCCCACGCCCATCTACAAACTACGAATCGTGTCCCCGGACGGCAGCAACACCCCCATGGGCGAAGCGGGCGAGATATGCGTCGACATCTCGGAAGGCAGGCCTTACGGGCTGTTCCGCGAGTATTACGGCGATCCCGAGAACACGAAAAGTGTTATGCACGACGGACTTTATCACACCGGCGACACGGCGTACTACGATGAGGACGGCTATCTGTTCTTTGTGGGGCGGACGGACGACATCATCAAATCGAGCGGTTACAGGATAGGGCCGTTCGAGATCGAGAGCGTGCTTATGGAGCATCCCGCGGTGCTGGAGTGCGCGGTTACGGGCGTGCCCGATCCCACGCGCGGACAGGTGGTCAAGGCGACCATAGTGCTGACGGCGGGTTATGAGGCGTCGGACGAGCTCGCGAAGGAGATCCAGCATTTCGTCAAGGAGCTGACGGCGCCCTATAAGTACCCGAGAGTGGTGGAGTTCGTGAAGGAGCTGCCGAAGACGATCTCGGGGAAGATCAGGCGGACGGAGCTCCGCAAGTGACGCACTTAGCGCAAACCCGAAACGCCGCTTTCGCGGCGTTTTTTTTTATGCCGCAGATCCCGCCCCGACTTTCTCCGCCCGCTATAAAATTTACCAATTGGGGACGGGAGTCAGGGGCTCAAGAGGTGGAATACACTCCTTCGGAGCGTGGCTGGTGGGGATGGGATCTAAGGGGATGGGGAGAGATGGGAAGGTTAAAAAGGGGTTAACTTTGGTTGGGTATTGACGGGGCGGGGGAGGAGATTGTAATATGAATGTGTACTATTCTGCGCGCTTTGCGCCCTCTACGCGCGTGTGTGCGTTGGGTGTGGGGTAGCGAGCCGTTCCGAGAGGCGATAGGGGAGCGTTCCTGTTTAGCCGCCAATGCGGGACGGGGCTGCCCTGATACGCGCCAAGGCGCTACCAGTCATACCCCCGTCCCCGATTGGCTGGTGGGGATGGGAGTCAGGGGCTCAAGAGGAGGAATGCACTCCTTCGGAGCGTGGCTGATGGGGTGGAAGTCCAAAGCGGCGGAGAGAGAGCCGAAGCGGACGGCGGGCAGGAGAGCGAAGGGAAATTATTTAAGGGAAACTGACAACGCGGAAGCGATGTGAGGAGGGATTATGAGAAACAACGAGAACGGCAACTCGAGGAGTGGCAGGAGTGCCGCGGCGGTGCGGCTGGTGCTGCTCGCGCTGATCTTCGTTACGGTGTTCGCCGTGGTGCTGTCCTGCGGGACGGGGACGGAGACGCCGCTGTTCGGGTCTGTGACGGACAATGTCGCCGAGGCGGCGCACTCCGGCGGTGACGGGAACCAAGTCACTTCATACAGCGGCTCGAGCACGACTATCGCTTCTCTGCAAGAGCAGATACACGATTCCACGATAGGAAGCGCTTCGATAACGACAAACCTTTCGAATGTCACTTTTTCCGATTCGACTGTAAGCTATTACAAAACAGGCGGCACCAGTGAAGGGATAGTCTTCTGGAACGGCGGGACCGCGAGTTCGTGGGGAACGAACGCCGCCGGTCAGCACTGGATGTTTAGCCCTGAGGTCATAGTGGTCGTGAACATCAAGGTGCCGGACAGCGTCATGGCTTTCGTGAACGCGGGGTACACGGTCACGGTCTCTTACAGCGCGATGGTGTACACTTCGTACGATAACAACCAAACCAACGGGACCTACATGGCGTTGACTTCGAGCAAGGTCGCGGCGAGCAATTTCCTTGACGGTGATGCTTGGAAAAAAAGCGGCTGGACGACTTTCGACGGCGGTCCCACGGGTGGCACTTCGAGGAATTTCGGCACGCTCACGATCACGGGCGGTAACAGCAATCTCGTGCTCGGGCTCGCGAGAAACTCGGGTTGGTATCAAACTCCCGGCATAAGGGCTGCGAGCCATAATCTTACTTTCAACATTTCAAGAGGCAGCCTGACGGACAGCACGAGGCCGTCCATTTCGAGCGCGGCGGCGGAGGACGGTCCGCAGCTTAAGACGAGCGGCGGGGCGAGCGTCACCTCGAGCTATCTCGGCAGCAACAGCGGGCTCAGCCCGAACACCACGAACATAACGCTCGGGAAGGCGGTCAGCCAAGCGACTTTCTCCGCGAACGGGCAGAAATACTACAAGAAATTGACGCTGACGGTCAGGGACGGCGATCCGAACAGCGCGGCGTTCTACTACGGCGTGCGCGATCTGAACATCACGGAGGCGCCGGGGGGCGTGGACGGTGCTTGGGTGCATGTCGGCAATCTCCCGCAGGGCAACAAGGAAAACGAGACTACGACTGCCTCGGGCACGAACTACTACATAACGGCAAGCAATACAACGAACGCGGGGTCGCAGGCGACTTTCACGCTTTACTTCAAAGCCAACGGAACTTACACGATAAAATTCGAAGACAATGCGAGTGCGTTTGGCGGTACGAACGCCGCGTGCGATCCCATCACCATCAAGGTCAGCGGTATAGACACGACCGCGCCGACGGCGGAGGGGCTCCTTGACGGCAGTCCCACCGCGGGCGTGTTCAAGGACACGACATTCGACGAGAGCACCTGGGCGAGCGTGGGTTCGGTGAGCCAGAACCTCAAGGGCATGAACGCCGCGGCGGATCTTGCGAGCGGCAATTCGGCGTGGGCGTTCTTCTTTGACATAGCTTACTCCTTCTACGCGCCGACGGCGGAATGGGCGAAGAGCACGCTCGCCGGCGTCAACGCGAGCAACATAGACAAGATAAATGGCGGCACCGCCGCTCCGTTCAAAGTGGTGAACGGTACGACCACCGCGAATTTCTCCTATAACTTCAAAGAGGGCACCGCTTCCAACGGCAGTCCGCTCAGCGGGGGCAATCTCACCGAGGTCAGCCCCACCAGGGCGGGGTACTACATGATCATGGTCTACATCGCGGATGTGGCGGGGAATGTGTGCGCGACGCCGTTCACCTATTTCGTGAGGGTGGACAACACCACGGTCACCGACACGCCGCTCGGCGAGTACTCCTATCTCGACAAGGCGGGGGAGACGCAAAAGGTCACGAGCGATCAGTGGATCAACAAGTACATGATCGGGGACAGCGCCCGGATCGACATCTCCTTCATCCTCAATCCCGCGGGCAATGTCGTGAACTTCAACTTCTCGAGTTTCGCGGGCACGAGCACGGACAACTTCGCCAATAACTCCGCGACGGTCCAGCCCGGCACCACGGCGGACGGCGAGAAGCTCACGGTCACGATAGGGGACATCGAGTTCGCGACCGACACCGAGGGCGCTACGCTCATCATCGGAGAAGGTCTCGGCGCGGAGCTTTCCGCTCTCGGCGCGAATCTTTCCGCAGAGATCAAGGTCGAGGTAGAGGACGACAACACGCGCAAGGCGACTTTAAGCCTTATATATACGCGCGTGGACGGTGAGTTCGGCGTCAACAGCGAGCCCGGCGTCACCGTGAGGTCGGCGCTCGGCACCGCCACCGTGTACGCAAGCGGCATAGTGCCGGTCAGGATAGACACCGTGTCCGTCAACGATCTCGAGCTCGGGACGGCGGACGGCGGCAACTATCTCGTGGCGAACGGGGGCAACGACACCACGAACGGCTCCAACGGCGGTTATCCCGAGAATTCCATCTCCATAGACATCTCGACGGTGGAAGGCAGGGTGTGGTACACCGACGAAAATAACGCGATCAGCGTGTCCACCGATAGATTCACCGGTGACGCCCTCTTGGACGCCATGCTCGGTGCGTATGCCGGCAATGTCTACTTCGGCTGGAAGGTGTACTCCGACGCTTCCGCGGCGGGTACGACCGAGGGCGAGACAGTGACCCCCGGCGCGATAAACAGCGATTACGACGCGTTCAAAGCCGCTATGGATGCGGTCATAGGCGAGGACGGCACCTACACGCCGGGCGGCCCCGCGAGCGCGTTCACGAAATTCTTCGCCGGCAACAGCGTGATTGTTGAGGGCGAGGTCAACAACATCCTCGGCGGCGGCGGCACCCTTGACGGCCTCGCGGGCGCGGACGCGGGCGTGCGCGTCCTTTATGTCATGACGCTCGACCAGGCGGGCAACGCCAACTTCGAGTTGTACTATGTCTTCGTCGACACGAAGACCTATACGATCAAGTTCGAGACGGACGGGACGTACGCGGATTATTTTGCGGGGCTCGGCGACAGCGCGCTCCGGGACATACAGTACGAGACCACGCTGCGCGGCGACGGCGTGGACGGCACCTATGCCGCCACCTTCAAGCGCGGGCAGAACATTGTGGTCACCGTCGGCACCGGTACCCCGGGCGGCGACTTCAAACCCGGCTTCCCCGGCGGGTTCGTGCCGTATGAGGTCTACAAGTACACCGAGGGATCGGGCGCGAAGTTGCTCATCTACTCGCATACGAAGGGCGGCGCCACCGGCACCGAGCCTAACTTCGTCTTCGATAGGCTCGAGGGCATAACTACTTCGGGTTCGGGCAGCGATGTCGCGGGCGGGAGCTATATCGCGTTCGTCCTCGATCAGGCGGGCAATATCGGCAGCCTCGGGAACGACCTCGGTCTGATGTTCTCCTACCGCAAGCTCGTCAGCACGAGCGTGCTCAACACCAAGGTCTACGACGGCAAGGCGGCGGACGGCATGGTCAGCGTTAAGACGGATGCCAATGTCACGGATACGCTCGCAAGCCACGCGCTCGATGATATCAACTCCGTCATCAAGTGGGAGGGCACCGAAGACGCTCCCGTGAATGCGGGGAGCTACCAATATTCCTTCGACCTCAACAATGCGGCGGAAAAGTACTTCATCGCTGAGAAGGTCAACGCCGCGCGTTACGAGATCACCAAGAGGAACATCGACCTCCTTGCCGCGATAGGCGGGGCGGACAAGTGGCAGAACGCGATCTACGGCGATGTTTACGATCGTGATTACATCACCCAGTATCTCGGCGCCGGCGCGCTCAGCGGCGTGACGCTGGAGACCGCGCTCGGCAGCTCCGACCTCGGTCAGGACGCGGGCAAGACGCTTGGCGACATAACGAATGTCAGCGGGCTCGTCCTCGCGAACGGCAAGGCGCTCTCCGAGCTCGTCTATTCGGCGGGCGGCGGCAATCTCCCGGTGGGGAGCTACGCGCTCACCGATTCGAGCGGTGTCACCGCGACCAACTACACCTTCTCGCTCTCCGTCTCCTTCGAGATCGCGAAGGCGCCCCTCACCGTCACGCTCAAGGGCTCCAAGACTTACGCCCAGCCCGACAGCGACGCCGCGGTCACTTTGCAGATCGGGAGCGACGACGAGATGAAGGGCGATAGCCTCACCGATATCTTCGGCAGTAGCGTCGATGTCAATAACGCGACTTCCAGGATCATAAACATAACCTCGGGCTACACCTACGAAGGGCAGGGGCAGTACGCGACCGCGGGCGAGCATAAGTTCACGGGCGTCACTTACGCGGGGCTGTCCGGTAACTTCGATATGAAGCTCTCCGACACGCCCGGCAACATGACCGTGAATAAGCTCACCGTCTACGCCATCCCGGACAGCGGTCAGACCATCTACAGCCCGCAGACCTACACCATCAACTTCAATTACTACTACACCGCTTCGAACAGCGGCACTCAGGTCACCGACGCCACCGTGCGCGGCGAGATCACGGCGGGCACCTTCGTGCTTGCGGAAGAGCCTTCGGCGAGTCACGGCGAGTCGTATACCGTCAAGGTCGACACCGCGTTCACCGCGACCAACAATATCACCATCGAGACGGTCGTCGACGGCATCACCGTCACCCTCGAGTACGACTGGTCGAGGAACACGCTGACCATCTCCTTCGTCACGGTGCCCACGGCGACCTACCGCGTGCAGTTCGGCGCGCCGACGGAGCTTGGGGCTTACTCGTTCGAGGTCACCAATGATAGCGGCGAGCGCGTCGACGGCATCACCGTCACTTCGCTCGGCACTCCCTATCTCAATGGCTACGCCGTCACGAACGCCGCGAACAGCACTTTCACCGTCGAGTTCCCGAATCTTGTCATCGATGGCGCGGATAAGGGCGACCTCAACATAGTCTTCAACACGCAGGTCACCATAGGTTACCTGAATGTCACGCTCACGCCCTCCTTCTCGGAGACCGAGAAGACTTACGGCGATCCCGACGACTGGACGGGCAAGTTCAAAGTCACGCCGTCCACGGACGCCGCGATAGGGGACTTCGATCTTGGCGCGCTCAAATATACCGGCGCGCTCGGCAGGGCGCTCTACAAAGCGGGCGTCTTTGTCCGTGCGGGCGCGGCGAACGACGATGTCAATGCGATGCTCGCAGAGGGCGAGTACTACGCCGCTTATGTCTCGGAGCGCTACTCCGTGAACGATCCCAGCATACGCGTCACCGTGGACGAGGCGGCTCTCAAGGATATAAGATTCACCGTGAACGCCCGCGAGATCGAGATCGGCACCTACGGCAAGGATAAGGAGGTCCCCGACGGCACCGCGAATGTGCCTTACGCCGACGGCGAAAAGGCGGTCTTCATCAATAACCTCGTCGGGGACGACGAAGCGTTCCTCACCTGGACGAGCGCGGTCTATGTGTTGCAGAACGGCGATCCCGTCACCGGAGACCTCAACACCGGCGGGCAGACCGGGCTGTATATCCTGGTCTCCGGCATAGCGTGGGGCGGAGCGGACAAGCTCAACTACAAGCTCACCGTGGAGGAGATACAGTTCGGCGGCGGCTATCGGATCGTGGAATTCCACTTCGAGGCGCTCAAGTCCGGCGACATCGTCATCACCAAGGTCTATGACGCGACGACGAAGATCGTTCCCGAGACGCATATCACCATCGAACAAAACGGCAACGCGTTCAACCTCCTCGAGCAGTACGGCTACACGGTCGAGTTCTACGGGTTCAATGTGGCTCACGGCAATGTCGACCTCTCAGATACAGGCGTGGGCAACTACACCGTGCGTCCCACCTTCTTCGTCGCGGGTCTGCCCGAGACGAGTTTCGCCGAGGGCGGTGAGCTTTGGGTCGTCGAGCGTACCGAATACGGCGTCGGCGGCGTGCTCATCACCGTCAACAATGTCCTCGCCACCATCACGCCTCTCCCCATCTCCTTCGATATGCTCAAAGTGACCGTCGAGACCGAGCGTCCCTACGACGCCACCATGGATGTCACGCGCACCATCGATTGGAACACCGAGGCGGAAGGCTACAATCCCGCCATCCACACCCGCGATAACCTCGCCGGTCTGCGCCTCAGGGCGACCATCACGCTCGCCGACCCCGATGCGGGCGAGGGTAAGGCGGTCTCCTTCTCCGATCTCACTTACGCGACGAGCGGTTCCAACCTCACCGTGGACGAGAACTTCGAGGATGAGGCAAAGGCGCACTTCACCGGTCTGACGGTCACCGTCACCCCCGTCGACATCACCGTGAACTTCGCCTTCGAAGACGGCGTCTATGGCGACGCGGCTCCCAAGTTCGACCGCAACAGGACGACCTACGATGTCGCGACTCCCTTCGAGGCGTGGGAAGATCAGAGAGGGTACTTCAACCTCAATGTCGATGACGCGACCGTCATCTACTCCGACGCGTCGGGCAAAGAGTACCTCTATGTCCAGTACGACGCGGACGGCAATGTCAGGCTGCATGATGTCCACTACGAAAAGGTGCGCATCACCGCGAATGCGGAGTTCGTGAACCTCAAGAACTACACCATCGGCGGTGTGGCGCTGGATTCCGCAGACGCCACGGACGGCTTCAGCGGCACCCTCGAGGCGGCTGCCGTCCTCAACCCCAAGCCGCTCGAGTACGACACCTCCGGGCTCGCCGGCGCGACCAAGGTCTATGACGGCACCACCAACGCCGCTCCCGCGCTCGAGGCGCTCATAGGCGCGGGTGACATCAATGTCTTCTTCGGCGAGGGCGGCGTGCTCGACGGCGACCTCACGCTCGTCAAGATCGCGTACACCGCGACATATCGCGACGCGCAGGCGGGCACCGGCAATACCATAACCGTCTCCGGCATCAAGATCGTGGCGAACGGGGATTCCGAAAACGCAAAGGCAGCCGCCGGCAGCTACTCCATCCCCGTGAGCAATAAGCTCATCGTCGAGAATGCGACGATCACGAAGGCTCCGCTCCTCGTCACCTTCAGGCTCCCCGAGAAGGATTGGGACGGCACCGTGTTCGTCTCCGAGTCCGAGATCACCTATGTGCTCGGCGCGCTGCTCGACGGCGGCGATTATGACTTCGCCATCGAGGAGGACAGGAGCAAGTATTCCGTCACCTTCACCGCGGGCGGGTACAGCGACCCGAATGTGGCGGAAACCGTCTCCGGCACCGTCTACAATGTCGTGCTCAAGAACAACAGCGGCAATGTCAACTACTACCTCGTCGAAAGTAGCGGCAATGCGCTCTCGACCGGCGACTACAGCACCGGGGTCGACGATCCCAGCGGAACGGCGGTCGCCAAGTACGCGGACGGTTATGTCTTCGCGGGCGGCGGCAATAAGTGGACGACCGCTCCCGCCACCGGCAGGATCAACAAGGCGACTGTGACCATCACCATCGAGGTCACGAGCGGCGCGATCACCAAGGTCTACGACGGCACCGATACGCTCGACCTCGATCCCAACGCATACACGATCAAGCTGAACAGCGGTACGATCACCGATGAGGAGCTCATCCAAGAGATAATCGGCAAAGTGAAGGTCGGAAGCGTCAGATTCGACGCCGCAGTCGCGGGCGATAGGGAGGCGGTCTTTACGATCGTCTACACCGGCGACGAGGCCTCCAATTATACGGTCGCGTCCGAGGCAAGAGTTCCCGCCACCATCACCAAGAGCACCATCACCGTCTCCGTTGGCGAGAACACCAACTTCACCTACGGCGAGAAGCCCGATTACTCCGGTCAGCTCGTCTATACCGGTGAGTTTGGCGACACCGTCACGATCGATGGCGGCAAGATAATGATAGACGGCGTGGATCACGGCGATGTGTCCGAGATCAGCCTCGTGTCCAACGCCTTCGTCCTCGTCTCCGGCAGGTATGCGGATGCGGGCACTTATGATGTGACCGGCGTCAACGGCACCGCGACCAACTTCGTGTTCGTCATCGCGGAAGGGCAGACGGTCGTCATCGACAAGGCTACGCTCACCGTCAACGCCGCAGGCTGCGAGTATTTCTCCGGCTCGGATATCGACGAGCTGCGTGCCAAAGTCGAGCAAGACTTCGAGTTCATCGGCCTCGTCGCGCAGGACGACAACACCGGCGTCACCATCACGGGCGATATCGCCGAGATAGTCAAGTTCGTGAAGGACGGCAGTGTCGAGCTCGCCGCGAACGCGGCTCCCGGCGCCGAATATCAGATCACGCTCGATCTTACCAAGGCGACTTCCACCAACTATGTGTTCGAGGCGGGTAGCGTCGGCGTGGTCACAGTCGTGCTTCCCGCGTTCAACGCGGCTGCCGTCTCCGGCATCGGCGTCGTCTACGACGGCACCGACAAGCTCGCGGGCGAAGGTTCCGCCGAGCTGCTCGACAGCCTCGTCACCTACAATGTGCAGACGGGTAAGACCTATGAGATAGCCCTCGCGGACGATACCACTCAGGCGATAAATGCGGGCAGCTACGACTTCGATGTCGTGGTCACCGTCATCCACTCCGACCTCGAGGGTTACGCTTCGGGCAACGAGGCGTACGAGAAGTCCGCGATCGTGCATGTCACGCTCACCGTCGGCAAGGCGCCTCTCACCGTCTCCCGCGGGGAGGGCATCACCGTCGCCTACAACGGCTCCGCGCAGAAACTCACCGAGTACGAAGGGTTCTTCGTCTTCGACGGCGCGGTCGAGGCTGAGAAGGATGATATGCTCGCCGCCATCGGCGCGACCTACACCCTCAGCGGCACCACCGACGCCAAGGATACCTTCACCGGCGCAGGCGTGTACTCCGTCGTGCTCGTCACGGATGCCCCGGTGTTCGGCAACTACACCGTCACCTCGCGCGTGACCACCCTCAATGTCGGCAAGGCGCCCGTCATCGTCCTCGGCACCAAGCTCGAAGGCGATATCACGAGCGGCGACGAGTTCGGCATCGTCGAGCTCTCCGTCGAGCCCGCGGACGGCTGCGCGGTCCCCGAGGACACCGTTAAGAAGCTCACCGCTTCCGTCACCTATGTCTCCGGCTCCGCTTCCGTCGGCACCATCACTTCGGCAGGCAGGTATAACTACACCGTCGCCCTGTCCGATCCCGCGAACTATCAGATCGTCTCGACCGAGAACTCTGCCCTCGGTACCGTCGGAGCCACCGGCACCATAACCGTCTCCGTCAGCATCGTCCAGACCGGCACCGGCGAAGGCGAACAGTTCGTGCAGCAGGCTGAGATCGTCTTCGGCACTCCCGAGATCAAGGCGTGGGTGCTCACCGCCACCGAACTCACCGGCGGCACCACCTACAACAACTACGAGAGCATCGTCTCCAGGACCGTCTCCCTCGGTCAGCAGGCGGAGATCGACGGCGTCATCAGTCTCACCCTCACCAACGGCACCGAGGTCATCAACGCCTCCAGCGTCGCAGGGCTCTCCTCCGTCTCCGAGATCACCGTCAAACTGCCCGCCGCAGTCGGCAGCAGCCTCGAAGGCTACACCGTCTACGAGCGCCAGAAGGACGGGTCTCTGAAGGCGATCGAAGGCGTCGTCAACGACGGCTACTTCACCTACAACAGCGGCATAGTCTCCGACCTCGTCTTC
>DVOE01000014.1 GCA_018713795.1 Candidatus Limadaptatus stercoripullorum
GCTGCTCGTGCAGATGGACGGCTTTGAAAAGAACGAGGGGATAATCGTCATGGCGGCGACCAACCGCGCGGATATCCTCGACCCCGCCCTCATGAGACCGGGCAGGTTCGACAGGCAGATCTATGTCAATATTCCCGATGTCAAGGGACGCGAAGAGATCTTCAAGGTGCACAGCCGCAACAAGCCTCTCGCTCCCGACATCAACTTCAAGAGCCTGGCGAGGCTCACCTCGGGGTTCACGGGCGCGGATATCGAGAATCTGCTCAACGAAGCGGCGATACTTGCCGCCCGCGCCAACCGCAAGCTCATCAACATGGAGGATATCTCCGAGGCGATCAACAAGGTCATCGCGGGCCCCGCAAAGAAGAGCCGCGTGGTCACCGAACGCGACAAGCGCATAACCGCCTACCACGAGTCGGGACACGCCATCGTCGCCAAGATGCTCAAGAACTGCGACAGCGTGCACGAGGTCAGCATCATACCCCGCGGCATGGCGGCGGGCTACACCATCACCCTGCCCGAGAACGACGACAACCATTACACCAGGCAGAAACTGCTCGATCAGATAGCCATGCTGCTCGGCGGTCGCGCGGCGGAAGAGCTGGTCATAAAAGATGTGTCCGCGGGCGCGTCCAACGACATACAGCGCGCTTCCAAGATCGCGCGCAAGATGGTGACCGAATGGGGCATGTCCGCCGAGATCGGCACCCTCTATCTCGGTTCCTCGGAAGAGGTGTTCATAGGCAGGGACTATCAGACCCAGCTCAATTACAGCGACGAGATGGCGGCGAAGATAGACGCCGAGATCAAGCGCATAGTCGACGGACAGTACGCCGTCGCGCTCGCCGTGCTCCGCGAAAACCGCGCGGTCATGGACAAGATGGTCAAACTGCTCTACGAAAAGGAGACCATCTACGAAAACGAGATAGACGCGCTGTTCGAGCCCGATCCTCCCGCCCTGCCGCCTACGGACGAATGCTCGAAAGAAGAGCCCGCACCCGCCGCGGATAACGATACAAAGGTCGAGGACGCGACGCCTGCGGGAAACGCAGCGACCGCTATCGAAGACAAGAAGTCTGCGGAGAAAGCAGCGACCGCTGCTGCGGGAAACGCAGCGTCCTCTACCGAAGATGATAAACCTGCGGGAAATGCAGCGACCGCTGCTGCCGAGGAAGAAGACAAAGAGGACTGACGCACGCTCCTCGAGGGCGGAGACATAGGGTTGAATATGGGAGACGGCAAAGATCATATCCCCACTCGGGGTGAGATAAAAGAGGCGCGTCGCGCGGACCTTCGCGCGATCATGGAAAAGGACCCCGCCGCCACTTCGGAGTGGGCGGTGAGGTTCACATATGCCGGCTACAAGGCGCTGTCCGCCTACCGCAGGGCGCACAGGCTTTATCTCAAGGGGCACACCTGCCTTGCGAGACTGATCGCCGATCGTGCCCGGCGCATCACGGGAGTGGAGATACATCCCGCCGCCGTCATAGGCAAGGGCGTGATGATCGACCACGGCAGCGGCGTGGTGATAGGCGAGACCGCGGAGGTCGGAGACGGGTGCGTGCTCTACCAGGGCGTGACGCTGGGCGGCACCGGAAAAGACACGGGCAAACGCCATCCCACTCTCGGCAACGATGTCATGGTCAGCGCGGGCGCCAAGGTGCTCGGGCCTCTGACCGTGGGAGCGCATTCCAAGATCGGCGCGGGCAGCGTGGTGCTCAAAGATGTCCCGCCCTACTCCACCGTGGTCGGCGTGCCGGGACGGGTGGTCAAACAGGACGGAAAGCGCGTCGCGGACATGGATCAGGTGCTGCTCCCCGACCCCATACTCGAGGAGTTCAGGCGGCTGAACGCGCGCATAATGCAGCTCGAACAGGCGACGGGGGTCGCCACGGGCACGGCGCTCTCCTCAGAGGACAAGGCGGCGGAGGCTGCCGCGATAAAGGAATTCGAAAGCCCGGAAGGTGCGGGTGACTGATATGAGGATATACAATTCACTGACAAGACGAAAAGAGGAGTTCGTGCCCCTCTCGGCAAACGAAGTCAAGATGTACGCCTGCGGCATAACCGTCTCGGGCGACGCGCACATAGGACACGCCTATCAGGCGCTCATCTACGATATCATCAGGAAATATCTCGTCAAAAAGGGGTATGCGGTGCGCTATGCCCGCAACTACACCGATGTCGACGACAAGATAATCGCCCGCTCGCATGAGACGGGCATCCCCGCGGACAAGTACGCCGAGATGATGATAGAACGCATCGACGGCGAAATGCGCGAGTTGCAGGTGGACGACCCCGATATCTGGCTCAAAGCCACCGAGACCATGGACGGGATGATAGACTTCATCTCCCGCCTCATCGAGAAAGGCCACGCCTACGCCACCCCCGAAGGGGATGTCTACTTCGCGGTGGACAGCTTCCCCGGCTACGGCAAGCTCTCGGGCAGGAACCTCGAAGACGCCCGCGAGAGCGTCAGGATAGAGAACGAGGAGAACAAGCGCAGCCCCCTCGATTTCGCGCTTTGGAAGTCCGCAAAACCCGGCGAACCCAGCTGGGAGTCCCCCTGGGGCGCGGGCAGACCCGGTTGGCATATCGAATGCTCGGCGATGAACCTCAAAGCGTTCGGCGAGCAGATCGACATACACGGCGGCGGACGCGACCTCGTCTTCCCCCATCACGAGAACGAGATCGCCCAGACCGAGGCGCTCACCGGCAAACAGTTCGCGAAATATTGGATACACAACGGGCTCATCAAGGTCAACGGGCAGAAGATGAGCAAGTCGCTGGGCAACAGTCTGCTGCTCTCCGATCTGCTCGCCCGCTACTCCCCCGAAGTCATCAAGTTCGCCCTGCTCCAGACCAACTACCGCGGCGACATCAATGTCACCGACTCACTCTTCCCCGACGCGGAGAAACATCTCGTCTCCTTCTACACCGTGCTCGCGGACGCCGAGAAAGCGGGCGTGCCCATGACGGGCAGCGCTCCCGAAGTGGACGCCGAGTTCGACAAGGCGATGGACGACGACTTCAACACCGCAAAAGCGCTCGCCGACCTCTTCGCCGTCTTCCGCGAAAGCGCCGCGGCGCTGAGGAACGGCGACCTCGCGCGTGCGGATGCCCTGCTCGGACAGGTCAAAAAGACCTATTCCCTGCTCGGGCTCTTCCGCACCCCGCCCGCCGACTTCCTCGCCCGCGCGGCAAAGGAAAAGAGCTCGGACATCCCCGCCGAAGTGGTCGCGCTCGCAGAGCGGCGCGCCGCCGCCAAACGCGAAAAGGACTGGGCGACCGCCGACGCGCTGCGCGCCGAGATAACCGCGGCGGGCTACGCCGTCAAGGACTCCCGCGACGGCTACACCCTCGAAAAGCTGCCCGGCTGATCGCCGCTTCGGTTTTTCGGAAATTCACTATTTTGCACGAAAACCGCGTTTATGCGCGGTTTTTGTTATATCATCGCCGCGTTTTGGCAAATCATAGTTTGTCTTCCCTTGCGCCCGCGAGAGAGCGCGGGGCGCGCCCCCGCGCGGCGGGCGCGCGGGCTCCGTCTTTCATGGGCGGGCGAATTTGCGCGCACGCGTTGCGCGCAGGCGCCGGGTGTGGTATATTATACCGTGATCGATAAATAAAGTGAGGTCAGGATGTTCTCAGGTCTGCTTTCGGCTTCCGCCTGGTATGTAGATGTCGCGATAGTCATAGTGCTCGCGCTCTTCCTGGTGGGCGGTCTCATAAAAGGTTTCGCGAAGTCCACGAAGGGGTTCTTTGTCTTCGTGGTCATCATCTGCGCCTCGGCGCTGCTCATGGGCGTGACGCAGGAGGCCGCGATGGAAGGGTCTCTCGGCAAGAACATAACCGAGAGCATTTCCGTGGACTCGAGCGGCTGGGGCGTGGCGTTCAACAATCCCGTGACCTACGACGGCGAGGGGAAGCCCTATGTCATCGTGGAAGGGAACGCCGTCGAGCTGTCGGGCGGCGAGTTCGGTTTCAAAGGCACCATGGCGAAGTTCTACGCCACCCGTTTCGGCGTGCCCGAGGGCGAATCCGTCGCGGCTGCCGCGGTGGGCAGCCTTGCGGGGACCTGCGTTTCGGCGGTGCTCTTCCTCATATATGTCGCGGGGTTCCTCGTGGTGTTCTTCGTGCTGAGGCTGGTGCTCAAGCCCGTCGAGGACTCGGACAGCGTGGGCATAAAGATCACGGACAGACTGCTCGGCGCCCTGCTCCGCCTGTTCATCGGGCTGGTCATAGTGTGGGCGCTCCTGGCGATCGCCGCCGCGATAGGCGGCAAGGTGGACACCGTGGACAATTTCTTCCGCGGTTCGGTCATCGGAGGGTTCTTCTACGAACACAATCCTCTGACGACCGCATTTGACATGATATTCGGCTGAGGCTCCCGGAGGTAATATGAAAGCCGCAAGTTTCGTCATAGGCATTCTGGTCGGCATGGTGCTGCTCGTCGTCGCCGTGGGCGGCGGTCTCGCGGTCGCGCTGTCGGTGGTCACCGTAGGACAGATAGAGGACACGGTGGGCACGGATATCATCGACGACGAGAGCGACGCGAACGGTCAGACTCTTCTCGATCTTGCCATGTCGCTCATGGACGATCTCGCCGATCCGTCTAGCATCACCATCAACCTCTTCCGCGAAAAATACGGGCTCAAAATCCCCGCGGAAATCAGCGGAATAGACATTTCCGTACTTTTCGACTACCCAATTTCCGAAGTGGCAAATCACCTCGGTGATGTGGTCAACAACATGACCCTCCGCGATGTGGACGAGTTCCTCTCGCTCGGGCTCGAAGAAAAATATCCCGACCTCTCCGTCCTCATCTCCAACCTCGACAACAATGTGGACGACGCGCTGAACAACATTCTCGCGTCCATAGATTCCTCGTCCATGACCCTTTATTCGCTGGAGACCGGCTTCGGGATCACGCTCGGCGAAAACAGGCTGTTCGACGAGCTGTACCACACTCCCCTGAGCGAGTTCGGCGAGGTCATGGACCTTTTGCCCGTCGGCACCCTGACCGGCGCGGACAGCGACCTCTTCCTGCCCGTCGGCGAAAACACCGTGTATGTCGCCGTCGACCGCTACGAGGAAGTCTCGGACAGCGAGCTCAAGCTCGTCGCGGACGGCGCGGAGACCTATATCGCGGGCGCGGACGCGGATGAGAACGGGCTCATCCGCCGCGAACTGCGCTACACGCGCGGTGAGGACGGCAGTTACACGCCCGACAATTCCTGCTACGCCGAGGACTACGACGGCACGGGCACTTTCTACCGCCACATCGTCTATGAGCCCTACGACGGCACGCAGGAAGGCGAGCTTTTCGTCATGGCGTACCTCAACAACTTCACCGCGGACGGCAAGGCGCTCGTCGCGGACGGATTGTTCCCGCTCTCTTCGGTCTACACGGACGAATCCCTCTCCGTCTCGCTCGCGGAGACGGTGACGGGCGGGACGGTGACCGTCGGCGAAGATGTCTTCATAAACATCGCCGCAGAAGGCGAGACCAAGGTCGCGGAAGCCGTCGCCGTGTTCGGTCTGCCCGACGGCACCGTCGTCGACGAAAACACCCGTCTCGAAGAGAAAAAGGACGGCGTTTCCTACACCGCCGACCACGACCACATCCGCGTGCATATCGGCACCGCCGACCAGGCAATTCAGGTCATTGCCGGCATAGGGGTCAGCTCGCTCAACAATGTCACGGACAAGATCACTTCGCTGAATCTCGGCGAGGTCATCGACATCACGGACGACAGCGCCAAGATCCTCCGCACCCTCAAAGACACTCAGATAAGCAAGCTCAGCGACGCCCTCGACACCATCACTCTCGCTGACGCCACGGATATCGTGCTCGACGAGTACTCGCCCGCGACAGGCGGCGCGTATGTACTCGAGGACGGCAGCTACACCCTCTACAACCCCGCCAAACACGCGGGCGCGCAGCGCTATCAAAAGACCGCCGTGGACGGATCCTCTTCCGCCGCTCTCCAGCGCCTCGCGAATGTCACCATCCCGAACATCTCCGCGGCGTTCGACACCATGGTGCTCGGCGACGCTATCGGAGTGATACCCGACGCCTATATCCTCGTCGACTCCCCCGAGAGTGGCGAGACCTACTATGTCTTCAACAAGCTCGGCTATCCCGAAAGGGCTGTCTACGGCGTGGACGAGGCGAACGCGTGGTATGAGCGCGTCTCCTCGGGCGAAGGCAACGCCATCCTCAAACAGCTCGCCTTCGTCGGCATCAACGATATCTCCGAGGCGATGAACGGCGTCATCGAGGATACCCTGCTCTCCGACATAATCGAGATCGTCCGCGAGACGGCGGTAAAGGCGGACGAGGCGGGCGAATATTGGCTGGTCGCCTACGATCCCTACCTCACCGAGGGCGCGGACGGGGAAGAGACCCGCTACGCCTTCGTCTACGACGGATCGGGCTCCTATTTCCGCACTTCCTATCTCTACACCCCCGCGACGGACGCCCTCCTGCCCAAAGGCGAGACAATGTATTTCGTCTACGAGGAGATAGCGAACGCGTCCGATCTCGCGGATCAGACTGCGGTGCAGAATGTCTTCTTCCGCTCGGCGGACGGCAAGTACTACGAAAATCCCGCTCTTGCCGCCTATTACGCGGCGACAAATACGGACCCCACGACTTGGGCGAACAAGCCTTACAAACGCGTCGCCGCAAACGCGGGCGATCCGGGCGCAGAGAGCGAGACCGTCTACCCGAACGGGGACTCGGAATCGGGGCTGTACATCGAGTTCTTCGCGGCATATGTCCGCTACGACGCGGGAAACCCCGCGCATTGGGGACGCGAACTCTTCTTCAAATTCACGGACGGCTACACCCTCTCCACCGCGGACACCAAGGACGAAACCCTCTATTACTACGACTTCGAAAGCGGCGCTTACACCTCCTCGCAGTCCGCTTCGACCTCGGACGCTCTCGTCATGATGACGGGACGCGATGACGGGAAATATTACTTCTCCGAGATCAACGGCGTGCGCGCGGCGGACGACAAGGCGTTCGCGAGCGGCGACACCGTCTACTCCAAGCGGCTTGCGGAAGTCATCTACAAACTCGCGGACAACGGCTCCTTCGTCTACGAAGACGGCGGCTATGTCGCCTACGATCCCGACAGGCACGCGGATGTCACCGAGCGCTACGACCGCGTGACCGGCGTCCTCGTCAACAAGGCGGGCAACGACGGCGGCGAGGGGCTTCTCGCTCCCCTCTCGACCGACCGCGTGTCCGTCGTTCGCGAAAAGAGCTCGTCCGTGCTCATCGCCATGCTCGACCGCGAGCTCACCATCGGCACGCTGGACGAGAACATCAAGTCCTTCACCATCGAGGAGCTCATCGACATAGAGAGCGGCTCGGTGTTCGACGATCCCACGATCAGGAAAGCGACCGTGGACACCCTCTCCGACGCCATCACCGCGAAGCTCACGAACTCCTCCATCGGCGAACTCATCCGCTGGGCGAATGTCAGAGGCGTGGACGAAAAGGTGCTCTTCATCCTCGAGGATGTCAAAGTCTCCGACTTCTTCACCGCGCTCGAATATAAGAACGGCACCATCACCGTCAACATGGAAAAACTGCTCGGTGTGAATTGACGAGGTTTTGAGCGAAAATTACAAAACCGACCGTTTATCGGTCGGTTTTTGCTTTCTTAACCTTCTTTAAGGCAATGCGCGGCGTTTTATCTCCGCTCAGACGGGCGTCTTTTCGACGACCACCGCGATGATGAAGCAGATCCAAAGCACCATGATGAACGCGCCTTCGGCGGGCAGAGCGAGTTTGGTGTACGGGCACTTCCAGCCTTTGTCCACAAAGGTGAAGACGAGGCGGGTGAAGAACACCGTGTTCGCAAAGATGAGCCCGCCCACCAGCGAGTAGAACGGGTGCCCGAACACGAACGCCAGCACACCGAGAAATAGAGCCAACGCAAAAGAGATCCCGCCGTAGTAGACGCGTATCTCCGTCTTGCCGGCGTTGTCCACCGGCTGCACGGAGTACTGCCTGCCGTACTTCTCGGGTTTGAGCACGAAAACCAGCGCGGTGCAAAGGAAATAGATCATAAGACCTATCGTCGCGACCGTCGCCGCAATGTTGTCTGCGATGATGTTTTTGAGAACGAGTGCCGTCATAACTTCCCTCCCCGTCGATTATATTTGCACTCCCCCGCTTTGTCAACACACCTCCGCGCGCCAAAAACAGTTGACAAATCCCGCAGGAAAGAATATCATAACAAAGCACTTCGATCGTGCCTGTTTAGCTCAGCCGGTAGAGCATGCGGCTGTTAACCGCAGTGTCGGGGGTTCGAGTCCCTCAACAGGCGCCAGAAAAAACACCTCGCAAAGAGGTGTTTTTTTTGTGTCTGAAATGAGGGATCCGAACCCCCGACACTGCTTTTTTTCGAAGACGGAATTACGCGCTCGTCTTCGCACTCACTTATTCGGGGCGTTCTTAGACACGACGGGCGCTTATTCGGAGCGTACTTGAACACGCACCTCATTTTTTCGA
>DVOE01000095.1 GCA_018713795.1 Candidatus Limadaptatus stercoripullorum
GTGGACACCAACTGCGATCCCGACCTCGTCGATTACGTCATTCCCGGCAACGATGACGCCATCCGCGCCATCCAGCTCTTCGCCTCCATCATCGCGGACGCGGTGATCGAAGGTCGTCAGGGCGAGTCCTTCGGCGGCATGAAGGAAGCCGCTCCCGCTGCGGAAGCAGAGGCTGTCCAAGCGGAAGAAGCGAAGGAAGAGGAGCCCGCAGCGGCTGCCGAGCCCGTCGTCGAGGAGAAGGCGCTCACCCCCGAGGAAGCCCTCGAGAGAGCCATCGCCGAGAAAGAGAAAGAGGAAGCGTAATGTGTTGCGGCGTGCGCCTCGTGCGCACGCCACTTTCAAAACGAACGGAATTTTCAGGAGATAAATTATGGCATTTACCAGCAAAGACGTTATGGAACTCCGTCAGCGCACCGGCGTTGGCATGATGGACTGCAAGAAGGCGCTCGTCGAGACGGACGGCGACATGGAGAAAGCGATCGACTATCTCCGCGAGAAAGGCATTGCCTCCGCCGCGAAGAAGCAGGGCAGGATCGCCTCCCAGGGCATCGTGGACAGCTACATCCACATGAACGGCAAGATCGGCGTGCTGCTCGAAGTCAACTGCGAGACCGACTTTGTCGCGATGAGCCCCGTCTTTAAGGAGCTCGTGCACAACATCGCGATGCACATCGCCGCTGCCGCTCCCACCTACGTCACCAAAGAGGAAGTCCCCGCTGCCGAGCTCGAGAAAGAGAGAGAGATCCTCATCGCCCAGGCGAAGAACGAGCCCAATCCCAAACCCGACGCCATCATCCACAAGATGGTGGACGGCAGGATCCAGAAGTACTACAAGGATGTCTGCCTCATGGAGCAGGTGTATGTGCGCGACAGCTCCAAGACCATCAGCCAGCTGGTGACCGAAGCCATCGCTTCCATAGGCGAGAAGATCACCGTGCGCCGCTTCGTGCGCTATCAGATGGGCGAAGGCCTTCAGAAGCGCGAAGACGATTTCGTCGGCGAAGTCATGGCGCAGGCGGGCATGACCAAATAACTCATGAAAGGAACGCTCCGGCGTTCCTTTTTTGAAACCTCGATACGGAGACGATATGCAAAAACCCAAGTACGGCAGAGTGGTAGTCAAACTTTCCGGCGAAGCGCTCGCGGGCGAGAGCGGATCGGGCATCGATCACGCTAAACTCGAAGCGGTCGCCGATCAGATCATGTCGGTCAAGGCGCTGGGCGTCGAGGTCGGCATAGTCATCGGCGGCGGCAATTTCTGGCGCGGCAGGCAGGCGGACAGCAGCATGAACCGCACCACCGCCGATCATATGGGTATGCTCGCGACCATAATCAACGCCCTCGCCGTTCAGGACTGCCTGGAACACAAGGGCGCGGAAGTCAGAGTGCAGACCGCGCTCACCGTCACCAAGGTCGCCGAGCCCTATATCCTGAGAAAGGCGATGCGCCACCTCGAGAAGGGCAGGATAGTGGTGTTCGCGTGCGGCACCGGCAACCCCTACTTCTCCACGGACACCGGCGCGGCGCTGAGAGCCGCCGAGATAGGCGCGGACGCGCTGCTGCTCGCAAAGAATGTGGACGGCGTCTACGACAGCGATCCCGCCGTCAACCCCGACGCGGTCAAGTTCGAGCGGCTGACCTATATGCAGGTCATCTCCAAGGGGCTGAAAGCCATGGACACCACGGCGATAACCATGTGCATGGACAACGAGATCCCCATCATCGCCTTCGCGCTCGACGAGCCGGACGGCATAAAGAGGGCGGTGCTCGGCGAAAAGATAGGCACCTACATCGGGAAGTAAACACGAAAGGGGCGCACGGGCGCCCCTTTTTCAACGCTTTTTCGCGCGCGGACGCGCCCGTACGGCTTAATATCGCGCTTGATTTGCGCGCGCGCGTTTGATATAATAGTTACAATCACGACTGCAAGGAGGCAGCTATGGCATACGGCATCGACGAAGTCGATCTCATTTTCGAGGAAATGGAGGAAAGATTCACCCGCGCGGAGCACAATTTCTCCGGCGAACTGCAGTCCATACGCGCAGGCAGAGCCAACGCGCATATCCTCGACAAGATACTCGTGGACTACTACGGCGTTCCCACGCCTCTTCAGAACATGGCGAACATCACCATCCCCGAGGCGAGGTTGCTCGTCATCTCGGTGTGGGACAAGAGCGCCCTCAAAAATGTTGAGAAGGCGATCCTCGCCGCCAACATCGGCATAACGCCCAACAACGACGGCACCGTCATCCGCCTGGTCTTCCCCGAGCTCACCGAAGAGCGCAGGAAGGCGCTCGTCAAGGAACTCAGGCAGAACACCGAGAACTGCCGCGTCGTGCTGCGCAACGCCCGTCGCGACGCCATCGACGCCCTGAAAAAGGCGGAAAAGGCGTCCACCATCACCGAGGACGACCTCAAGACCTTCACCGCCGATGTGGAAAAGGCGCTCGCAAAGCGCATCGAGGACATCGAAAAGCTCGCCAAGGACAAGGAGCAGGAGATCCTCGAAGTCTGATGATCCCGCGCCATATCGGCATCATCATGGACGGCAACGGCAGATGGGCTGAGCGCCGCGGGCTCCCCCGCAAAGAGGGATACGCCGCAGGGCTCGCCGCCCTCCGCAAAGTGCTCGGCCGCGCCGCCGAACGCGGCGTGGAGACTGTCACCGTCTACGCTTTTTCGACCGAAAACTTTGCCCGCCCCGAGGAGGAGATCCGCGCGATAGTCAAAGTCGCGGACGCCTTCGACCGAAGCTACGACGGCGATATGCGCGTCAGCTACATGGGCGATATCTACGCCTTCGGCGACGAGTTCGCGGAGGGCGTGGAGAGCGTCGAAGCGAGGACGGCGGGGAATCCCGGCCTTCGCCTCAACATCGCCTTCGGTTACGGGGGCAGGGCGGACATAGTGAACGCCGCGAAACGCGCGGCGGACAAGGGCGATTTCACCGAAGAAGACTTTGCCGCGAACCTTTCGAGCGCGGGGCTCCCGCCCCTCGATCTCGTCATCCGAAGCGGCGGAGAAAAACGGCTTTCGGGCTTCATGCTCTACGAGGCGGCGTACGCCGAACTTTGGTTCACGGACGCCCTCTGGCCGGACTTCGACGGCGACGCCCTGGACGAGGCCATCGCCTCATTCGAGGGAAGAGAGCGCAAATTCGGCGCATAAACTCTGAGATATGCTGAAACGGACTGTAACGGCGATCCTACTCATAGCGCTCCTCGCGGGCGTGCTCGCGGCGAGCTATTTTGTGGACAGGGCGTTCATCGACCTGTTCGTGCTGCTGCTCCTCACGCTCGCCGTGCGCGAGATGTATTTTTGTCTGCAATCGGCGGGCTACCGCGTCATGCGTTCGCCGCTCGCCGTATTTTTGATAGCGACATATCCCGCGACCCGTCTTCTCGAGGAGTTCGTGGGAGGCTACGCCGGCTATCTCGGCATAGCCGCGGGTCTCGCCGTCTCGGCGCTCGTCGCGCTCTTCGTCTTCACATTTGCGGACCCCGAGCGTATGCAGGTCAAGGACCTTTTCGTCACGCTGTTCGTGCTGGTGTACCCCGGCTTTTTCATCTCGCTCGCGTGGATGCTGACCGCAAGATATGTGGCGGTCTATTCCATACTCTTCGCCGTCTTCCTTCCGGTGGGCGCGGACACATTCGCGTACTGGTTCGGCAGCATGATAGGCGGCAAAAAACTTTGTCCGACCATAAGCCCCAAAAAGACGGTGGCGGGTTTCGTCGGCGGGATAGTCGGCGGGATGGTGGTCGCGACGGTATTCTTTTTGGTGTTCGAATTCGCGGCGGCGCTGCCTGCGGCTCCCGCGGACGGGCTGGTCTATGTCCCGTTCACGGACGCCCATTGGAAGTCCGCCCTCATATATCTCGCGATAGGTCTCGTCGGCGCCCTTGCGGGACAGCTCGGCGACCTTGCGGCGTCCCGCATAAAGCGCGCGCTCGGCGTCAAGGATTTCGGCAGGATATTCCCTGGACACGGCGGCGTCATGGACAGATTCGACAGCATCATGGCGGGGATAACCGTGCTCACGGTCGCCTTCACCGCCATCTACGCATAGAGGAACTATGAGCGACAAACACAAGAGCGTAGTCGTGCTCGGCAGCACGGGTTCGGTGGGCAGACAGGTGCTCGCCGTCATCGACAAACACCCCGACAAATTCAGGGTGGTGGGGCTGTCGGCTTTCACGAACGAGCAGCTGCTCCGCGAACAGATCGAGAAGTATTCCCCCGAGCGCTACTATTTTCCTTCGGGCGGCGTGGAAGTGCAGACCACGCTGTTCGATTTCCTTGACGACGACAAATTCACCTCCCGCTGCGCGCGTTCTCTGGAAGAGCTGGCGTCCTATCCCGCGGACATCACCGTGTCTGCGGTGAGCGGGATCGCGGGACTGTGGGCGGCGGTCGCGGTGCTCGAGCGCGGCGGCACTCTCGCCATAGCGAACAAGGAGAGCATAGTCTGCGCGGGGCGGCATCTCAAGGCGCTCGAAAAGAAGCACGGCGGCAAGATCATCCCCCTCGACACCGAGCACTCCGCCATCATGCAATGCCTCGCGGGAGAGGACAAAAAGTCGGTCGCGAGCGTGGTCTTGACGGCGAGCGGCGGGGCGCTCCGCGACATCCCCGTCGACCGCCTGCCCAAGATGACAGCAAAAGAAGCCCTGTCCCATCCCGTATGGAACATGGGCAAAAAGATAACCATAGACTCTGCGACCCTGTTCAACAAAGGGCTCGAGGTCATAGAGGCCATGCACCTGTTCTCGCTGCCCGCGGAAAAGATCAAAGTCCTCATGCACCGCGAGAGCGTGGTGCACGGCATGGCGGAGTTCACGGACGGCAGCGTCAAGGCGCTGCTTTCCCGCCCGGACATGGCGCTCGCCATCGAGACCGCGCTGTTTTATCCCGCGAAGGGCAGTGCGGCGGTGCCCCCTCTCGACCTCGCGTCGTACGGCACCCTGAACTTCGACGCGCCCGATCTCACGAGATATCCCTGCCTCGGGATAGCGCTCAAAGCGGCGAAGGAGAGCGACGGGGTGCGCATAGCGCTGTCGGCTGCCGACGAAGTGGTGGTGGACTCCTTCCTGCGCGGAAAGCTGAAATTCGGCGATATCGCCGTCATCCTCGGCAAGGTCTTCGACAAGTTCAGAAAGACCGGCGATGTGGAGCTCAAAGACATTTTCGGCATAGACGCCGCGGCGCGAAAATATGTTTATTCCATGGGAGTAAAGTAGACTTGTTCGCCGCGACTCTGTCCGCCACAGCCGCCGAAGTGTTCACTTACATCGGCTATATCCTGCTCGCACTCGTGGGGCTCATGATCATGATCACCGTCCACGAGTTCGGGCATTATCTCGCGGGACGCCTGCTCGGGTTCAAGATAGAAGAATTCTCGATAGGCTTCGGTCCCGCGTTTTTCAAGCGTAAGAGCAAGAAGACGGGTCAGCTTTTCGCCCTGCGTATGCTGCCGCTGGGCGGCTACTGCGCCTTCCACGAAAACGACGACGATCCCACGGACAAGGAGTCTTTCAACGCTCATAAGCCCTGGAAGCGGCTGATCGTGCTGTTTTCGGGGGCGCTTTTCAATTTTGTCGGCGCGATAATCATCGTCACCGTATACTTCACCGCTTACGGTCAGCTGCTTCCCGTGGTGACGGACACATTCGCGCTCGCGGGCGGCGAGAGCAACGGGTTCATCGCGGGCGACGCGGTGCTCGCCGTGGACGGCAAACAGGTCAACATAATGACGCAGGACGACTACGAAGCCGTCTTCGACGGGCTGAGCGACGGCACCGAAGTCAAAGTGCTGCGAGACGGCAAGGCTGTGACCATAACCGTCAGGACGGGGGACTACACCATCCCCGCCGACAAGACGGACAGCGGCGAGGCGGAGGATTACACGGGCATAGGCATCCGCTACGGGCTGGGGCAGGTCAAACTCGGCTTTTTCAGGTCGCTGGGACGGTCGTTCGGGTTCAGTTTCTTCATAGTTTTCAAGGTGCTGGCGTCGCTCGGGGCGCTGCTCACGGGAAAACTCGGGCTGGAAGCCGCGGGCGGCACGGTGACGGTGATAAAGACCATGGCGGACCTCTCCGCGGGCGGCTTCGGGAACTTCATGTATGTCATGGCGATAATCTCGGCGAACCTCGCGATAATGAACCTTTTGCCCATCCCGTCGCTGGACGGCTCGCGCATGGTGTTCACGCTCATTGAAATGATCTTCCGAAAGCCCGTTCCCCGGAAAGTCGAGGCGGTCATCCACACCGTGGGGCTTGCGCTGCTCATCATCCTTGCGGTGTTTTTGGATATCTTCCATCTCGTGCACACCTGACCCGCGCGCCGCGCGCATATTTTCGGACAAAAAACGCTTGCCATACGCGTGCGGGTGTGGTAAAGTATACATGCTTTAGTAGTCCTACTTGAGTGAGCCGGTGCTCACTCTTTGTTTTAGAAGGGGAAAAAGGAGGATATATGCCGGGAGTCTGGAAGTTCCTTTCCGAAGAGGGAAGAGCGGAGATAGAGGCGGCGGTCGCGGCAGCGGCAGAGGGAGCAGGACGCGAGATCGTGGAGATAGCCTTCGGCGAAGAGGGCGGCACTCCCGCGCTCACGGTCTTTCTTTGGAAGAAGGAAGGGATCTCTCTCGACGACTGCGAAGAGGTGCACGGGAAAGTCTCGGACGCCCTCGACGCCTTGGAGAGGCTGTTCCCGCGCGACTATATCCTCAATGTCTCATCGTCGGGGCTTGACCGGCCCGTCGTCACCGACGACGACTTCCGCAGGTCCGAAGGCACCGTCCTCGAAGTTGTGGACGGAAAGGCGAAGTGCCACGGCACATTGGTCGCCTACGACAGCGAAACTTTCACCCTCGAACTCGAGGGCAAGCGCGCGGGGAAGCAGGTCTTCGACCGCTCCGCGAACATAAAAGTGCAACCGTACATTACATTTTAGGAGGAAACAATGGTCAACAGAGAATTCTTTCAGGCGCTCGACGAGCTCGAACGCGGCGGCAAAGTCTCCAAGCAACTGCTTATAGAGTCCCTCGAAGCCGGGCTCGCGTCCGCTTACAAGAAGGAATACGGCGAGAGCAGGGAGATCACCGTCCGCCTGAACGAAGAAAAACAGTCCATAAAGGTCTATGCCCACCGTCTGGTGGTCGCGGAGGTCGAAGACGAGGAATCGCAGATCTCCCTCGAGGACGCCCGCGAGATCAAACCCTCCTACAAAGAGGGCGATGTCGTCATCGAGGACATCACCCCCAAAGAGTTCTCCCGCATAGCCGCTCAGACCGCAAAGCAGGTCATCATGCAGCGCATCAACGACGCCAGGAAGGAGTATGTCCTGAGCGAGATGAGCGAGCGCCAGGGCGAGATCCTGAACGCCGTCGTCCGCCGCAAGGAGGGCACCACCGTCTATGTCGAGATCAGCGGCTCGCAGATGGAAGGCGTCATGATGCAGAACGATCAGGTGCGCGGCGAGACTTACAATATCGGCGATGTCATCAAGGTCTACATCAAGAAGATCCGCGATTCCCGCGGCACCGCGCAGGTGGTGGTGTCGAGGAGCTCCGCCGGTTTCGTGCGCAGGCTGTTCGAGATGGAAGTCCCCGAGATCAAGGCGGGGCTTGTCAAGATCATGTCCATAGCGCGTGAGGGCGGTTTCCGCACCAAGATCGCCGTCTACTCCGAAGATCCCAATGTGGACGCGGTCGGCGCCTGCATAGGCAACAAGGGCGTGAGAGTCAACGCCGTCGTCGCCGAGCTCGCGGGAGAGAAGGTGGATGTCATCGAATGGTGCGCCGATCCCATCGAGTATATCGCCCGCGCTCTCAGCCCCGCGACCGTGCTCATGGTGTCCATCAACGAAGAAGAGAAGCACGCCAGCGTCGTCGTTCCCGACGAAAAACTCAGCCTTGCGATAGGCAGGAGCGGGCAGAACGCCCGTCTCGCCGCCAAGCTCACCGGCTGGAAGATAGATGTGAAGTCCTATTCCTCGGTCGTGACCGCATCCGCGGACGGCGCGGAGGAAGCGGGAGAGGGCGCCGATGCCTGATCTTCCCGCGAACACGAGGCGCTGCGAATCGTGCAGGATGCGCGCGGACAGATCCGAGATGGTGCGCGTCTGCAAGTCTCCCGGCGGCGAAGTCTTCCTCGACGAGAGCGGAAAGGCGGACGGCAGGGGGCTTTGGGTGCATCCCACCCGCGCGTGCGTGGACAAACTGCTGAAGAGGCGGGGCGTCATCCGCTCGCTCCGCGCCGAACTTCCCCAAAAGGTGAAGGAGGAGCTGGATGCAAAGATCTAAGCTCGCCTCGTATGTGGGGTTCGCCGTCAAAAGCGGCTCGGTGATATTCGGCGAAGAGGCGATAAGAAAACACGCCCGCCGATGCAAAGTGGTGCTTTTGACCGAGGGCGCCTCCGAAAAATTCGCCGCGCGCGTCAGACAACACGCCGAAGGGATATGCGAAGTGTTTATCCTGGACGACCTGTCCGCGCTGGTGCACAGAGACAATGTTAAGGC
>DVOE01000003.1 GCA_018713795.1 Candidatus Limadaptatus stercoripullorum
GGAGGGGCCCCACGATTTTAGGGGGCACCTTCGGCGCTCGCGTAAGAGCGACATCGCTGCCGAGGAATCTTCCTCGGCAGATTATGCCACTTGCCGCCATGCGCCCCGCCCGAAGGGCGAACAGTGGGCGCGCGGCTGCGTACTTTGAGAGCTCCGCTCGGCACTCACCCGGTCGGCGCCTGTTGCGCCTCCGCTCCGAATAAGGGTGCGTCGTTTCTAAGAACGCCCCGAATTGGTGTGGTGCGGGATCAGGCGCGTGATTCCGTCTTCGAAAAAGTTTGGTGCGGGTCTAAGAACGCCCCGAATAGGTGTGGTGCGGGTTCAAGCGCGTAATTCCGCCTTCGAAAAAGCGCCGAAAACAAAAAAGGACGGGCACACCCGTCCTTTTGCTTTGGCGTTCCCGGCGGGATTCGAACCCACGACCTTCCGCTTAGGAGGCGGACGCTCTATCCTGCTGAGCTACGGAAACAAGCAGGTTTATTTTAGCACAGGGGAACGGAATGTCAAGCGAATGGCGCGCGGCTGCGCGGCGGATGTCTCTCGGGGTCAGGCAATGACATCCGTGCCGCGCGAGAAGGAAGCTATCACGCCTTCGGCGTCGAACCCCGCTTCTTTGAAGGCTACTATGAGGTCGCTCGGCGAGGCGATATCGAATGCGCATGAGGAGTAGTAGCGCGCGAGGGCGTCCGAAAAGCGTTCTTCGCCCGCGAGCGAGAGCAGGGCGTCCATTAGCAACACGCCTTTTGCGTAGGCGACGGCGGCGTATTCGCCGGAGGTCAGGAAGGATGAGAGCGGGCGTTGCAGAGCTGGATCGAACCCGAGCGCGGCGGGCAACCGGCGGTAGGCGAGATAGGCGCTCTCCGCTTCGCGGACGAAAGCCCTGTAGCCCTCCTCATCGCCGCGCAGCAGACGGAGATAGCCGACCGAGAACTCGGCGAGCCCCTCGTCCAGCCACGGACTGTTCAGCTGATCGGACCCCACCACGCCGAACCACCATTGATGGGCGGTCTCGTGCACCGCGATGTCGGCGAGCGCTTCTCCCGAAGCTGCGTCGGATATCACCGCGAACGAGCCGTATTCCATGCCGCCCGAGACGAGCTCTGTCTGCGCCACGGTGAAGGTGTCGTAGGGGTAGTCTCCGAAGACGCGCGAAAATTCCTCGACGGCATAGGTTATCGCGGCGAGGGTGGACTCCGGGGCGGGATCGGAGAGGGAGTGGTAGTTTATCTCCACCGTCCCGCCGCCCGTGCGCACCTTCGCCCGCGAGAGCCTGAAATCGCGGGAGAGGGAGAGGGCGAAGTCGCGCACCCGCTCGGCGGCTATCGTCGTCACGGCGAAGCCGTCCCGGACAGAACGCGAGAGCGCCTTCCCCGAACAGGCGACGGCGAGGTCCGCGGGCGCGGTCAGGGTCACATAGAAGGAGGATATCTCGCTGTAAAACGGATCGCCGAAGGGGGTGTAAGCGTCCGTGCGCCAGCGCCCGTTCTCGCGCACGCACAGCACGGGATAAAACCCCGCAAGGTCAATCGAACGGCTCTTCACGCCCATCCTGCCGCGGCAGCGGGGAAGGGTGAGGGAGCAGACGAGCTCGATGTCCGCGCTCTCGCCGGGGTCGAGAGAGACGGGGAGGGTGAGCAGCTGTTCGTCCTCGGAAATGACGGGATCGACGGTTTTTCCGTTGATTTTGACGGATGATATCCGGATATCGCCGAAACTCGGTTCTCCGAAGAAGAAATCATCCTCTTCGCCCGAGGCGTAGGGAGGGGAGGGGTTCCCCTCCGAAAAGGCGTTGGCGTAGAGGTGGAGCGCGATGTCTTCCGATGTCTCGCTCCCGTCGTTTACTAAGTAGATATCCTCGCGGAGGGTGACCGAACGGTCGCCGTCGTAGACGATGTCGAGGTCGTAGACGGGGAGCGCCGAGGACGGCGCGGGGGCGTCTCCCGCAAACAGCAGAGCGCACGCCGCCGCGGCGACCGCCGTGAGCAGCACCGCCGTGAAAGTGACTGCGGCGACGGCTTTTCCCGCGCGTCGCATATCAGCGGGAGTAGAGGGTGAGGTCTATGAGCTTGCCGTGGCGCCTCGCCGTCTCCACCGTCCGGACGGTTACCCTCTCACCCTTGCCGGCAAGCCGCTCGCCCGCGAAGGAGAGGATATCGCGCTCGAGAGTCCTGCCGATGAGGAAATTGTAGTCGGCGATTATGCGCTGCGGAGTGAAGGAGTCCGCGGCCTCGGGAAGAATGGGCGGAGGGGCGATGGCGTCGCGGGGATAGACCGCCTGCGTATCCTCGCCGTCCGCCGCCGCGAGGGTGCGGACGGGGGCGTCCTCTTTTGCCTCGGGGAAGGGGACGCGCGGAGTCTTGCGGCGCGCGGACGACTTCAGGAGAAGGGCGTCGCCGAAGGAGCCGAAAGAGGAGGGCGAGAAGGTCTCGCCGCCCGCCGTCAGTCCCGTTACCCTGCCTTTTGAGCCGAAAACGACATCGTCAAGGGCGCCTTTTGTCCTGCCCGCCGCCGTGAAGACGGGTCTGCCTATGAGCGAGCGGATGAGCCCTGTGCGGTCCGCGTCGTAGGGGGACATCAGCGCGAGAGCGTCGTCGGTCATGACGGCGTCGCCGAACGCAGCCACCGCCGAAAAGGGCAGGAGCTGTTCGCGCTCGTCGCCGAAAAGTATAAAATACACGATGCGGCGACAATCGGGGGTAAAATATGCATCGCGGATATCGCCGAGGACGCAGCCGTCCTCCTTATTTATGAGCGGATGATGCAATACGGACGAAAGACAGGGCATGAGCCACCTCCCCTCTTAACCTTATGCCGCCCATCGAGCGCCTATTCCCACCGCCGCGCACCTGCGTGCTATCCGCAAAAAACGGGGGTTAAACCGCCGTTTTGCGCAAAAACTCGGAAATTGCCGAAAATTGCGATAACGGTGGTTATCGACAAAGTTATCCACATTCGGAGGGGCGATTGTGGATAACTCGGTGGAAACGGGCGTATTTTTATGCTTTTCCGAATATGTTGAACGGTGAAACGATATGCAAAAACGGCATGGGGCGGACGGATGAGACGGGCGGCTTGCGCTCTCGCCCTGACGCTCGCCGCGGCGGCGGCTCTCTTTGCTCCCGCCGCCGTATCCCGAGCCATAGATCTTCGCGATATCCCGACCGTCGTGGTGGACGCGGGGCACGGCGGCGAGGACGGGGGAGTGACGGGCAGGCTTACGGGAGTGAAGGAGAGCGACCTCAATCTCGCGGTGGCGCTGGTTCTCGGGGAATATCTCGAAAGCGCGGGGATGAGGGTGGTGTACACCCGCGTAAACGCGGACGCGCTCACGAGCGGGGAGTTCGACAAGCGGCGGGATATGCACCTCAGGGCGGAGATCATCGCCCGCGCCGCGCCCGACGCGGTGGTGAGCATACACATGAACACCTTCCCAGATCATTCAAGGCGCGGAGCGCAGGCATTTTACGACGCGGGGGATGAAGAGGGCGCGCGGCTCGCCGCCGCGGTGCAGGAAATGCTCAACGATGACTTCAATCTCCCGGATGCGGGCAGAGGGTTTTCGGCGCTCGCCGCCGACAAATTCCTGCTCCGCGAGAGCGCCGCTCCCGCGGTCATAGTCGAATGCGGATTTCTGTCCAACGGCGAGGACGAAGCCGCGCTCACCGATCCCCTCTACCGGGCGCGCCTTGCCTACACCGTTTTCAGGGCGATCACGGCGTATCTTTCCTCGCGCGGAGCGTAAGATCCGGTCGGAGAGAATGCCCGCCGTCCGTGCGCGCGCCGCGCGACGGCGCGCACGACGCGCATATGCGCGCATTTTATTGACTTATCACGGCTCCTGCATTAGAATAAAGTATATTTTTTGCATGGAGATGTCGAATGGATCTCGTCAGTATAGAACGGAAGTGGCGCAAGAAATGGGAAGAGACGGGGCTTTACAAGTTCCGTCCCGAGAGAGCGGACAAGAAGCTTTATGTCCTCGAAATGTTCTCCTACCCCTCCGGCGCCAAGCTGCACGCGGGGCATTGGTACAATTACGGTCCCGCCGACACTTACGCGCGTTTCAAGAGGATGCAGGGCTACGAAGTGTTCCAGCCCATGGGCTTTGACGCCTTCGGTCTGCCCGCCGAGAACTACGCCATAAGGACGGGCATCCATCCTCAGGACAGCACCATGAAGAACATCGCGACCATGGAAGAGCAGCTCAAGGCGATAGGCGCGATGTACGATTGGGACTACGAAGTGGTGACCTGCGTGCCCGAGTACTACAAGTGGACGCAGTGGCTGTTCCTCGAAATGTACAAGCACGGGCTCGCTTACAGGAAGGAGGCTCCCGTCAACTGGTGCCCCTCCTGCAACACGGTGCTCGCCAACGAGCAGGTGGTGCAGGGCGAATGCGAAAGATGCGGCTCGGTGGTCGTGCGCAAGAACCTGACGCAGTGGTTTTTCAAGATTACCGATTACGCCGAGGAACTGCTCAGCGGGCTGGACAAGCTGGACTGGCCGGAGAAGACCCGCCTCATGCAGAAGAACTGGATAGGCAAGTCCGTGGGCGGCGAGATCGAGTTTTCGGTCAAGGGCAGCGACGAGAAGATCAGGGTGTTCACCACGCGTGCGGACACTTCTTTCGGCGTGACCTATGTGGTGCTCGCGCCCGAGAATCCGCTCGTTGACAAGATCACGACTCCCGAATGCCGCGAGGCGGTGGAGGAGTACAAGGCGAACGCCGCCAAGGTCGCGGAGATAGACAGGCTGTCCTCAAACCGCGAGAAGACGGGCGTCATGACGGGCGCCTATGCCATAAACCCCGTGAACGGCAGGGAAGTCCCCGTGCTGGTCGCGGATTATGTGCTCGCCAGCTACGGCACCGGCGCGGTCATGGGCGTTGCGGCGCACGACGAGCGCGACTATGTCTTTGCAAAGAAGCTCGGATTGCCCATCGAGAGAGTGGTCAAAGGCAAAGACGGCAATGACGAACTTCCTTTCTGCGACTACGGCGTGATGGTTAACTCCGGCGAGTTCGACGGCATGAGCTCGGAGGAGGGCAAGGTCGCCGTCATCGAAAAGCTGGAGCGCGAGGGCAAGGGCGCAAAGAAGGTCAATTACCGCCTGCGCGACTGGCTGATCAGCCGTCAGCGCTATTGGGGCGCGCCCATCCCCGTCATCCACTGCCCGCACTGCGGCGTGGTGCCCGTGCCCGAGAAGGATCTGCCCGTGCGCCTGCCTTACAATGTGGACTTCCGTCCCGACGGCGAGAGCCCGCTCGCGAAGTGCGAGGAGTTCATGAATGTCAAGTGCCCGGTGTGCGGAGCTCCCGCCCGCCGCGATCCCGACACCCTCGACACCTTCGTGTGCTCGAGCTGGTACTATCTGCGTTATCCCGACAACAAGAATTCCGAGAAGGCGTTCGACAGAGAGAAGATAGACAAGATGCTCCCCGTCGACAAATATATCGGCGGCGCCGAGCACGCCTGTATGCACCTGCTTTACGCGCGCTTCTTCACAAAGGCGCTCCGCGACATGGGCTATCTCGACTTTGACGAGCCCTTCCTTTCGCTGGTGCATCAGGGCACCATTCTGGGGCCTGACGGATACAAGATGTCCAAGTCGCGCGGCAATGTCGTCTCTCCCGACGACAGCATAAAGAAGTACGGCGCGGATGTGTTCAGGATGTACCTCATGTTCGGTTTCAGCTATGTCGAGGGCGGTCCCTGGAACGACAACGGCATAGAGAGCATGGCGAAATTCTTCGACCGCGTGGAGAGGCTGGTGAGAAAGGGGCTGCGCCGCGACACCGAGGCGCCCGCGAAGGGAGACGCCGAGGACAGGCTCGCCTATGTCTGGCACAACACCATAAAGTGCGTGTCCGCCGACATCGAGAGCTTCTCCTTCAACACTGCGGTGGCGCGCATAATGGAATTCGTCAACGCCATCTACGAGTATCTCAACGCGGGCGGCGGGGACATGGAACTTGCCGCGCGCTGCATAGACGAGCTCGTGTTGCTGCTCGCGCCTTTCGCGCCGCACTTTGCCGAGGAACTTTGGGAGGTGCTGGGTCACGAGTACTCGGTGTTCGATCAGAAGTTCCCCGTCTTTGACGAGAGCGCGCTGACGCTCAAAAAAGTCGAGCTCGCGGTCCAGATCAACAGCCGCATACGCTGCCGCGTGACCCTGCCTTCGGACGCGACGCGCGAAGAGATCGAAAAGGCGGCGATCGCCGCCGTCGGCGACGCGCTCACCGGCGCGCCCAAGAAAATCATAGTCGTGCCCTGCAGGCTGGTGAACATCATCGCCTGACGCCGACACCGCCGTGAGCGGAGGATAGATATGATAGACATCGTAAAGATCAGACAAAACCCCGAAGAGATCGCCGCCGCCCTCGCAAAGAAGGGCTGCGAGGTCGATTTCGCGCAGCTGCTTTCGTGGGACGACGAGCGGAAAAAGCGCATCGCCGACATAGAAAAGCTCAAGGCGCGCCGCAACAAGGTGTCTTCCGAGATACCCCGCCTCAAAAAGGAAGGCAAGCCCGTGGACGACATCTTCGCCGAGATGCGCGCGATAGGCGACGAGATCGCGGAAGGCGACGCCGCCATAACCGCGCTCGCCGAGCGCATCGCGGACTTCCTCTCCCGTCTCCCCAACCTTCCCGATCCCGACCTCAAGCCCGGCGGGAAGGAGAACAACGAGGTGGTGAGAGTGTCGGGCGTGAAGCCGGAGTTCGACTTCCCCGTGAAGAACCATGTCGACCTGTGCACTTCGCTCGGGCTCATCGACTACGAGCGCGGCGCAAAGCTCGGCGGCAACGGCTTCTGGATCTACCGCGGCGACGGCGCGCGCCTTGAATGGGCGCTGCTCAATTACTTCATCGAAGAGCACCTGAAGGACGGCTACGAGTTCATCCTGCCTCCCCATCAGCTTAACTATTCCTGCGGCTACGGAGCGGGGCAGTTCCCCAAGTTCGCCGACGAGGTCTATTGGCTGGATCTGGACGAGGACAGGCACCGCAACAGGTTCATGCTCCCCACCGCCGAGACCGCGCTCGTCAACATGTACGCCGGCGAGATCATCGACGAGAGCAGGCTCCCCATGAAATTCTTCGCCTACACCCCCTGCTACAGGAAGGAGGCGGGCAGCGCGAGGACGGAAGAGCGCGGCATGATACGCGGACACCAGTTCAACAAGGTGGAGATGGTGCAGTACGCCCACCCCGCCCGCAGCATGGAAGCGTTCGAGGAACTCGTGAACAAGGCGGCGGCTCTCGTTGAAAAGCTGGGGCTGCATTTCAGAGTGTCCAAGCTCGCGGCGGGCGACTGCTCTGCGTCCATGGCTCGCACCTACGATGTGGAACTTTGGATCCCCAGCATGGGCATCTACAAGGAGTGCAGCTCGGTGAGCAACGCGGGGGACTACCAGGCGCGGCGCAACAATACCCGCTACCGCGACAAGGAGACGGGCAAGCCCGCGTATGTGCATACGCTCAACGGCAGCGGGCTTGCGACCTCGAGGCTCATCCCTGCCATAGTCGAGCAGTTCCAGCAGGCGGACGGCAGCGTCGTCATCCCCGAGGTGCTGAGGAAGTATCTCGGCGGCAAAGAGAAGCTGGAGATCAAGTAGACTTCCCCTGTCGGGGGTTTAAGCGCACGAAAACGCGGATGAACGCGGGTTTTGTGCGAATAAAAAGGGATCCGCTTCGGCGGAGAGGAGGAAATTTATGCGACAGGAGATCACTCAGTACGCCGGCGAAGCGTACGACATCGTGAAGACCGCGGCGAACGACATCGGTTCCCGTCTTCCGGGTTCGGAAGGGGAGAAGAAGTTCGCCGACTTCATGCAGGGCAAGCTCGAGGACATCGGCGTCAAGCCGGTCAGGGAGAAGTTCCTCGTCGCGCCCCGCGCCAGCATTGGCGGCATACCCTATGCCGGATGGATAGGCATCGCGGGAGCGGCGCTCAGCTTCATACCGTACTTCTATCCGCTGGTGTTCTTTGCCTGCCTCGCGACCTGGGTGTGGCTGGTGCTCTGCGTCTTCCTTTACAAGCCGTGGTTCGATCCCATGTTCAAGCAGGCGCCCTCTCAGAATGTCTACGGCGAGGTCAAGAAGGATGAAAATTACGACTACACGATCATTCTTTCCGCGCACCTCGACACGAGCTGGAACTGGAAGCACTCGGCGATGCTGAAAGGCAACCCCGCGCCCGCGTTCATCAAGATGGGGCTGGGGATAGTCGCCTTCCTCTATCTCACCGTGATGTCGCTCGTCATGTTCATCCTCTCCTGCAAGTACGCCTGGATGCCCATCTCCGACATGGCGTCCATGTCCGCGGGCAGGCTCATCGACTATCAGATCATGTCCGGCGTGCTCTACGACCTGCAGATAGCGAACTATGTCATCATGCCGCTGTTCGTCATCCCGTGCTGCTTCTTCGTCACCATGTGGAACGACAAGGATCCGCGCACCGCGTCTCCCGGCGCCATGGACAACGCCACCGGCATCGGCATTGCTTACGCCGCCACCCGTTACTTCAAGGAAAATCCCGACAAGCTCCCCGAGGGTTGCAGGATCATCGACCTCAACATAGGCTCGGAGGAAGCGGGGCTCAGGGGCTCCATAGACTTCACTCGCCGGCATAAGAACGACGGTCTCCTCGGCGGCAAGCCCTGCTACAATATCAACATCGACTCCATCGCCGACCACGATTACTTCTCGGCGATCTACGGCGATGTGTGGCAGTTCACCAAGTTCGACCGCAAGCTCGAAGATCTGCTCGTCGAGAGCATCACGGACGCCGGTCTTCCCAAGGCGATCAGGATGCAGAACCCCGTCGGCGGCTGCGACTCCACGCCCATGGCAAAAGCCGGCATCCGCACCATAACCTTCGCCGCGCAGAACCCCACGCTCACTCATTACTACCACACCTTCCACGATGTTGCCGAGCGCTTCAGCCCGGAGACGGTGGGGCTCGGACTTGATGTCGTGCTCCGTCTCGTGGACAAGATCGACGCGCTGCAGGCGGGCAGCGGCTCTGCTCCCGCGAAAGACGAGGCGCCCGTGCAGGCGCAGCAGGCGGCGCAGCCCGCGAGCGCTCCCGCGGACGACGCGAACACATTCGCGGAAGCCGAGCTCGAAGAACTGCTTCCCGAGGAGCTCCCCGCGGACGACAAGAAGTAAGTCCGCTCGCCGAGCAGCATTTTATGAAAAAGAGAGCCGCTTCCGAGGAAGCGGCTCTTTCTTTGCGCGCGTATGCGCGCGTTCAAATCGGATATTCTCGCGGCGCGCCCGTGCGGGGCGCGCGTGCGGTCACGCGGTCTCCCCGCTCTCGCCCGAGCCTTCTTCGCCGGAGCCTTCCTCTCCGCTCTCGCCGGAGCCCTCTTCGCCCTCTTCGGGGGTCTCCTCGTTCTTTTCCCAGAAGGGTTTGAGCGAGGGATGAGCCCCGGTCTCGCCGTCGGCGTATTTCCAATAGCCTTTGTCAAGTGCGAGGTAGTCGCTGCCCGTCGCCCAGCCGTTCACACGCTTGTCCTCCGTGAGCACGGAGACGCCTTCGGGCTCTTCTTCGTCGGCTTCGACGGCATTCCCGTTCACGGTGACGGTCATGTTCGCGAAACGGAAGACCTTCTCGAATTCGATGGTCCTGAAAGAGGAGCGGTGCGCGATGAGGAAATCGGCTGTCGCGCCGCCCTCCGCGGTCACGGTGATGTTCGTCTCGGTGTATATGCGGCTGAATGAGGCGTCGTGCAGCGCTTTACCGAAGACGCCCGCCGCGTAGACGGCGGAGCTTTTGCCGCTGCCCGTCGCGGTGATGCTGCCCGTGATGTAGCAGGAGTCGATGTCATGGTTGTCCGTGATGCCCGCAACGCCGCCGGCAAGCAGCTCGGAAGTCGCGCTCGCCGAGATGGCGATGTCCGCGCGGCAGTTGTCGATCGCGGCGCCGTTATGTCCCACGAGCCCGCCGGCGTAGACGACGGAGCCCGTTGCCGTGATCTTAGCTGCCACCGAGCCGCCGACACAGCTCGAGCGGGAGAACAGTCCGGTGTTGCTCCTGCCCGCCAGCCCGCCGACATAGACGGTGGAGCCGGTCACGGTCAGGTTCGTGTCCGCGTAGCACTCGGTGACGGTGAAGCCCTGCGAATTGCCGATCAGCCCGCCCGCGTAGACATCGCCGGCCGCGTTTATCGCGGCGGATACGACTGCGAGGGCGGAACTCACCGAGCCGCCGTTCATGATCGTGTTGTAGGAACCGCCGGTGATTCCGCCGATATAGGCGCTCGCGCCCGCCGTCATTGCCTTCGCGTCCGTGCGGTAAGTCGTATCGGGAGCGGCGGAACCCTCGTCGAGGTGTATCCCCGAGATGGTGAGCCCGCCCTTGCTCGCGCCCGCCGCCGCTCCGATGTAGACGGTGCCGGGGAAGGCGATGTTTTCCGCAATGGTGATATGCGCCGCGCATCCGTTGATCTCGGCGTCCTTCGCGATCGCCGCGATGCCGCCGATGAAGGCGGTCTTCGCGGTCGGAGCGGTATTGAGAGTTGCGCGGACGACGAGGTCGTTCACGCTGCCGGACAGCATCCCGAACAGTCCGAACAGACCGTTCTCGTCCGCGGCACCGCTTATGGTGACGCTGAAGCCGTTCCCTTCCACGCTGCCGGTGAAGGGGAGAGACTCGTCGAAGAGGGGAGTCCAGTCGTTTGCTTCCACGGGCGCGGAGAAGGTGAACTCCGCTGAGGCGTACTCCGCTTTGAGTTTTTCGTCGTCGCCGTTCAGCGCCATGCGCACCGCCTCGAGATCGTCGGCGGAAGAGATGTCCACCGTCTTCACCCATTTTGCGGTGAGAGTGATGTTCTCTTTCACCACGGTCGCGTCGGAATTGTCTGCGTCCTCTTCCTCGCTCGCGAGCACGAAATCTTGGGCTTCGGCGTCCTCGTTGGTGTCGACGGTCATGCTCCAGCCGAGGAAGCGGTAGCCGTCGCGGACGGGGTCCGGGAGCGCGCTCTCGGAGACAGTGTCGCCGAGTTTGACGGTGAGGGTGCCGGGGGAGTCGGTGCCGCCCGCCGCATCCACCGTAACGGTGATGTCGGGCAGCAGGCTGTGGAACATGGGATAGAGTTCGGTGTCGCCCGCGGTCTCGTAGCGCGCCGCCATCTCGACGGTCTTGTCGCCCTCTTTTGCCCAGACGGTGAACTCCTTGCGCTCGCCGGCGTCGTAGAAGTACCAATAGACGAAGTAGTCGCCCTCTTTATCCGTGGTCACGGTGTTCAGAAGCGCGTTGTTGTCGTCCGCCGCCGTGTCGTAGTCGATGGGTTTGTCAACGGGCTCCGCGAACGCGCCCTCCACGCCCGCAATGGTGAGCCCGCCGTCGTAGGGCAGTTCGGGATCGGAGGGATGGAGGCGCAGTGTATATTTGTTTGCCGTCCAGACGGCGGTGAGGGTGATATCCTCGGTGACGGGAGTGGCGGGGGAGTCGTCCGTCGCGGTGTCCGAGAAGACGAATTCGCTGCCGTTGTAGCTCCAATGGTCGAAGGTGTAGCCTTTCCTCGTGGGCACGGCGACGCTGCCGTCAGCGCGCTTGGGCTGCGCGACGGTGGAGCCGCGGGGGACATTCCTCACGGTGTAAGACCCGAAGGAGGTGGAGCCTCCCGCCGTGTCGAAAGAGACGGTGTAGTAGGTGGTGGACACCGTACCGCCGCCGCTGCCGCCCTCTTGGGGGTCGGGATCGCACGCCGCGAGCAGCGAAGCCGCGAGCGCGAGGAGGAGCACGGCGAGCAGGATGCGAGTTGCCTTCTTCTTCATAAGCACCTTTTGCCGAGCGGCGGAAGATATCCGCGCGCACGAGCGTATTTTTTGAATTATCTTCAACCATTATACAACACGCGCGCGCAAATACAACATTAAATTTGACGCGCGAGCCGGGCGGCGAGGGCAGCCGCGAAAGGGGGCGCGAGGCTGTGAAACCAAACCGCTCAAAGTTTCACAAAAAAACAATATTTTGTGGTCGGATTTCTATTGACGCCCACATATAGTTGTGGTACCATTGCGTTGCACTCTTCGGGAGGGACGACAAATTCCGACCGAAAATCCTCAAATCCGACAGGGAGAAAGATCATGATCATCAAGATTTTGAAGCGTGACGGCAGGATCGAATTCTTCGACAAGAAGAAGATCGCGGACGCCATTTTCAAGGCGGCACAGGCTTGCGGAGGCAAGAACAGGGACATGGCGGCGGGGCTTGCAGACCTCGTCGTAAAGGCGGCGGAAGTCAAGTTCGTCGACAAGATCCCCTCCGTCGAGGACATCCAGGACCTCGTGGAAGAGGTGCTCATCAACGAGGGCCACGCTCAGACCGCGAAGGCGTACATCCTTTACCGCGAAAGGCGTCAGGAGGCTCGCAAGATCTCCGCGCTCATCGGCGAGACTTCCGAGCTCTTCACCGGCTACCTTGCCGACAAGGACTGGGGCGTCAAGGAAAACGCCAACATGCAAAAGAGCGTCAACGGGCTCAACAACTATGTCCGCGAGCACTTCACCAAGAAGTATTGGCTGTACAAGGTGTACCCCAAAGAGGTGCGTGAGGCTCACGAGTCCGGCGATATCCATCTGCACGACCTCGGGTTCTTCGGGCCCTACTGCGCGGGCTGGGATGTCCGTCAGCTGCTCACCGACGGTTTCGGCGGCGTGACCGGCAAGGTCGAGTCCCGTCCCGCCAAGCATCTGCGTTCCTTCCTCGGTCAGCTGGTCAACTCGACCTTCACCACCCAGGGCGAGACCGCGGGCGCACAGGCTTGGAGCTCCATCGACACCTACTGCGCTCCCTTCATCTACTACGACAACATGACCTACGATCAGGTGCGCCAGTGCCTGCAGGAGTTCGTGTTCAACATCAATGTTCCCACCCGCGTGGGCTTCCAGTGCCCCTTCTCCAACCTGACCTTCGACATCAGGGTGCCGCGCACGCTCGCCGATCAGCCCGTTGTCATCGGCGGGGAGATCAAGGACAAGACCTACAGCGAGTTCCAGAAGGAAATGGACATTTTCAACAAGGCGTTCTGCGATGTGATGCTCGCGGGCGACGCCAAGGGCAGAGTGTTCACCTTCCCCATCCCCACCATCAATGTCACCAAGGACTTTGACTGGAACAGCGATGTGGTCAACGCCTTCATGGAGATCACCTGCAAATACGGCATCCCGTACTTTGCCAACTACATCAACTCTGACCTCAGCCCCGAGGACGCGGTCAGCATGTGCTGCCGTCTGCGCCTGGATGTCAGCGAGCTCAGGAAGCGCGGCGGCGGTCTGTTCGGCTCCAACCCGCACACCGGCTCCATCGGCGTGGTCACCATCAACCTCCCGAGGATAGGCTATCTCAGCAAGACCGAGGGCGAGTTCCTCGAGCGCGTGCGCCACATGGCGGTCATCGCCAAGACCTCCCTCGAGATCAAGCGCAAGATAGTCGAGGCGCAGTCCGAGCGCGGTCTGTATCCTTACTCCACTCACTATCTCCGCGGCGTCAAGGAGAGGACGGGCGAGTATTGGTCCAACCACTTCAACACCATCGGCATCATCGGCATGAACGAGGCGTGCATCAACTTCATGGGCAAGGACATCTCCACCCCCGAAGGGCAGCAGTTCTCCATCCGCGTGATGAACTATATGCGTGAGATCATGGTCGAGTTCCAGAAGGAGACCGGTCATATGTACAACCTCGAAGCGACCCCCGCGGAAGGCACCTCCTACCGCCTCGCGCTGCTCGACAAGAAGTACTATCCCGGCATCGTCACCGCGGGCGAGAACGATGTGTATTACACCAACTCCGCTCAGCTTCCCGTCGGCTTCGGCGAGGACATCATGGAGACGGTGAGACTTCAGGACGAGATCCAGTCGCTGTTCACCGGCGGCACCGTGCAGCACCTCTACCTCGGCGAGAGGGTGAAGGACATCAACGCGGCGAAGAAGCTCATCAAGAAGATCTTCGAGACCTCCAAGATGCCTTACATCTCCATCACGCCCACCTTCAGCGTCTGCCCCAACCACGGGTATATCGCCGGCGAGCACTTCAAGTGCCCCGAGTGCGGCGAGGAAGCCGAAGTCTACACCAGGGTGGTCGGATATCTCCGCCCCGTGCAGAACTTCAACAACGGCAAGAAGGAAGAGTGGAGGGAGAGAGTCAAGTACGAACTCAAGCCCGAGCAGCTCACCGATGTGAGTCTGTAATGGCCGAAAAGAAGGTTTAACTCGCAAAACGGACGGTTGACCGTCCGTTTTGTGCCCTCAGGGTAAAACGCGCGCCGCGCTGCGCGCAAAGGAGACGAGCATGAGGATAGCAGGTTATCAGCCCAACAGTCTGCTGGATTTCCCGGGCAACATCGCGGCGATGGTCTTTGTCGGCGGGTGCAATTTGCGCTGCTGGTATTGCCACAACGCGTCCATCCTCGACACCACCGAGTTCCTCGACGAGCAGGCGATCCTCGACCGCATCAAGGACAACTTCCTCCTCGACGGCGTGGTCATCTCGGGCGGCGAACCCACCTTGCAGCCCGACCTTTTCGACTTCGCCCGCAAGATCAAGGACATGGGGCTCGAGGTCAAACTCGACACCAACGGACTGCGCTCCGCCGTCATCCGCGAAGGGGTGGAAAAAGGGCTTTTCGACTATGTCGCCATGGACATCAAGGCGCCCTTCGACAAGTCCTGCGTGGTCACGCCCACCCGTCCCTGGGACGCCGACAAGCTGCGCGAGAGCGCGGCGTATCTCATGGGGCAGGACAAGATCCCTTACGAGTTCAGGATGACGGTCATCCCGCAGTTCACGGTGGAGGACATCGCCCTCGCGGCAAAGCAGATCGCGGGCGCGCGGATATTCTATCTCCAGCCCTATGTCGACCACGGCATGGGACTCAAGCCCCCGTCCGCCGCGTTCCTCGAAGAGGCGAGGGCGGCGGCAGAAGAGTTCGTGAAGACCGAGGTCCGCTGAGGAGCGGACGGAAGGGGACGCGGAGGCGTCCTCTTTTTTTTGTGCTCTTCCGCTCGGGGGCAGGCGGGGCGGGGCGCGCGGTCTGTTTTGACGCGCCGCAGGCGGCGGACAGGGGCGGCGCGATCGGTTTTTGATACACACCTGCCGCGTTACGCGCGCAGGCGCACCAATATTCGTCAGAGTCTTATATTTCGTATTGCAAAAAATGACGAAAAGTGATAAAATTTCAAAGATATGTGTCGATAAGGAGATGTAATGGGAGAATATGTCCTCAACATAGCGCTCGACCTCGGGAGCGACACCCTGAAGGCAGCGTTCGCCTATGTGGACGACGACGGCGCCGCGCATTGCGGAAAGCTGGTCGGCGACTCCTTTTCCACGCGCGTCGCGATCCCCGCGGTGGCGCGGTACGACGAGAACAAAAAGGAGTGGAGATACGGCGACGATGTGGGGCGCGGCGACGCGAGGTCCTTCGTCACCGTGGTCAAGATCAAGAGCTTGCTTTCCCTCGTCGAGAAGGTGACGCCTTCGGCGGCGGTCAGGGGCGCCGAGACCAAGCAGAAGGCGGAGGGGATAGCCGCGCGCAACAGGCAGTACTACGCCCGCTCCGATCATTTCCCGAGGTTTGCGTTCCCGAGGCGGAGCGACGGCAGGGACTACGCGACTCTCGTCGCGACCAGGCAGACATTCCGCGCGCAGGGGTACACTCCGCAAAGCGTGTGCGAGGGCTTTTTCTCGTATGTCGCCGAGCTCATCGTGAAAAAGGTGAAGGAGTTTTCGGAGGCGTACTCCGCGACCGTGTCCGACATCAGGCTCATCATTGTCTATCCCGCCAAGGCGGGCGAGGAGTATATGCGCGAGTACGAGCGCCTGGTCGCAAAGGCGTTCGGCAGGCGGGTGGAGAAGAGGGTCAATTCCATAAAGGCGCTCAGTCTTTACGCGCTGTGCAGCGGCGCGGTGGGGACGGGCGACACCTTCCTCATCTTCGACATGGGCGAGGAGGATATCTCGGTCGCCAAGGCGGCGCTCGTTCCGGGCGCTTCGGGCTCGGGCGAGAACGGGCTGACGGTGGACGCCGCCGACGGGCACAATCCGCCCTGCGACATCGGGGGCAACGACATTGACGAAGCGGTGGCGCGGCACCTCGAATTTTTCGTGCAGCGCAGCGAGACCCCGGGCACTCCGTCCTACGGCACGGAGGGGCACATCACCGAGCACACCCTCGACTCCAAGCAATATCTTTTCCTCAAAAACATCAAGGACGCCAAGGCGTATCTCGGCATGGAGAACAGCGACGACGCCTACGCGCTCATAGGCATCCAGCGCGCTCTCTATATGCAGGGCAGGCTGACCGGCGGGCAGTTCAGGGACTATATCGGCTGCGGCAGAACGGTGCGCGGCGCTTCGGTGTCGAGGCAGATCGCGGACTATGTGCTGACCGAACTCCGCCGTCCTTTCAACGCGGATGTCACCAAGCTCCTTTTCGCGGGCGGGCTGACCGAGACCTACGGGCTCATGGACTTCATAAAAGAGGAGGTCGACAAGGCGCAGGCGGAAGCGGGCAGGACTCCCGTGGAGACGCTGACGCTCAGCGTGTTCGCCGAGAGCGGCAGCGACGAGTTCAGCATCCGACCTTACGAGGACTCGGTGTACGCGGCGGCGGCGGGCGCGGCGATAATGCTGGCGCTCGGCTATGAACTCCGGACGGTGCTCGCGCTCTCTTACGGCACCTGGTTCAGGACAAAACTGGACCCCGCGGGGTCGTCCGTGCAGAGGAGCGTCAAGACGCTGGAATTTTTCGCGGGAGCGCAGAAGGGCGATCCCATCAGGGAGAGTTTCCTCACCTCCAGCGTGCGCGTGGGCGGCAGCAGGATACAGATAGGCACGGCGAAGTACAGCCCCTACATAGAAAAGGAGGAGATGTTCTCCACCTTCCTCACGCAAAAGGATATCGACAGGTATGTGCGGGAAGTGAAAAGCGGGCGGATGCGTTCGGACATCTTCCTCACCGCGGCGGATTCGGATCCCGTCATGGCGGTGGGCGATCCGGGCAGCGCGCTGAGGAGCGAAGCCGTGGCGAAAGCGGGGCTCAGGACGGTGACGGGCGGCGAGAAGTCGCGGATAATGTTCTGGTACCGCGGCAGACGGGTCGCCGTGCCCGTGGACCTCAGGTTCCGCGAGGGCATACACATGGATGCGGACGGCAGAGCCACGCCCATCATAGGCACGAGGGGGTTTTTCGACACCGCTCACGCCAAGGATGTGTGGCAGGTCGTCTATCTCAACGACGATTTCACGCAGAGCGGCGGGACGGATTACGCCTATGAGGCGGACATAGTCGTCGCGTTTGATGGGCTCGACACATTCGATACGGGCATCGGAGGCGGTGGATCATGAAAGAGACCGGCAAAGATTACAGGCTGGAATTGGGCGGCAAACTCGACATCATGGGGCAGGTCAGCAACATCCCCAATGTCATCCGCCGGTACGACCGGCATATCGCCTACGGCAACGAGCTCGCGAACGCGCTCGACCGCTACGACGATTTCGCTACGCTCAGGATAGCGCCGTCCGACTACGAGAACAGGGGCGGCGAGTACGGCATAGTCCGCGGCTCCCTGCACAGGGGCGGCGATGTCATCCTCGCTCATCAGCAGGATTCGGCTGGCAGGTTGCTTCGCGACCTCAGAGGTTTCGGTATGCTCGCGGATGTGGTGGGCAGCGGCAAGACCTACGAGGCGGGCGTGGTGCTCAGCGAACTCGCGGTGCGCGGCAAGATGCGTTCGCTGCTGCTCATCGTGCCCGAGGCGATACTCCACGACTGGAAAGAGGTCATGGAGATGAGGTTCGGGCTGGGGAAGGACACGCTGCTCCGCGTCGGTCCCGACCTTTTTGCGGACGAATACAAGGACGAACTCAGGATAGGCGAGATCGCCCCCGGCGTGCCCGCGCGGCCCGTCATAGTCAGCACCGAGGATTTCGTGCATTGGGACGACACGGCGGCGGGAGTTCTCTTCGATGTCATCGTCGTGGACGAGGCGCACAGGTTCAGCAGCGAGGAGGGCGAGTACGCCAAGGCGATGCGCCTGCTGTCGCTCATGATGCGGATCAAGAAGAAGGCGGAGCGGCCTTATTGTCTGCTGCTCTCCGCCACGCCGCACTCCGGCAATCTCGAGAAGATGTTCAGGCTGTGGTATTTCATCCGCTGCCGAGGCGGCAACCCCGACGATTTCGAGGAGAAAGAGGACGCCGAACGCACCAAAGAGTACCGCAACGAGAAGGAGTACTACAAGAACCATGTGTGCAACGGCGCCGCCACCGTCATGGAATTCGTCAAGCGCGGGAGGGTGAGCGCGGTGCTCACGCTGCCTTCGCTGAGGGAGAAGTTCCACGACTATCTCGTGATGAACGGACTGGCGGCGAACTTCTTCGGCAAGGAGATCACCGCGGGCGAGCGCGACGCCGTGGTCAGGGATTTCCTCGCCCGCGACCCCGACCCGCGCCACGCCATGGAGGACGAGGTCAACAGGTTCGTCGCGGACGCCTATCACAACGGCGTGCTCGGTTCCATCATGATAAGAGGCGGGGACAACGGCGTCGGCAAGAGCAAGAAGGTGGTCAATTTCTTCTTCTTCCCCGCGAGCGCCGCCGCGCTCTCGTCGGGGAGAGTCGTCGCCGAGGAAGAAGGTTCGCGGACGGAATTCGAGCTGGCGGGGCTTTACGACCCGAACTGCGCCGCGGTGCACCGCACGGTTTATCCGGGAAGCGGGAAGCGCTCGGGTTTCGCGACCACGGACATGACCCTCGACGAGTACGCCGAGAGCAAGATCGCCGCCCCGCTCGTCGGGGACGAACGCGCCCTCGCCGTCAAACGCCTGCGCACCATGCTGCTCGTGCAGGAAGTGTTCGGGAAGGGGCTGGGCACCGGCGGCGATTTCGACCGCAGGCTGTTTCCCAAGCGCGGCAGTCTGCATTACTACGACGAACAGTTCCAGAATTGCCCGGACAGCGTGGACAACAGGATCATCCCCGTCCCGTATCCCGAAAACGCCACCGAAGAAGAGGCGCGCGAGCTCTCTTACCGCCGCAAATTCGCCATGGCGCGGCAGCTCATCATGAGCCACGGCAACAGCCGCATAATCGTGTTCTTCGACTACTCGGTCAGGCGCGACGAGGCGCTCGCGGAGAGGTTCGCCGCGGATATTGCCGCAGACAGGGAGATCAAGGAGCGTCTGCTCATAGGCGGCGAGCAGGGGCTCAAAGCGGTGCAGGACGCCTTCTCCGAAAAGCGCGACGCGGTGCTCATCGTCACCTCTCCGAGGCTGACCGAGGGCGTCAATCTGCAGGAGTGCAACATAATCATCAACTTCCAGGTGACCGCCGACCCCGTCGCCATGGATCAGAGCATAGGCAGGGTGTTCCGCATAGGTCAGCGCAACGATGTCACCATCTATTCGCTCGCGGACATGGAGAAGCTCGAGGGCTATTCGCTGGCTTATTTCTCGCGCATAGGGCTTATGTCCACAAACAGCGGCGACGCCACCATCATCGCGGGCAGCAACAGCGAACGCATGGTCGCTGTGAGGTGCAAGGTGTGTCAGCGTGTGGCGCTTTATTCCCTCGAAGACTACGAGAAGAAGCGCAAGGACAACTCCCCGGACCTGTGGTGCCGCGAGACTTCGGACTGCACGGCGGCGGATCCCCGAGGCACCTACATGGAAGAGATAAGCGTGTACGACTTCAAGTGCGACACCTGCGGCGCCATGCTGTCCCGTTCGGCGGAGGACGAAGGGTACAGGTGCTTCTCCTACGGGAGCACGGGCGCGCTTTGCAACTCCTGGGAGAAGGGGGTGCGCACGCCTTATTGCAACAAGGTCTGCGCGCTCATGCATTGCAGCAGGTTCAAGCCGGGCGGCAAGCTCTACGACAAGTGCCCGGTGATCAGGATATACAAGGAGGACAGGACCGCCAATCCCACCGTGCTCGCCGCGGCGTGCAAGAGGTGCAACAGGCAGGACTGTTGGCTGGAATGCCGTTTTGCGGACGGACCCGAGAGCGTCGCCGCCTGCACCACCTGCCAATACGCGGAATGTTCCCCCAAACCCAGGGCGTACGAGTTCGACGAGAAGTGGGAGACGCCCTGCCCGAGGTGCGCCGAGAGGGGCGACCGCGGGGTGATACGCCCCATCGTCGCGAGGACTTTCGCCACATATATCCGCGCGCTTTGGAACTTCCGCCACGACGGCGAGGGCACGGCGTTCTGCAAACATCTGCTCGCCGAGTCCAATAATGTCGCGGGCATAGCAAAGATACTCGCCATGCGGAGCAAGGGGTAGACTTATGGAATACGGCATAGGCAGAGAGTACAGAGAGGCGTTCGACAGCATCTACGAGCTGGCTCGGGGGGGTTATCTCGACGGCGCGGAGGCGGGCGGCGAACGCGTGACCATATCGGGGACGGGCGGACAGAGGCGCATAATCAAAGGCTCCGCGTCCTTCGTCTACGACGAGAGCGCCGCCAAGGTCGGCAAGCGCGACAAAAAACAGAGGATGGAGAGGGACGGCGCGAGCTGGTTCGCTTCGGTGAGGAGCGGCAGCGTCGCCGAGAACGACGCCGCGGAGTGGACGGCGCTCATAGAGTCCACCGCGCAGGCGTATCACAAGCTCTATTCGCTGCTCGAGTTCGAACAGAATTCGGCGCGCAGCGCAAAGGAAGCCGCAAGCGACATGCGCAGGCTTTCAAATCTTGCCGCCGGGCTGTTCCCCGCGAGAAAACTCGTGGTGAGACCTTCCGCCATGGCGCCCGCGCACGACATCTACGGGCTGACTTTCCGCGCGGGACTGAGTTCGGTCGGCGAGTCGGTGCCCGTGCTTTGCAAGATATATTTCCGCTCCGAAGAGGAGCGCGGCATAAGGCGGCTGGTGCCCATAGGCAGGCGCGAGGCAGCGGAGATAGACCGCAACATAATCCAAAACATCGGCACGGAAGGCGGGATCGCGAACGACGACAGGCAGCGCGCGTCGGATATGATCCGCGAGGTCATCGGGCAGCTCGACGCCACTCTCGGCGCGGGCGACGCCGCGGCGTATGTCGTCATGGCGGGAAAAGAGGACGAGGACATCCTCCGCGATATGATAGAGAACGGTCCCTACGGCACGGTGACCATAGTCTGCAAATCCGTCAAAGTGCTCGGCATCTCCCATGTCAGATGGTCGGATTCCGTCTACGACATCAGGGAGGGGACGGACACTTTGCTCAGGGCGAGCATAGGGCTCAGCGGCGCGGTCACTCTGCGCTGTCTGAGCTGCGGCGAAGAGGTGGTCTCGGGCAATGTCGTCACCGTAGAGACCGAGAGCGGGCAGAGGGAATTCGCCCTCGATCCCTCGCGGGCGGATCTCGGCTGCGACGAGACGAGGCTGACCGAGATCGCGGCGTATGTGTCCGGCTCGCACATCATCGAGAAGCATTGCGACATCCCGGGACGCGGGACGGCGGGCTGCACGCGGACTGTCTGCGCCGCGGGGCTCGCATTCCTGCAGGACTCGGCAGGGCAGTGGCGCGCCGTCTGCAAGGACTGCGCCGCCGAAGAGGTGGTCTACGACGGAGCGGACGGACCCGCGCTGACCAGCACGCTGACGCTCGCCTACGACACCAAACGGCTCATCCCCGCGGGCGAGGCGGGCAGATGCTCCTGCTGCGGCAGGCAGTTCGAGGAACTCACCGCCAAGGGGCTCTGCCGCTTCTGCAACGAAGCGGGCCGCGCAATGACGGAAGGGGACAAGTCCGCCGATCCCAAGGTGTGCGCCAACGCAAGGGCGGCGAGGAGGAGATACGCGCGTTTCTCGTCCATGCTCCCGCTCGCAAAGCGTATGGCGGCGCCTCCCGGGCAAAAATATTGCTTTGAATCCGAAGATATGCTCATGTTCGCGCTGGGCAGGCAGATCTACATCTTCCCCAAGAGTTCGGCAAACGAGTCGGGTTATATCGCCCCGCCCCGCAAGATAGGCGAGTTTGCGGGCGGGAACAACGGCGCGAGAGGGGGTGACCGCAAATGATCAGACAGACCGATTGGTCGGGAGTGACCACCCGCAATATACGCAGTCGGAAATGGGCGCTCATCGCCGCCGCGCTGCTCGCGGCGGCGGCGGATATCGTCGCGCTGGTCGTCACGGCGGTGGAAGGCGCAGCGGTGAAATTCATCATCCCCGCGGCGCTGCTGCTTGCGGCGGACGCCGTGTTCATCCTGCTCGTCTGCCTTTCCAACTACCGCTTCAAATACACCGCCGTCCAATGGAAGGCGTATGTGATCGTCGTCGCCGTGCTGACGGCTGTCGCGGCGATCGTAAACTTCGCGCTCGGCGAACTTGCGATGACGGCTGCCGCGGCGGTCATACTCATCCTGTCTCACGCAGTCGCGATAGTCGTGGTCGCGCTCGCGGCGAGGCACGCCTCGCGGCTAAAGCGCAGCCTCGGCGCGCCCGGCATGATCGTCGCGCTGGCGGTGTTGCTCGCGGTGACGGCGCTGTCCGCGGCGTTCACGATAGGCAGCGGCTATTTCGGGCAGGGTGAGACCGCGGAACTTCGCGCGGCGGTGTACGAGAGCGACGGCGACGGCGGCTATGTCGTCACGGGCGCGGCGGAGGGCAGGGGGGATACCCTGGTCATCCCCGAACGCATAAACGGCGCCGAAGTCACGGCGATCTCGGCGTCCGTCCTTACAGACTCCACCGTCTCCGCGATAGTCGTCGAAGGCGAGGAGTTCATCCCCTTCGAAGGGCTGGGCACTCTCGACGCGGCTGTGAGCGCGGTGCGCCTCATGGCGCACAAGAATGTGCTCGACCTGTACAAAAACGAACTTTATTACGCCGATCTGCAAAATAAACGCGGTCTTGCGGCGATAGCCAATGCGTCCGTGCCCACGGGGCTCGAGGAGAACGAGGTCTACATCACCTTCTCCTACGACGACGAGGCGCTGGAGCTCGCGGGCGGGGAGTATCTTCCCACGACGGTGTTGGACAAGGGTTCGCGCGCGGACATTTCGGTCATAGGCGCGGGCATCGCCTACGCCGAGAGATCGGACGCGTCGTCGCTTGCCGATCTCAAATACAACTACGACAACAACGGCAGATATATCCTCTCCGCCGCGGACGAGCTTTCCTCGCCCCTGAGTGAGAGCGTGTGCGTCGAGGTCTCCTTCGAGAGGGTGTTCCGCGTCAGGCTCGGCGAGGACAACGACAGCGTTTACGAGGACGAGTCGGGCTTCGGCAAGTCGGTGATAAACGGCGAGGCGTACGATTACACTTTCACCACGGCGTCCGCCGCGAACGAGCTCGCCGAGACTTTCCGGGAGAGAGAGGGCTTCGATCTCGTTTGGGATCTGGGCACGCATCTCGGGACGAGCGTCACCGACATCTCGGCGGCTCTTTCGACGCGCTACGCCGAGTCTTCGGTCGGGATGGTGACCATGAGCCCGGTCTGGTCGCTGCACGCTCCCGAAGTTACGCTCACGCCTTCCGAAGCGGGCGCCGCCTACACCTACGGCGACAAGGTCGAGATCGCCTCCGAGGTCGAGCCGCCCTTTGAGGGTTGCGACATCTCCTACGCATGGACGAACGAAGAAGGCGAGACGCTCGGAACGGCGGCGGTGTACGCCGACCTTCGTCCTCTGCCCGCGGACAGCGGCACCTACACTCTTTCCGTTTCGGTGAGCGCGGACAGCACTTCGCTGACTTCCTCCGCGCGCGCGTCGCTCGAGGTCACCGTCGCGAAAAAAGAGCTCGGCACGGTGTGGAGCGTCCCCGGCGAGGGCGAGAATGTCTACAAAGCCGCGGACTTCCTCATTTCCGTCGCGGCGGACGGCGCGGATGTCGTCTTTGACGACGGCGTGACGATCACCTCGAGCCTCACGAGCGTGAGAGACGCGGGCAAATACACCGCGCGGGCGACGCTGGACGCCGAGAGCGCGGAGAAGTATGTGTTCAAGGCGGGCGCTGAGACGACGACTTTCGAGATCAAGCCTCTCGAGATCACGGCGGAATGGGGCGCGGCGTCTTTCGTTTACGACGGCGAGCAGCACGCTCCCTCCGCGACGGTCGCGGGCCTGGGCGAAGATGTCATCGGCGCCGAGATAGCCGGCGCAATGAAGAATGCCGGCAGCTACACGGCGCGGCTCACCCTCACGGGCGAGCAAGCCGCGAACTACACCGTCGCAAACGCCTCTCATGCCTTCGAGATAACCCCGCGCGGCGTTACTCTCGTTTGGGATGAGACCGAGCTCGTCTACGACGGCACGGCGCAGCACCCGACCGTCACCGGCGTGACGGGCGCGGTCCTCGGCGAAGAGGACGCGGTCGTGGGTTCGGTGAGCTACGGCGGCGCCGAGGTCAACGCGGGCAGCGGCTACACCGCCACCGCGACCCTCCCCGCGGGCGGCAATTACAGGATAGAAGCGGGTGGCACGCACACCTTCGGGATAGAGCGGCGCCCCCTCACCCTCGCGGGCAAAGATGTCCGCAAGACCTATGACGGCGAGGCGTACGCGTTCTCCGCGGCGAATCTTACGGTCACGGACGGTCTCGTCTCCCGCGACAGTCTCGAGGAGGTGGTGACAGGCGTCACTCCGAGCGGCGCGGGCGCGACCGCGAAGGTCGCGGGCGGTCCCTATGAGTTCACGCTGACCGTCATCGCGGACGGCGAAAAGGCGGGCAACTACACGGTCACGGGCGTGGTCTCGGGCAGTCTCACCATCGACAGGCGCGGCATAACGCTCGTCTGGGATGAGACCGAGCTTGTCTACGACGGGACGGCTCAGCACCCGACCGTCACCCGTCGCCGGCGTGTGTTCGGAAGGGCCCCTCGACCGCAAGGTCGTCATCGAGAAGTCGCTCGGCTGCTACGGCTACACCGCCGAGGAGCTCAGGGACCGCAGCTGCGAGTCGCTGAGCACCCGCCTCAAAAGTCTGACCGGCGTGGTCATCAACGAGATGCTCGCCGCGTCGAGGCTGACCACCGTCCAGGACGGCAGGCTCGCACTTCCCGCACCCGTCGAGGAGAAGAAGACCCTCACCCGCACCCAGAAGCGCAGGGAACTCAGAAAGCGCGCCGCCGCCCGCGCCAAGGAAGCGCCCAAGTATCCCGACACCCCCATAGGCAAGCTGCTCGCCCACGCCGACAAGCGCTACAACGAGTGCAGGGCGAAAAAGATCACCGAAGAGCAGTATGCCGCCTCACTCAAACGCGCCGTCATCAAGGCGATCAGCGAGGCGGGCGGGGAGTTCTTCGAGGAGCTCAGCATGAAGATATTGCTCGCCCTCTACGGCGAGTCCGTGCGCAGCAACGAGCTGACCGCGGGTCCCGACGACAACGGTATCGACGGCAAGATAGTCATCCGCGATCCCGCGGGGTTCGAGGAACTCATCTTTTTCCAGTCCAAGACCAAGCTCAACGAACGCGCGTATGTCTCCATAAAGGTGGCGAGGGAGTTCCTCGGCGTCATGACCGCCTACGGCGCGACCAAGGGCATACTCATCACCAATTCGCGCTTCCACCGCGAGACCAAGGCGTTTGCCGCAAAGACCCGCCATCTCCGCCTCATCGACGACTCCGAGCTCTTCGCGCTCATGGCGCGCTCGGGCGCGGGCATCAAGACGGTGGACGGGCTGCTGCACATAGACGACGGGCTGTTCCTCAACTGCAGATGAGGACATAATTTGACAACGCGCGTCTTATATAATAAAATAAGTGACATAAAAGTCATTGTCCGTTATCAGGGGAGGAAGCAATGTCCATCTTAGTCTGCGACACCGACTGCGAATTGTGGTACACGACCGCCGCCGAACTCGGCGTCAAGGTCATCCCGATGCCGTACACCGTGGACGGCGTCGAGAAGATGTACGACCTCGGCGAGAACACCGACTTCAAGGCGTTCTATGCCGGGATGCGCGCGGGCAGCGCGGTCAGCACCTCGGGGCTCAATAAGTCGGTCTACACCGAGATCTTCCGTCCCTGGTTCGAGGCGGGCGAGGATATCCTCTACATCGCTTTTTCCTCAAAAATGTCCAACACCTTCGAGCCTCTCGCCGCCGCGATAGCCGACCTCGAGAAGGAGTTCCCGAAGGCGCGCTACCGCAAGTTCGACACTTTGAACATCTGCCTCGGCGCGGGGATCATGGTCTATATGGCGGCAAAGTTCTTCGCCGGCTGCGGCGGGGACATCGATGCCACTTACGATTATCTCGAGTCCATAGTCCAAAAAGTCTGCGTGCAGTTCGTGGTCGGCGATCTGCGCTATCTCGCCCGCGGCGGCAGACTGTCTCCCGCCAAGGCGCGCATGGGCAATGTGCTCCAGGCGAAACCCGTCCTCCATGTGGACAGGGAAGGGGAGATAAGCGTGCTCACCAAGGTCATCGGCGCAAAGAAAGCCATGTCCTTCGTCGCGTCCGAGTTCGCCTCCAAGTACCGCCCCACGGACGGCGCGCCCGTCTACATAGTCGGCGCCGACTGCGACGATCTCGTGGAGCAGCTCAAAGAGCGGATCGCCGAGATAGCGCCCGCCGCAGAGATAGTCACCCAGCCCGTCGGTCCCGTCATCGGCGCGCATTGCGGCCCCGGCACCTACGGCATCATCTACACGGCGGACGAGAGATGACTCCCGCCGCCCGCAGTCTGTCATGAAAAGGGCTGTCCGCCTCGCCGTAACGGCGGCTTTGCTCGTCATCCTCATCACCGTTTCGCTCACCGCCTGCGGCAGAGCGGAGCGGTATTATTTTTACGACATCTTCGGCACATTCCTCGAAGTCGACGCCTCGGGGAGCGGCGGGAAAAAGTTCGCGGAGGGGCTCGCGGAGGATATGCGCGAGCAAGAAAAGCTCCTCTCCGCCGCCGCA
>DVOE01000015.1 GCA_018713795.1 Candidatus Limadaptatus stercoripullorum
GAAATAAGTGAGTGCGCCACGATAAGCGTGAGTATCGCACTCGCGTATGTCGTGCATGATACGAGGACTGTCCCCTATTCCGCGTGGGGGAGGAAAGCCCGAAGGGAAGGAGGGGGACTGTATTACCACGCTCGGGGCAGTCTGCCTAATTGAGGGTGTTTGGGTTCGCACAAAACTTGTGCGTGGCGTTCCTACATAGCCGCCAATTAGAGACGGGTCTTAACCCCAAAAAGTGTCCTCGCTCGGTGGAACCTCGCTCCGCTACTTTTTGGGGTAGCTTTACCTCGGGCGGGATATATGCTACAATGTGGGCGTCCGCGGAGGCGGACGAGGAGCGAAAGTATGGACATTCTCGAAGCCATCGACGCGCGGCACAGCGTGCGGCGTTATGACGGGATCCCGATAAGCGACGCGGACGCGGAGGCGCTTCTTTGCGAGATAGCCGAATGCAACCGCGAGAGCGGGCTGAACATCCAGCTCGTCCGCGGCGAGGAAAAGGCTTTCGGCGGGCGGATGGCGCATTACGGCGAATTCTCGGGCGTCAGGGACTACATCGTGCTGATCGGACGGCGCGGCGCGGATCTCGGCGAAAAGTGCGGCTACTACGGCGAGCGGCTGGTGTTGCTCGCGCAGACGCTCGGGCTCAACACCTGTTGGGTGGGGCTCACCTACTCCAAAGTCCGCTCCTCTTACACCGTCCGAAAGGGGGAAAAATTGCTGCTCGTCATCGCCGTGGGACACGGCGAGACCGAGGGGCGGGCGCGGAAGTCCAAGACGCGCGAGCAAGTCTCGCGGGCGGAAGGCGCTCCGCCCGATTGGTTCACGAGAGGTGTGGACGCCGCCCTCAAAGCGCCCACCGCCCTCAACCAGCAAAAGTTCATGTTCACCCTTCGCGGAAACATGGTCACCGCGACCACCTCGCCCGGATTTTTCGTCAAGACCGACCTCGGGATCGCCAAACTGCACTTCGAGCTCGGCGCGGGAAAAGAAAATTTCACCTGGGCAAAATAGGAGAGATATGCGCAAAATAGCGAGTTTCACCGTGGATCACCTGCGCCTTGAGAGCGGGCTTTATCTCTCGAGGAAAGACGAGAAGGACGGCGCGGTCGTCAGCACATTCGACCTGCGTTTCACCGCCCCCAACCGCGAGCCCGTGATGGACATGCCCGCCCTCCACACCATCGAACACCTCGGCGCGACCTTCCTCAGGAACAGCTCCCGCGCGGACGAGATCGTCTACTTCGGTCCCATGGGCTGCCGCACGGGATTTTACCTCATCCTGTTCGGCGACCGCTCCCCAGAGGACGCCTTGCCTCTCATCGGGGAGATGTGCTCGTTCATCCTGTCCTACGAGGGCGAGATCCCGGGCGCGAGGCCCGAGGAGTGCGGCAACTACCTCGAACAAAACCTCGCCATGGCGAAATACTACACCGCCCGCTACGCCCGGATGCTCGAGGAGACGCCGAGGCTCAGATATCCGGACTGACGGTTAAACGCGCCGTTTTGAGAGAATAAACACCGCGTCCGGCAAAAAGTTCACGCCGCAAAAATTTTTCCGTCCGTAGGTTGGCAAAACGCGCGGGCGGATTGTTATATATACGGAGAGCATAGAAGATGACAAAGGAAGCGCTCGAGCGTGCCGTCCTGCGCCTCAAAGAGGGCGACGGAGGGCAATTCGACAAGATATACGATGCAACCTACAAGGTCGTGTTTTTTGTCGCGCTCGGCATATGCGGCTCCAAGGAGACGGCGGAGGATGTGGTGCAGGACGCCTACATCAGCGCGCTCGGGCACCTGGGCTCCTACGACGGCGGCAGTTTCCTCGCCTGGCTGACCACCATCGCCAAGCGCACGGCGCTCAACGCCGTGAAAAAGAACGCGAGAGAGATAGCCACCGATCTTGCCGAAAACGAAGCTATGTTCGCGGCGGGCGGAGACCCCGCCGAGGGAGCCGGACTCATCGCCGCGGCGGAGAAACTGCTCCCGCCCGACGACTACGAGATCGTGATCATGAGTGCGGTGGCGGGCTACAGAAGGCGGGAAGTCGCGAAGATCAAAGGGATGCCCGTCAGCACGGTGAGCCACAGATACAAGTCGGCGCTTAGCAAACTCAAAAAATATCTCGAAGAGGAGGAAAGGCAATGAAACGCATAGACAAGCTGCTGAAAAAAGAAGCCGAGTCCGTGCTTCCTTCGGGCGAGCTCAAAGAGCGCGTCCGCAGCCGCGTCCTCTCCGAGCTCGGCACGGCGGCCGAGACCGCGGAAGCGCGCGAGCCCGCTCTCGCCGCGGCGGGCGCCGCGGGCGGGACGAGATCTTCGGTCTCTCCCGCTCGGCGCAGGACGGCGATCGTCGTCGTCGCGGTGCTCGCGGCGGTGATGGTCGCGTTGTCCTTCTACTTCGCGTTCGCGACGGTGGCGATAATCCCCTCTCCCGTCACCTATGTCAGCCTGTCCGTCAATCCCGCTTTCGGCATAAGCGTGGCGGGCGACGACACCGTGACCGAGGTCACCCCCCTCAACGAAGACGCGGCGGTGGTGCTGTACGGCATGGATCTCACGGGCAGACCCGCGGGCGAAGCGGTGCAGCTCATAATGCTGGAATGTGCGGCGCTCGGGCTCATAGACACCACCGAGACGCGCACGGTGGAGCTACTCACGGTCAACGACAGCGCGGCGAGGGAATCCGAACTCAGCCGTTCGCTGACGAACTCGTTGCTCGGACTGTTCTCGAGCGCGGGCTGGAAGACGGGCGTACACGCGGCGAACGCGGAGGAGGCGGAAGACGGCACGCGCTACGCCTACCGCGCGACCGACTACTGCTCGCCCGGCAAGAGCATCCTCGTGGACGCCGTGCGCAGACTGACGGGGCGCTCCGAGCGCGCGCTTGCTTCCGAGGGCGCGAGCGACCTCGACAAACTCCTCAACTCCTACGACGAGAACAGGATGGCAGCCGTCGCCGAACGCCTGGAAAAGGGCTACTCCGACTCAGGCTCCAAGGCGGAAGCGGACAAACTCGCCGCCGAAAAGTCCTCGCTCGACAAATTCGCCGAAGGGCTGCGGTCGGCGCTCACGCTGCTCGACGACCTTGACGAAGACGACTTCGGTCTCGATCTCGTCTCCCGCCTCATCGAGCTGGTCGGCAACGACTATATCGACCTCGGCTCCGCCATCCGCACCCTCTACGAAGATGTCGTCGCGGGGGCGCTCCTCGGCGGGGACATAATAGAAGAGTTCATGGACAGCCTCGAGGATCTGTTCGAGGACATGATCGACCTCTACGAAGAGGATGTGCGCGAATTCGCTCTCGCGGTGGCGCGGGAGACCAACGAATGGAAATCCGAAATGCTGGACGAGCTCGCCTCGTTCTTTGACTGACCAACGCGACAGGAGGAAACCGCCATGAAAAAAACTTTGACCGTCTGCCTTCTCGCCGTCGTTCTGGCGCTGGGCGCGGTGCTGCTCGCCGCCTGCGATCCGGACAAACTGCCCGAAGGCTCCGTCTACTACCCCGACTCTCCCGGCGGCGGAACGGGACAAACCCCCGCCGCTTCCGCGAGCAACAGCGCGCTCATAGGCTACTCGGCGGCATCGTCGGTGTCCGCGCTCGCCGTCCTCGGATCGGGCGGAGCCGCGACCGCCTCTGCGGAGGCCTACGCCCTCGATCCCGACTACAAAGTCATGTTCGAGGAGGAATTTCTGAAGCAACTCGCCGTGATCGGCTCCTTCATCGACCGCTCGGGCATGAGCGTGACGCAGGGCGTCTCCCAAAAGGAGGGCTACGACCATACGCTGACCGTCACCACCCTGCTCCCCGGCGGCGGCGAGACTTCCTTCGTGCTCGACTACAAACTCACCGAGCTCACGGGCGAGAGCCGCGCGTACGGCGACAAGTTCGATCTCGACGAGGAGAAGAACTTCGGGCTGGACGGCGTGATGAGCTACGGCGGCGCGACCTACGCGGTGACGGGCAAGCTCGAGACCGAGACCGAAAAGGACGAGACGGAGCGCGAACTCGAGCTTCTCGCCGTGGGCGAGGACTGCTGCATACTGCTCTCCTACGGCAGCGAGAAGGAGCCCGGAGAGAGCGAAGAGGAGTTCGAATACGCCTTCTATAACTCCGAGCGTCCCGTAGGCGCACCCGTCGAGGAGTACTCGATAGAGCTCGGCAACGAAGACGGCAAGGAGGAGACCGAAGTGGCATTCATCTCGCGCGCGGACGGCGGCAACTGGTCGGACATCGCCGTCGAATACGAAGCGGAGACGCTCGCGTCGGGTACGGTCAGGCTGATAATCGAACTCAAAGACCTTACCGCGCGGCGCAGCGCGCGAGCGGTAGCCACCGCGAGCGAAGGCGGGGAATTCGCCTTCACATTCGCCGCGGAAGACAACTGGAACGCCTTCGGCGAAAAGATCTTCGGATCCGCCGTCTGAGCGGAGCGCCGAAAGCGGGCGCGGGGACATCCCCGCGCTCTTTTTTTGTGCCCCGAAAAAGGAGTTCGCGGCGACGGACATTTCGCTCCGTATTACATTACGCCGCACGCACGCGTACGCGCCATACGAAAAAAATTTTTCGCGCGGGTTGGTCAAAACCGCTCTCTCCGTTGTTTTATATACGAAAACGCTTGGAGGATAACCACATGAAAACCAAACGACTTCTGATATCTCTTGTCGCGGTGCTGACGATAGGCGTGCTCGCGCTCGCTCTCGTCGCCTGCGATCCCAAAACGCCCGCCGGCGAAAACGACACCGCGGCGGTGGGCAGCAACACCCACACCATAGGCTACGCGGTGGCGTCCGCGGCGTCCATGATGAGCGCGAGCGGCGGCAGCGCGTCCGCGGCTTCGGCGGCGGCAGACAATTCCGCCTACGGCGAGATCAGCGGCGAGATAAACGCCTCGTCGAGCTCCATGCTCAAGAAGATCGCCGAGCAGATAGAGGCGATCGAGGACTTCATCGACCGTTCCTCGGTCGTGGTCAAGACCGAGATCTCCGACCGCACCGACTTCTCGCACAAGCTGACCATATCCGCCGTCAGCGCGCTGACCGGCGAAGCGGACGAATATGTGCTCTACTACAACACTCATCTCCTCGCGGACGATGACGACGATGACGACGACATCGACCTCGAGAGCGAGAGCGAATACCGTCTCGACGGCATCCTGTTCCAAGGCGACAAGGAGTTCGAGATAAGCGGCGAGATGGAGATCGAGTCCGAAGGCGACGAGAACGAACAGGAATTCTCCATGACCGCGAGCGATTCTCTCGGCAACATGATCAGGCTCGAGCAGGAATTCTCCACCGAAACGGGCGAGATCGAAGAGGAGCTCAACTACGAAGTCCACATCCTCGGCGTCGGGGTCTACTCCTTCTCTCTCGAGTTCGAGACGGATGAGGACGGCGAAGAGCTGGTGGTCAGGAGCAACACCCTCGGAGTGGACGCGATCGACGAGCTGTTCGGCACCGAGATCCGCTACAGCCGCGGTGTGAACGCCGCAGGCAACAAGTGCGTCAAGGTCGACATCATGAAGAGCGTCGCGGGCGTCAAACTCCGCGCGGGTCTTGATGTGTACTACATCGCCGACGCCGAGACGGGCGAGCTCACGATAGGCTACACCGCGCGCGGCGGAGCCGACTGGAACGACCTCTACGAAGCCCTCTTCGGCGCGGAAGAAGCTCCCGCCGAGGGCACTCAAACCGCATGATCCCATCCTACCCATAACCCCCCCCTTTGCGGCGGAAGAAGTTTTATGCTCTCCCTTTTCTTCTTCCGCGGGACGGCACCCTCCCCGGGGTGCCGTTTCCTTTTCCTCATTGCAATGCGGCGGGCGGGGGTGTAAAATGACGGAGCGGACATTCCCGCGCGGAGGACGACATGCCCAAAATCAAAAAGATAGAGCCGGGCATCTACCGGATAACCGAAAAACTCGGGGTCGGGTGCTACCTCGTCATCGGCAGCGAACGGGCGCTGCTCATCGACACGGGCTACGGCAAAGTGGATCTCAAAAAGACGGTCTCCGGGCTGACTTCCCTCCCCGTCACGGTGGTCAACACCCACCTTCACCCCGACCACAGCGGCGGCAACAAGTTCTTCGGCGCAGCCATGGTGGGCGAGGCGGATCTGCCCGCGCGGGCGGGAGTGCCGTCAAATGCGCTACTGCAAGGCGTGGCGGAAGCCACCGTCCTGAAACATCCTCTCCTCAAACGCCCCGCGAAATGGTTCTCATCGCTCATGCACCTCGACGCGGACGAGGCGGAGTACTCCCCTCTCCCGGACGCCATAGATCTCGGCGGCAGAACGGTGCGGGTGCTGCCCTGTCCCGGGCACACCGCGGGCAGCGTGCTTCTCGTCGACGACAAATCCCGCCTGATGTTCGCGGGAGACGCCATAAACGCCGCGCTTTGGCTGTTCACCTGCCCGGAGAGCACGACGGGCGGCTACGCCGCGACCATAGCCTCCCTGCTTCCCGAGATAGAAAGCTGCCGCGCGATCTGCGTCGCGCACTCAGGGAAGCCCCTCCCGCCCTCCTTTGCGAGAGTGTTCAAAGAGGTCCTCGAAAACATCAAAGCGGAGGATTGCCGTCCGCTGCCCGTCGAGGGCACGCCCGAGCCCCTGCTAATCTACCGAAAGAAAACGGAAGGCTATTCCTTCGGCATATTCCTCTTCGGCTCGCAGATAAAGCAAAAAGCGGCGGACTCCCCCTCAGAGCATTGAAAGAAAACAAGTCGGCATAAAAAAGCGCGGGGCACACGGCTCCGCGCTTTTTTGTTTTCTTGCTTCGCGGCTCACGCGAACGGATCCACGAACAGTCCGTCCACATTCTCGATCGCGGAGAACTGCAGCTTGATGAAGTCGACCATGAAGGTCAGCGTCCTTGCGGTCTTGGGCCCGTCGGTCTTGTAGAGATCGGCGGAAGGATCGTCCGGCGCGACATTGGGGTTCATGTCATAGGTCTTGCTCCCCATGGTCATGACTATGAAGGGCTGGGTGTCCCCGTCATAGGGAGTGAGATAGACGGCGTCATAGACGGTGCCGTTCGCGCTCTGCACCTTCTTCATGGTGTAGTTGTAATTGAGCTCGACGCCGAAGCCCGCGGGTATGGACAGCGACTCGGGCAGTCTGCCGTTCTCGAGCCCCTCTATCAGCGCGGCGATGCCGGGATCGGGGTTCGCGGGATCGTAGCCGATGAGTTTCAGTCCCAGGCAATCGTAAGCGGTGTCCAGAAGCGCGTTGATGTCGTCGAGGGAGACTCCCGGCGCGATGGGCTCGAGATAGGTCTCTTCAAAGGATGACAGATCCACCGTCCCGCCCGTCAGCAGCTCGCCGAGCATCCCGTTGATGGCGGAGGAAGCGGTCTCGTTCAGGATGAGACGGAGAGACATGGTGCCGTCGCTCCTGAGGAAGATGCCGCTCTTCTCGAGGTCGAGCAGTCCGCCTATCGTGCTGCCGGGCATGCCCCACACCGAGGTATTGACGGTGTCGATCCTGAACTGGGTCTCGACGACGGTGTCGGACTGCACGGGCGCGGAATGGTCGATGGAGTAATCGGGAGTCACGCCCTCGGTCGCCCTGAAGAAGATGTCGGTGACTTCGGCGCAGGAGGCCGCAGACATGACCTTCGCTACAGCTTCCCACTTGTTGTCGAGTTTGCCTTCGAACTCGTCAAACAGGAAATTTACTCGCATCATTTTATATCTGAGCAATGCCTCAGCCGAATTGACAAGCCCGAGTTCCTCGAGCTTAGCCTGAGTGAGGTCGGCGAGCACCGCATGACCCTCGTCGGAGGGATGTATGCCGTCGGGATAGATGAGATCCCACGCGGCGTCGGCGCCCTTCTCGTCATAGATCTTGTTGAACGCGGCGAGCCCGTCCACGGTGGTGAGCGTCCACTTGTCTTCCGCGGTCTTGGCGGCGTTGAACTCGTCCACCGCCTTTTGCAGCAGCGCGTTCATCCTGCCGATGAGGTTGTTGCCGAGCTCGTGCAGCGAGTCGAGGGTGACCTCGACGCGCGCCGCATCGAGCGTGGCGCGGGTGTTCGCCTTGACGAGCGGGGTGTCCACATTCGCGATGGGGTTGTAGATCTTCTGGAAGATGATGACCGCGTCGGGGTTGAGCTCGATGAGGCGGTCGATGATCTGAATGACATAGCCGTAAGAGCCGCCCCTTCCCGCGCCCGCGGCGTCGCCGTAGAGCGCGATGTTGAGCCCGTCGTAGTTGTTTCTTATCATCGCGTCGCAGACCACCTGGTGCATGGAGACATACTCGCCGTAGGGGTTATCCGTGAGCACGACATCGGGACGGTCCTGCAGGACATCGTTGCCGAGTATGGAAATGTGCAGGACATCGGCGGTCTTGATGTGCGAGATCAGCCCGCGCGCGCCGTCGTAACCCTCCTCGTTGGAGATGAGGGCGAGCATGTCGTCGGTGAGATGCCCTGAGACGGAATGGTTGTAGTAAGTGAAATCGTTGCGCCTGCCGATGACATTGGCGTAGGCGTACTCATGCCTGAGCGACAACGGGGACGCGCCGAGGATGCCTTCCGCGATGGAGTCGCCGAGGTAGACGATCTCCGTCTTGTCGGAAGCGGCCACTTCCTTCCCCTCGCCCCAATAGAATTGTTCGTTATCAGGATTGCACGCGACCAGTGCAGTGACACTGGCTACCAGCAAAAGCAGGCTGAGCAAAATCGCGATGGTTCTCTTCATAACTCCTCCTTAACAAGCGGGCGCGCACGCGCGCCACACCGTTAATTATAAAACGGCGAAAGACTAAACACAAGTGCCAATTTGCGAGCAGGTGTCAATCATCTTGCCTCGTCCGCGCGGGTCACGACTTCCCCCCACCTCACGGTGTACATCGTGCCGTCCGAAAAGACGGTGAGCGCGCCGTCCGCGGTGACGCCGACCGCCCTTCCCCTGCGCCGCTTTCCGTCCGAGGCGTCGAACTCCACATCCTCGCCGACGGTGCCGAGGCGCTCCTCGTATTCGCGGACAAGCCCCGCGTCTCCCGCGAGCCACCTGACGGCGGTCTCGTCCGCGAGCACGGCGAGCGCGCCGCCGAGCTTTATGAGCGCGGCGCGGGTGTTTCCGCGCAAAATAAGGTTTATATCGCTCTTTCTGCTCTCTAAAAGTGCCGATGTGGCGATATCCGCGAGTTCACCGAAGTCCTCTTCCGTGGTCAGGACATTGACCCCAATGCCCACGAGCACATATCTTTCCCCGCCCGCGCCGTACACGCTTTCGGGGAGGATGCCGCATATCTTCCTGCCGCCCGAGAGGACATCGTTCGGCCATTTCAGCGTGCAGGGGACGCCGAAGGTCTCTTCCACGAAACGGCAGACGGCGAGAGAGACAAAGCAGCCGAGCGGGCTGTAGTCGCCCTCGCGCGCTACCCGTCTTGCCAGGGTGAGGTAGATCCCCTTGTCCCGCGGCGAGACGAAGCGGCGTCCCATGCGTCCCCTGCCCGCTGACTGCTCGGCGGCGATGACGGCGAACACCTCTTCCGCCCCGCCCTCGTGGATGATGAGCTTGGCGGCGTCCGAAGTGGAAGTCACCTCGTCAAAGCAAAAGCAAGGCAGTTTCCCGCCTTGCTTTTTAGCGTAGTATTTGCCGGGCTTGCGCATCCTATCCTCAGCTGAACACCGCCATGAGGAAGCCCGCCGCGACCGCGGAACCTATGACGCCCGCGACATTGGGACCCATGGCGTGCATGAGCAGGTAGTTGCCGGGTTTGGCGCGCAGACCTTCGAGGTTGGACACGCGCGCCGCCATGGGCACCGCGCTGACGCCCGCCGAACCTATGAGCGGATTGATCTTGCCCTTGCTCAGCCAGCACATGAGCTTGCCTATGCCCAGACCGCCGACGGTGGCGAACACGAAGGCGAGCAGCCCCAGCACTATGATGAGCAGCGTCTGAGGAGTGAGGAAGGTGCTGAAGTGCGCCGTCGCACCAACGGAGACGGAGAGCAGGATGGTGACTATGTTCATGAGCGCGTTCTGCGCCGTGTCGCTGAGACGCGCGGTGACGCCGGTCTCTTTGAGCAGGTTGCCCAGCATCAGGCAGCCGAGCAGCGGCGCGACGGAGGGCAGGAACAGGCAGGTCGCGATGATGACCACGATGGGGAAGAGGATCTTCTCGGTCTTGGTCACCTTGCGGGTGGGTTTCATGACGATGGCGCGCTCTTTCTTGGTGGTCATCAGGCGCATG